>JAMCWZ010000004.1 GCA_023480765.1 Nitrospirota bacterium
TGGAAGCCCTCGACTATCTCGGGGGGTGTTCGGGAACCTTCGAGCACAAGGGAGGTGTCTTTAATGCCGGAGCCACGACACTGGTCGGGCTGGACGACCGTCTTCCGGTCGGAAGAATTGCCCGGGTCCTGGGGATCAAGTTGCCCGTGCGGCCCGTGGACCCAGCCATCCGGGTCCACCTTCCCCACACGACGGTCCCTTTGCTCCAGAACCGGGATGCGTTCCTGGAGGCCCTGGAACACAGCTTCCCCAACATCGATCACGAACGCCTCTGGTCTTCGGTTTTCCGGACAGCCGATGCTCTTTGGCCGGCTCTGTGGACCCTTCCCGTGTTTCCGCCGAAGAACCTGGGGGAGAGCCTGCACTCCCTTGGCTGGGCGATGCGCCTTCTTTCCACAACCGGTCCCTCGGTCCTCAGGCGGGCAAGCAACCATATCCATTCGGTCACCCGAGACCCTTTGTATCAAACGTTTCTCGATCACCTTCTTTTGATCACGACGCAGGCCACATCCCGCGACGTGGCGTTCCTGCCGGCCGCACTGGGCCTCAGCTATGCCACGCTCGACAATCATGTCGCTCTCGGCGGAATGTCTGCCGCCCTTGATGCCCTGGCAAAACCGATCCCCCGGATTCTTCGCCGGACCCGGGTCCGGCGGATTCTGCCGAAAATCGACCGGTACATCCTCCAGACGGCCCGGGGAGAAATTGAAGCCCGACAGGTCGTTCTGAACCGGGATATCTGGAGTCTCGGAGAGCTGGTGGACGCGGAACCCGTTCGCCGGAAGGCACAGGAAGCCATTCACCGAGTTCCCCGACGGTGGGGTGCCGTGACGCTCTACTTCATGGTGCAACTTCCGCCGGACAGACAACCCGACCTGCACCACCAGATTCACCACGAGAAAAACCCCTGGACAGGCAGCAATTCGCTGTTTCTCTCCCTTTCGGACCCTTCGGATGAACGGCTGTCTCCGGGTGGCTTGAGATCCGTAACCGTTTCGACCCACACGGAACCCGCCCGTTGGGAAAATCTTGAACCGGTTCGTTATGCGGAGCAAAAAGAACGGGTGCGGGCGTTCATGCTGGCGCAGATATGCGCGCATCTTCCGGAGATCCGCCACGCTGCCAAGGGAGAAATTCTGGTGGGAACGCCCCGGACATTTCGTCGTTTTACCGGAAGAACCGAGGGGAGTGTGGGAGGCGTTCCCATGACGTCGGAGCATTTTCCTTTCGGCTTCGCCTCCTGCCGGACACCCTTGAATGGGCTTTATCAGGTCGGAGATACCGTCTTTCCGGGACAGGGCTGGCCGGGAGTGGCCACGGGAGTTCTGAATCTTCTGAAAGTCCTGGAAAAGGACGGAGTCCTTCCCAAGGACGCCCGAAAATCGCTTCAGGGCATTTTCTGACGATTGTCCTTATTTTTCCGGACGGATGGGCGTACAACCGGGTGAAGGGTAAACGCCATCCCCAGCATTTTTCCGCCTTCCACAAAAATTCTCATCCGGACCGGTCTGTACCCTTTTAACAAAAGAACGAGTCTCCTGTTCGTTCCGGGGGGAACCTCCGTATTCAGGGGGGTTCGGCCGAGATCGATCCCATCAAAAAACACCCGTGCCCCCGGAGGGGTCGTCCGGATGACAAGACGGGATGCGGTGGGAGAAACCTTCGGAGAGGACAAACCTGTGATGCCCGGGTACGGCGGGGTTCCAGGTGGAGTTCCCGACGGGGAAGACCGGTTCGGCAGCGGAGACGGAAGCGGTGTCGTGGGCAGGGGAGTGGTGGCGGGGGAGGGAGATAGCGGAGAGGGAATGACGGACATCCCCCCCTGACCGAACTCCGCGGAAAATCCCTGCCCCGAAAAGAGAAAGAGAAAGACCGGAATCCAAACCCCGTACCACCTGCTTCGTTTCACGACCGGACTCCTCCTGCATCTTGTTCTCTGCTCCAATATATCCCCGATCTTTCCCCCGGAAAATCCCCGTCCTCTGAACCGGAGAAGAGATTCTTTCGGGAAAGACCAAACCGGACCGCTGAGACCCAAATCACATTTCCTATCTTTTCTCCTTTATCTTTTGCTATCTTTTCCGGAAACAGGGGATTTTCGGATGCACCCGTCTCCGGCCTCACTCCCTTCAGAGAAGATGTCCGGACTTTTGATGGACCGTGACCCCGGTAAATCAACGGAAGGAGCCAGGCGTTTGGATTCCGTGAGGGGAAAAAAGATTCTCCCGTCCATTTTTGGCTATATGGGCCTCCGGGTTCCCCTCATCCTTCTCGCAACTCTTGCCCTTTATTTATTTCTATCTGCCGAAAATCTTCGAATCCACCGTCTGATCACACAGACAAACCGGTTTTCCGATTCCCTGTCTTCTCTGGAAAATGTCACCAATCTTTTTCTCCTGAACACCCTCTCCGACAAAAACGTTTTTCCGTTCCCTTCCTCCGCCTATCGGGAAGGGCTTTTAATCCAGGGACAGGCTGTGCTGTCGACAATGCTGGATAACGCTTCCTTCCTGCCCCCGGAAGATCGAAGGCTTCTATCGGAGACAAGCCGGCTGTTCGGCAGATTCCGTTCCCGTTCCCGAGACGAATCGACCATAGAACATTTTTCGCGACTGGACCGGAAGCTGGTTCTTCTCTTTGCACGCTTGTCCGACCGCACCAGCGAAAGCCGCATTCTTCTTTTCCGGAGACTGCTCCTCGTCAATCTCGCCAGAGGTGGCCTTCTTCTGACAATTCTGACCGGAGGAGGATTCTTCTTTTTTCAAAAGATGTCGACATCGCAAAAAACGTCACGACAAAATCATTTTTACCAGGCTCTTTCCCGAATCGACCGGGTTATCCTGACCCTCCCCGAAGTCGAAACTCTTCTGACGGAAACGTGCCGGATCGTTGTCGAGGAGGGAGGTGTCTCTCTGGCAAGGTTCATCTGCCGGGACACCGGGACACCCAAAGGTCATGTCCTGGCACAGTTTGGTCATGCTTCCCGAGACTTTGAACACTTCGAAGTTTCGAGCGACCCATCCATCCCGGAGGGAAGAGGTTTGTGGGGGGAAACGGTCCGGACCGGGCGCCCGGTGATCTGGAATAATATCGAGAAACACCTCACGGATCTCCAAATCCGGGAGCTGTATCTCCGCTCCGGGATCTTGTCCGGAGCCGGTTTTCCGGTAAGCCGTGGAGGAAATCCGTTTGGCGTCCTACTCGTGCATGCGAGTGAGCCGGATTTTTTTGATTCCCCCCTGGTGGATCTGATCAACATTCTCGTTGAAAATCTCTCTTTCGCCATCGACAACCGGGATCGGGAAGAAGAACGGTTACGGCGTGAAGCCGAATACACGCACCTTTCACTGTTCGACTCCCTCACCGATCTACCGAACCGACGACTCTTCCAGGACCGGACCGCTCAGGCCATCGAACGCTATCGCCGGAAGAGAGAACCCTTTGTGCTGGGAATACTGGACCTTGATGGATTCAAGTTTGTCAATGACCGGCTTGGTCATCCGGCCGGGGACAGACTTTTGATCCTGGTCGCCGAACGTCTCAAGGCCATCCTGCGATCCACGGACACACTGGCCAGGCTGGGGGGAGACGAATTCGGACTTCTTCTGGCCGGAGTCGAAGGATCGGGAGGCTCCGATCTCTTCGATCGCATCATTCATTCGTTGTCGATCCCTTTTTCTCATGAAAAAGAGAGCATTTCGATCAGCGGAAGCATTGGATTCACGGTGGTGCCTCCGGACGATGCCGATGCCGAAACCCTTCTCAAACACGCCGACATTGCGCTTTATCAGGTCAAGGAACATGGCAAGAACGGCTGGCAGGCATTTTCCATCTTTATGGCAGAGTCCCTGAATAAACAGCACAGCATGCAACTCGAACTTGTCTCTTCCATTCGGGAAAACCGTTTCGTCTTCCATTATCAGCCGCAGGCAGAGCTGCGTTCGGGCAAAGTTGTGGGTGTCGAAGCTCTCTTGCGATGGAACCATCCTGCAAAAGGTCTTCTCGAAGCGGGATCCTTTATCAGGACACTGGAAGATTGCGATGCGATTCTTGAAACCGAACAATGGGGGCTTGAAGAAATTTTGCGTCAATCGGACCTTTGGCGCAGACAGGGGTTGAACCTCCCAGTCCGGATGAATATCTCCTGCCGGAGTTTGCTTTCCGGAAGATTCCCTTCGGATCTCAAAAATGCCTTTGGTCGCTACCCGCGTCTTTCCCCTTCTCTTCTGGAGCTTGATATTTCGGACACAAAGCTGTTCCGGGACATCCGGAAAGTCAAGGGTGTCGTCGACGAGTGCCGGATCACTGGTGTCTCCTTCAGCATCGGAAACCTTGGCAACGAACAGGGGGCCCTCTCCTATCTGCAGACGCTGGGCATCGACCGTGTCACCATTCCCCGGAACTTTGTCAAAAACCTCGAAAAAAGTCCCAATGACATGGCCATTGTCGCGAGCCTGATCACTTCCGCAAGACTCCTGCTTGTTGATGCCGTTGGGGAAGGAATCGAGACAGAACAGGAAGGGCTCCACCTGCTCCAGTGGGGTTGCCAGATCGGACAGGGCAATGCCATCTCTCCACCCATTCCGCCCGATAAAATTCCAGAGTGGATCAGAAGTTATCGGAATTTTTCCTCCTGGGAAAATTGGACAAGTCCACCCTGGGGATTGACAGATTATTCGCTTCTTATGGCGAAAGGCGCTGCCCGCGTCTTTTATGCAAACTTTCTGACCGGAATCGGAATTCCCGGCGAAACCCGTCCTGAATGGACGGACTCCCATCGTTGCATGCAGGGCCGCTGGATCGACGGGGACGGTCAAAGCACATACGGAGGGATTCCGGAGTTTGAAGAATACAGGAAGATCCATGAACATCTCCATACGCTCATCCAGGAAGCTCTTCATGCACGCGACAACCACGAGATGGAGAGACTTTCCTCACTCAAGGAAGAAATCCGCCAGACGAACCAGTCGCTCCTTGAGCACCTTGAAAACCTTCAGGGCCTGAGGGTTCTGAACACTGGAAACACCTCCCGCCCACACTCTCCAAGAGGCCTTTCCCGACCAGTCTGAACACCGGTCCCGACCCCGCGCTTCTCCCGGCAATATCCCACAACCGACTCTTGCACACCTTGAAAACCCGGACGATTTCTTATGTTCACGCTAACTATTCCTTATTCGATCCGGTTCTTCATCCGGGCCATAATGCATCCATACTTCAACAATATCTTTGAATTTTTTTCCCATGCTTCCGCCTGAGGGAAAAACCCCTGTTAGGCAAGCAGGAAGGAGAACCATCCCGTGAAAACGCTGATTGTCGGACTTTTTTTCGGTTCCCTCCTCCTGGGAGTTTTTGCTCCTCTTCCGGCCAAAGGAGACGACCTCATGGCCTGGGGGAAGCATATTGCCGAGGCCGGAAACGGGGATCCGGGGAATACGGCCTGCATGGAATGCCACCGTCTGAGAGGTGGAGGAATGCCCTCCATCGGAGCACCGCGCATTGCCGGCCAGACCCGGCAATATATCGCCAGGGAAATACGGGAAGTCCAGAAGGGGAAACGCTATGGACCCGTCATGGCCGGGGTGGTTGAAAACCTGAGCGAACACGACATAGAGGCGGTTGCCTTGTACTACGCGCACATTCATACCCCCAAGGTTCGGGATGTCTCGCCTCCCTCGCCCGAACGCGTGGCGCTTGGGAAAAAAATTGCCCTCCGGGGACTCTGGAAAAAAAATATCCCGGCCTGCGTCCAGTGCCATGGAGTGAACGGAAGCGGTGTCCCTCCCCTCTTTCCCTACATTGCAGGACAGAACCGCACCTACCTCATGCGCCAGCTTATCGCCTATGCCTTTCTCGAAAGAAAGGACGATCCCCAGGGACTCATGCGGGGAATTGCCCGTCGTCTGTCCGCCGGGGAGAGGAAAGCCGTTGCGGAATATTTTTCGAGCCTGAATCCCCCGCGTGAGAACGGCCGCTAGGAAGGAGAAAAATTCATGCGCTTCAGACAAGAGCTGTCGCGAAGATTTTTTGCAGGAATGTGTCTGGCGTTTTCTGCCCTTTGCGTCACAATAATCCCGGATCCTGGACTCGCAGAGAACACGAACGGGATCTTCACCCCGGCTCCGGAGGACTCGATCCCGTCGGGGGGGTTCGGGGACCTGATCCGAAACGGAGAAAAGATCTTTACCCGGACGGGAGAGTATGCCGGACGCTACACGGGCAACAAACTGACATGCGAGAGCTGTCATCTGGATCGCGGACGAAAGGCCCTACTCGGCTCCCCTGTGGGGGGCTTATGTCATGTACCCCCGATACAGAAAAAAGAACCACAGGGTCAACACCCTTGCCGAACGCATCCAGGGATGCTTCCGTTTTTCCATGAACGGAAAAGCTCCTCCCGTGGACGGACGCACGATCAAATCACTGATCGCCTACAGTTTCTGGATGTCCAGGGGAGCCCCCGTGGGTGTGAATCTGAAAGGGAGTCGAATGGTGACACTCCCGAAACCGGCGAAAACCCCAGATCCGATCCGGGGGAAAAAGGTCTATGTCGCGCGATGCGCTCTCTGTCACGGGCTTCACGGACAAGGCCGGATTTCCCGTGGCGAAATCGCTTTTCCACCGGTTTGGGGCGACGGTTCTTACAACAAGGGGGCCGGATTTTATAAGGTCGCCAAGCTTGCCGGGTTCATCAAGATGAATATGCCTCTCTCGAAGGGGACGTCACTTCCGGAACAGATGGCCTGGGATGTGGCCGCCTATATCGACAGTCAACCCCGGCCGGACAAGCCATTGTCAAAATAAGCTCCGGCTTCCCGGCTAGAGGTCCTGATCTTATGCCCCCGGAGAACACGGAAGGAGAACATGCATGTTGAACAGGCCCCGATTTTTTTTCCTTCAGACAGCACTGGCCTTGCTGTTTTTCTTCGGCTCTTCCCACATTGTGCTGCCTTCCGAAAATGGTCCCGGATTCTTTCATCCCCCTGCCCCGGAGGAATACCCCCCGGGACCCTTGGGAGACCTGGTCAAAAAGGGAGAAAAAATCTTTACCCAAACGGGAACATACGCTCCGCGCTATACGGGAAACAGCCTGACGTGCGCAAGCTGCCATCTGGATGCCGGCAGAAAGCCCTATGCCGCGCCCATGTGGGCGGCATACGTCCACTACCCCCGGTTCGACGAGAGAAAAAACGCATTGATTCAGTTAAACGACCGGATTCGCGCCTGCTTCCGGAACAGCCTGCATGGAACACCTCCCCCTGCCGGCGGAGAAACCGTCCGTGCGCTGAATGCCTACCTCTTCTGGCTGGCCAAGGGAGCACCCGTTGGACTCCCCCTCAGGGGACAAGGGTTCCGGACCATCCCGGTACCGAAACAGGGCTCTCCTCTGTTCAGGGGGCCCCACATTCTCCGGACGCCGGACACGCTTGAAGGAATGACTCTTTACCAGAATCGCTGTGCCTCCTGCCATGGCCTGAATGGTCAGGGCAACCCGGCCAGGGGAGGATCACCGGTCTGGGGTACCCAGTCCTACCCGATGGAATCCGGCTTCCATTCCGTCCGGGTATTGGCCGAATTTCTCAAAATGAACATGCCTCCCGGACCATCAGGCAGACTGACCGACCAGGAGTCCTGGGACATTGCGGCGTACGTCGCAAGTCAACCGCGTCCCCGTTAACCGGAGGGACTTTTGTGAGCATCGTCTCCCGACCGGCTTCAGAAGACGGATCCGTTGATTCCCCACCCGAAACACTTCCGGGTCGGGAATCCGGAAAGATATTCACCCTGCATTGTTCCTCAAACCGGAGGCACACAGGAGGTTAATCCGGAAATTCCAGGGTGGAAAACACGTGAAGCATTTCAGGGCAGGCGCTTTCCGTCAGGATCAGCTCCGCCAGGTCCTGTGTTCCGTCACTGTTCGTATAACCGACAGCAATCATGGACGGAGGACTGCCAACCGGGGATTTGACAAAAACAAATCGGCCTTCCCTGTCCAGGTAACAGTCGTCTGTTATGTCGTCAAGACAGACGGTGTTCCCTGTTTGCGTGTGTATTGTCTTTCCCTGGACGTTGACCACATGTCGCATATTCATCAGCACATATCCGGAACCGGCGCCTTGAAAGCTCCGGCCCACCCGACGGACCCACATTTGGACTTGACGCCCCGGATCCGTTCGGCTGGGAAACACGAAATGGATCGAAAGAGTCGCTTCTCCGGCAGACTTGAGAGTGAGCACATGGAACACGCCGCCCGCTGCCAGTCTGAGTCCTGCGACCTGGGACTGGTAGGATTTGGGACCATTGCTGTTCGGGTCCCACATGGACGCATCGGCATTGTTGTCCCCGCTCAGCAAAAGCAGATCCCCTTTTTCGACAGCCATCGGTCCGAGTCTTTTCATCTCCAAACGAATAAGATCGTTCCCGTCCAAGGTCGCCTCCCTCTCAAGTCTGGTCTGTGAAAGTGCCAAATATTTCTTATTTTATCATCATCAGAATCAGACATTCAGGGGTCGTCCGGCGTCCGGTTTTGTCCGTATCGGTGGGGATTATGTCTTAAAACGGCGAAAAAACCGATAAGCTTCATTTCTCATTCGACGTTTCTTTGAGACTGACAGACCCTTGGAATATTAAATGTTCCCTACCCCCTACTTTAGTTGGTGACAACAATTTAAACAATTGTCAGCTTCTTTGATGAAAACGATAAGGATAAATCAGTCTTATATTTCATAATTATATATATTATATTTATATTTTTAATGGTATTTTTTTTGCTTAAAAACCTTATGATTTGTTCACGCATGGTTTTATCAGCCATCAGAAAGAAAAAGCCGGAGAACTGGCAACTCACTTGAATTCATTCTAAGTTTATTTGTGGAGAATAAAATGAGAGTCTTGGGATTGGCAGCTAAAATGGGAGTTGCTGGTTGTTTTTTTGCTTCTATTCTTTTTGCAGAGACTGCCAAAGCTACTGCATTGGACTTTACTGGTTGGGCGTTCGATGCAGCTACAATTAATTCGATTGCCCCCGATGGCGGAACGGGCACGCCCTTTAACACTAATGCAAATACAGGCAATTCACCCGTTGTAGAATTCAATCCGAATTCATCTCTCACAGATCCTATTGATGCATCCTACTCTACACCGCAAGGGGCAATAACTTCTGATATCAACACCCTGGGAAACCTGTCTAACACAGGAGCCATTACATTAACCCATAACATTTCCATAACAAATTCCTTTCCGGATTCTTTAGATTACGGCGTTGGAGGCCAAAGCGACATCACCTTTAGCGGATATTTTCTTGGAAATGGGAATACATTCACCATTCCTATTTCGTTTTCCGCAATTTTTTCTAACACTGCGATCGTAAAGAATTCTACAAACAGTTTGTCTGTAACCATCTCTGGTGGGCCCGGTCTCACTGAAACCTATTATGCCCCTTTGAATGATTTATCGACAGGTAATGGTTTATTAACAGATTTCACTTTTCAAACGGTTGCAGGAGATAAATACAACCTCTTTGTTTCATCACAGCTTTCTGGAGACATTCTCAATAACGCATCGGCTGATTTAATACTTTTATTAGGAGCTCCAATATCATCACAATCACCGGTGAGTGCCACTCCCGAACCACCGACCTTCTGGCTTATGGCAAGCGGAATCCTGGGAATGTTTGGATTGGTCGGATATCGGAAAATGAAAGCTACGGCATGATCCATTTTTTCGGGTTCCTGCCTCATGAAGGCTCTCAAGAGAATGGGAGCCTTTTTTAATCAAAAAACGGGACTACATTTTGGAGAGCTTTAATCCGGCGGCCGGGGATGCCAGGTGTGCCTTGTTGAAGGCCGCCCGGATCTCAGATGGGAACAGCTATCCTCGAACGCGCACTCGTCTGAATGTTCAACCGACCCCTGTTAGAGCTCGTACCACTTCTCTCCAAATTCATTGGGCAGAGAGGAGCATTTCCTTCTTTATCCTCTATATATTATTCTCTTGTCGTCACTCATTCTTTACCCACTTCCTCCTGATGAGGGTTTTATTTTGTCACGTTATGGCAGGAATCCGATATTTGAATAGTCTGGTAGATTATGGGTCATAAAACGCTCTCCATGACCATGAGGTATTCGCACCTGATCAAAAGATCATCTAAACCAAGCGGTCAAAAGGATTTCATCGGGGAAAATTTCGGAACGAACGGACACCACAGACAATGACGTTTTAAAGGAAGGCGTCTAAGTGCTTGATATTGTTGGAGCGGGATACGGGATTCGAACCCGCGACTTTCAGCTTGGGAAGCTGACACTCTACCACTGAGTTAATCCCGCACCGATGAGAAAACGTGAAAAGAATAGCATAACGGCTGCCGGATCGACAAGACTGTTGTCTGACGAAAACAACAAAGGTCAGTCGCTCCCTCCGCCGACAAAACCGATAAATTCGAGATGATCCCCGTCGGACAGATTTTTTTTCTCCCAGGCGTCCCTGGGAAAAATCTCCAGATTGAGTTCTGCAACCAGATGGCGGTCCGAAAGGCCCAGATGCTCCACCGCCGTTTGTATCGTGGCCGGAGCAGGCAATTCCTGGGCTTCACCGTTCAGGAAAACCCTGACAAACAAGCTTCCTCCAAAATGCAGGTCGTGACAAGACCGTGAGATGAACGTTGATCCAGACTACCAGATTTCAGGTATAATGTGCCAGACGATGATGTCCTGTCGAGATAGAAGGGCCTCATCACCGGATAAAAATTCAACTGGATTTTCACACCGACCATGCTTGCTAGCCCTCTTGCCCGCTCATTTTATCTGGCCCATTGGGTCCTGGTGACAGGAATCGCCTACGTCGCGGCCGACATGATGGACGAAACCATCCGGACGAAACTTGAGAACATCTCTCCTCCGGTCCGGGCCGGGGTTAGCCTGATTCCAAAGAACCACTCCCTTCCGTCAGAGGAG
>JAMCWZ010000022.1:0-7605 GCA_023480765.1 Nitrospirota bacterium
TTCCGTCAGCGCAGCCTGTGCCCGCTGGATCCCGTAACCGAAACGGTTGACATACCCCAACGATTTCATCGCTTCGGCAATAACCGGGTTGCGGTAACTGTTCCGTCGCGTCAGACTGTCCTTTGTCACCTCCCCATAAAGCCCTCCGGGGCTCTGGATTTCGATTCGATCGGAAAACCAGTAAAAGCGCACGGGCGTATGGGACTGGTAATCCCGGTGCAGGACGGCATTCAGGAGAATTTCCCGGACTGCAACCTCCGGATAATTGAAGATCCGCTTTTCCCGCAAAGGAGAGATGAATCGAAGCCAAGTTCGAATGCCAGCCTTCAGGCGAAGATCCAGTTCCCGGAGAACCGTCAGGAGATTTCCCGAAATTTCCGTCTGGTCGACGGGAACTTCCGTAAGCACCTTCCCGGGAAGACGCAAATACTGGATGTAATTGCCAGACAGAAAATAGCGCGGATTTTTACCAAACAGCAAGATACCGGCAATGGTCGGAACATTCAGCGCAAGATCGAAAAATCGAAGTCCTGCCAGCTGCTCTTCTATCGTCCGATGATTCCTCTCAAGAATGTCCTTGTCGATAACGGATTGCCGGTACTCGTGAAAAATCGGCAACGACAGATCCGCCAGCGAAGCCCCCCGTACGGGGCTGACATCAAAGCTCGTGACCCGGGCAATACGTTTTTCGGTGAGAATACGCTCCTCATGATCGCTGGCGATCGCTTTTCGTGGACCCACCCGAATCCAGACCTGTCCCTTGTAACGGACTGGCGGGAGGTCGGACGGATGAACTTCCACCACGGCGATATCCCCTCCTTCCAGTCCGACAGAATATACCTCCATGGACGGCAGCGGCAAAATGTTGCCATCAGACCGCAAGGCCCCCAAATTCTGCAGAAGTTTATCCGTGACCTTCATCCCGGACGGACGGCCTTTCCCGTCTACCCCGATCAGAAGGAAGCCCGGCTTCCGACTGTTTGAAAAATCGTTGGCAAAAGCACAGACGGCTTGGGAAAACTTGTCGGTATTGTCTGTCGCTGTCGTGAATTCCAGTCTATCGGACTCGTTGACGACCAGAAGGGAGTTCAGTTGATCTGAAGTGAGCATGCTGCTTCCTGTCCAAGCTGGATTTTACCTGTCCGATCCTTCGGATGGGACCTCCGACTCTTTCACATCACAATAGAGAGACCCGTCAGAAAACGCAAAACGCCCCGGATTCTTGATGCGAGCTGTAGAAAGAGTCCCATTGTAACGGGAAGATTATTGTACACCCGCTCGGATACACCTTCGTCGCATGTGTGTGTCGTCAGGTTGCGCAGTTCCAGCAAATCCATCCAGGGCTCGTCTGCATGGATCAAGCCTGTCTCAAAGACCGCCCGGATGGCCGCCCGGGGGGACCAGGCTTCAAGGCCCTGAAGGAAGAGGAAGTTTTTTTAAAAGCTTCCAGTATTCCTTTCCCAGACAGGCTTGTTTCTCCGCTGCTCCGGAGACTCCGGGACACGAGGCGCTCCTGGTCGCTGTTGAAGATCGCCGGAAGCGCGATCTCGAAATCCCGGTCTACATACGCGAGGACAAACGGTATTTCCGGGGTCTGGTCGAGTTCCCGGGAGACGACGTAGCGGGGGTGCCAGTCGAAGAGAGCCACCAGATACATCCATCCCCGGATGATCGGATTGAGCATCCGGATCACTCTTTCTTGAAAATATGCGGCTGCTTTCTTGAGGAAGTTCCGGATCTTTGTCAACAAAGACGGAAGATCTCACCACGAAGTCATCAGCATATCGCATCAGGTGCACTTTGCCCTTGGCGGGAAATTTTTCAGCTCCCTTGCCAGCTTCAGGGGGATGCGATCAAACGCCGTCGCCACATGAAATGCGGCCTCATCCCCTCCCGAGCATCCGGGCCAGGAACGGATTGTCAAAACATATCCTCATTTATGCTTTCCATAACGAGCGCAACACAATAACGTGATATTACTCACTGTATTGAGTGACTTAAATCACATTTATTAAGGCATTTACAATACAAAAATTTGGTATATACACAAATTGTAATAATTTATTTTAATGGTAGAGGATCTTGATCCGAACAGCATTTTTTCAAAATCAGTCGGAGGATCCGTTTGGACTGAACCTAGCCATGATGATCGATCGGAATGGTGTCCGATTCATGAGGGACCATTCCAAGATTCCTTTATTTTGTAACATTAATTCTATTTTAACAATTTATTTCTTATCATTTGCTTGGTCTAGGACGCCGAAACGTGCTGATGCATACTCGTCGGTGCATGACACGAACGAAAGGTGGACAAAATGGCAGGCAAGAAGAAAGGGGCCGCGACGGCGCCCGACCAGGTGAAACTGAACGAGATTCAGGCAACGGATTCGGGCCGTTCGACAATGCATGGAGTTTTGAAAAACAGAAAACCCTGAGCAATTTTGGCATCCACACGGGATTCTGTGGGGGAATAAAAGCATGAAAAGCGAAAAAACGTCAAAAAAGCCAAAAGGCATCGTACGACGTCTGGATCCAGAGAGTAAACCGAATGCCAGAGATGTCATATTTGCCCCCGACTACACGGTCACGAGCACGACCGATAATGGCGGACAGGTCCTTACAGATATTGAAGTTCTCCTTTGTTTCTGGGGAAGCTTCTGGAGCAAAACGCCTGCCCCCTCGCCTTCGAGCGATGATTACAAGACGGCGATCGAAGGAATTCTGACGGGCCCATTCATGGGAGGACTCAGGCAATATCGCGGTGTTGCGCAAGGAACGCTGATCTACAGCGAAATAAATGACAGCACTGATCCTGCCGACGGGTATACGGATACCGATGTCGTGAACATGCTCACGGACCGGTTGAAAAATACGGCCATGCCTCCACCTCTTGCAGGCCACAACCGGTTCTATGCCGTTATCGTACCTCCCGGCATCAACAATAGCATTACACAATATGCTGGCCAGCATCAAAGCTTTAGCTACAATGGCGTCACCGGATACTATGCATGGGTGGACAATACAGGTTCTCTGACGGGGCACAATTGCGTCACAAAAGTTTTTTCGCACGAACTCGTTGAGGCCTGTACAGACCCCAATGGCGACAGCATATTGGTCGACGGGACACAATCGAATGGGACAGCCGTTACAAACGACGAAATAGGAGACACCTGCAACAATCAATTCGCAACTGCTGACATGAACGGGGTGCAATGTTCTGTACAAAGCTACTGGAGCGAAGCCGACAACGCTTGCATCCTGCCGTTAGGAACACTGGCCTTCTGGGTAGACAAGGACACTTTCGGAAAAGATGAAGTGCAGGATGTGATCAATACGAGCGGAGGCAAATGGGAGAAGGCGTTCTGGCTGGTTGTCGAAGGCTTCAGCAGAGACACGTTCAACGCACTTCAGGTGACCATCCCTGCACCAACCGGACCTTTTGCAAATCTGACCGGAGTCAATATCACCCAGAACGGCATTGATTATGAGAATGCGGATCCCTCTGTGCAGCAGCGGATCCGCATCGCATTCGACATCACCTTCAACAGATCGTCACTCGCAAGCTTTCCTTCTTCCGGCTACCAGACATACGAACTCGATGCATTTCTTGCAACCAACGGGAACAAGGTAGCGGGCACGGACGCTTCGACCCAGTTCGAGCTGGTGGCCGGTGCCGATCCCTACTTCCAGAACATTGATCCGAACCTGCCACAGAGCTTCTCCTATCTGAGCCAGGATCTGCGCGTTTTCACCGCCACGCCCGGGAAGAACAATGTCCCGATCGCCGGGGCACCTCCTTTCGCTTCGGACAGCACTGATGGCGCCTATAGTTATATACAAAGTCTGCTCACCTGGCTGAACGATCCCAAGAATCATTTTATGGATGGCACCAAAGATCCCTTTGCATCCGGTGTCATCCCCCAGCCGAGCGACGCACTCACGGGCGACTCATCGGTAACGCCATTGACTGTCGATATCAGCGGGTTTCCCCTCAATATCGCGATATACAAAAATTACAATTTTGCTTTGGCGAGGGTCCGCCTGCGTGGCGCGGCAGACACGGCCAATGGCGTACGCGTATTTTTCCGCCTCTGGTCTACCGAGACTGCCGACACAGACTACCAGCCCGGTTCGACCTATCCCAGTACGCTGGATGCCGCAGGCTATCCAGAGTCACCTTTGGTTGGAACCGGCCACCACACGCTGCCTTTCTTTGCATCTCAAAAGCAAACCGACTATTCGACAGGCGGCGCCAATATTCACGATCTCCAGATACCAACCGGACAAGACAGCCTCTGGACCTATTATGGCTGTTTCCTGAACCTTTATGATCCAAACAATATGGTCGACGGAAAGCCGGTACAGGAGTGGCTGAACGGCACACATCACTGCATTGTTGCAGAGATTGCCTATGACGATGCGCCCATTTACCCTGGCGCAAGCACGGAGAGCTCAGACAAGCTGGCCCAGCGCAACCTTCAGGTCACACTTTCCGATAACCCGGGACCTGCCGCAACGCACCGCATTCCTCAGACCTTCGACATACGTCCGAGCATGTCAGGCAACCCCTCTGTCGACGAGTTGATGATCGATTGGGGGGCGATACCGTCTGGCAGCATCGCCTCCATCTACTGGCCCCAAGTCCCCGCTTCGGATGTGCTCGCGCTTGCTTCGGAACTTTACAGCAGCAACACGCTTTCTGCCGCCGATACACATACTGTGCAATGCAAGATTACGGGCGGCGTGACCTACGTTCCAATACCGCCCGGAACGGGCGAGAACTTCGCCGGCCTTTTTACCGTGGACCTTCCGGCAACTGTCGTGACCGGTCAGGAATTTAATATTGTCGTACGCAGGATTGCTGCCCGTCACATAAGGGACATCAATGTTCCCACACTCTCTCTGCCTTCGACGACAACGATAGTAGCGGCGACTGAAGAGCCAGTACAACATCGAAGCTGGCGCTATGTCATCGGGACATTTCAGGTCAAGATTCCGGTCGCAACCAAGGAAGTGATGCTGTTTCCCGAGGAAAACACGCTTGCCATCCTGAAATGGCGACTCCAGCAGATGTCTCCCTCAAACCGGTGGTATCCCGTACTGGAACGCTACATCGGTTATATCTCCGATCGGGTCGATGGCCTGGGAGGCAACGCGAGCAGCATCCTCCCGTCGCCGGAGGGAGCACCGCCCGAACAGATCGTTGAAGTCCCCGGGCATGAATACACCGGTAAAGTTTGCGATATATTTTTTGATTGTTTTGGAGATTTTGAAGGGTTTGTGCTGCGAGATTGCTGCGGAACGCATACTTTCAGGACTCGCGAACGCGGCATTGAAGAACTCGTGCTTCGAGCGTGCAAAGAACGGTTGCTCTTAAGTGTATGTGTGGAAGGATTACCTGATGAACATCGTATTTGCAAGCTGGTCATACGGTGCTGACGTCGCTTTGTGTGAACCCGACCGGCTTGAGAGGACGTCGAGGAAATCCGGTGCTTCCTCCTTATTTTCCAACAGAGGAAACGGGTCCGAAAGAAATCATCGACCTTCCCCGGATCACGGATTCCTCCCAGGCGGATCTTCATCGGCTTTCGTCCGGAATCGGACAAAGGGGCCGGGATACAAGGCGCAGCGATGGGTGATGAGGGAAGAGGCCCACTCGCGGTTCGACCGGTCCCGGAAAAACCGGAAGAGAATGTTCGGCCAGAATGCCGGTCTCCGATCACTCTGCAGTTTTCCCCCCGACCCGGGAGCCGAAAACAGGTCCAGCCGATGGGGAATCCCGTGCAAGTGTCCGGCAACCGTTTTCCGGACACCCTCAAAGAAGTAGGCCGTCAGCGTTCGCTTTCAGACTCCCGAAGGTTCATGGGCCTGATGGACTCTTTGAAACGGGACAACAGCGACTCGAATCCCGCAAGGTCTCCGGAGGGCCTTATTGTTTCGGGGCTTGGAGAGAGAAGATTCCGGGAGCCCCGAAGATCCATTTCCCGGCTTGGGGCTTTTCTCCGGCGACATCGACATACCGCGCGCCCGCGGGTCCGTCCGAGAATCCCAGAATCCGGAACGGTCCTCCCACCGCCTTGATCTTCTGGCAGTGTTCCTGGGAGAAATGGTTGGCGAAGCCGATTTCGTCGTGGGCCACGGCGTCTTCGTGCAGTCTGTTCATCGCCGCCAGCGACGGACATTCGTAGGTGGTGCGGATGACCAGCACCATGTCTCCCGCCGCCAGTTTCGACAGGTCGGCCGGCGGAAGGGAAGGCGTCCGGCGGACGCCGGACTTTGCCAGATATACCGCGACCGAAACAGCCGCCATCACCAGGATGGCCGCGACCAGATGTTTTTTCGTCAGCAATGCGCGTTTCCCCGTTTTCTGTAATGTGTTTTCCCTGATTTCTCCCCGATCCGTTCCGACCGGACGGATTCCCTCCTCAGTTCTCTCTTCACGGGCGGGACACATGGGGATTGCCGCGAAGACAGAACCGCAGAAGGCGCCTCGCCCAGGCGCCGGCGTAATCCACCCCCACACGGGGACGCCGGACGATGGACTCCGCGAGCATCGTGCCACCGGAACAGATCGTGAGACTCCCCTCCGTCAGATCAGCGCCGTTGTGGGACCTGTCGATCTGCATGGCTCGAGTGAGCCGTCCCGGACCGTTTCCCGGACCCAGAAGATGGCTGACCGGTTCCACGGCGCGAATCAGCACCGCGGCCCCGTGGCCTTCCGGTTCGGTCACGACGTTCATGCAGGAATACATCCCGTAGATCAGATAGACGTAGGCGTGGCCGGGCGGCCCGAACATGGTGCGGGTCCGGGGAGTGATGCCCCGGGAGGAATGGGAGGCCTTGTCGTGGGGGCCCAGGTAGGCTTCGACCTCCACGATGCGGCCGATCCGGACAAACCCTCCGGTCCGGTGAACCAGAAGCTTGCCCAGAATCTCCCGGGCCACGAGACAGGTGTCCCGGTCATAGAACGATCGTCCGAGAGGAGCGCCAGCGGGTTCGGACAAAAGGATTTCCTTCCCTGTCGGAACACACCCTTCCGCCTTTCTTCGCCGACCGCCGGCGACAGTCACGAAAGTCCCCGGTCTTTCCCCGATCCAGGCGGAGGAACCCCCGTCAGGCCGGCCGCCAGATGCTCCAGTCCCTCCGGCCACTCCCGCCCCAGGGTACCACACAACGGGTCGTTCTCTTCGATGGTCATGCTGCCTGTCGGTCCTTTCCACGCACAACGTCTCTTTTCCGCCCGAGACGCATGGGCCGTTCGCCTCTTTATCACCGCCGGAACAGGGTCCGGAAGGAACCTCCGGAGAAATACGTGGTTGGCCACAGTATCCCTTAACGACACCGTCGGCGGCAAGAGGAATGCCCTCTTTGGACATTCCGAAGAAGGTCTTTCCGACAGACCGATACGGCCAGACGATCCCTGGATGAAGAGATAAGGAGCAGGCCCGTCTGAACTTTATGGACTCCCCTTCGGCATCCGGGGAACCCGGTCGGGAGAGTCCGACATCTGCAGATAAAATTTGTAAATTGAATTGACAATTATCCAGTTTTCTTGTCATCATCCCGAAATGAAAATCGCACGCGCGGCCGAAGATACTCTGCGAA
>JAMCWZ010000022.1:7615-9248 GCA_023480765.1 Nitrospirota bacterium
CCGGTCGTAGTGGTCACGGGACCCCGTCAATCCGGAAAAACGACCCTGGTTCGCATGGTCTTCCGGAACAAGCCGTATGTGTCCCTTGAGGATCTCGACGAAAGGGAGTTCGCAAACGAAGATCCCCGGGGGTTTCTGGAACGCTATCCCCACGGGGCGATTCTCGATGAAGCCCAGCACTCTCCCGGACTGTTTTCCTACATTCAGACGCGGGTGGACAACGAAAACCGTTCCGGCGTTTTCGTTCTGACCGGCTCCCAGCAGTTCGGGCTTCTTTCGGGAGTAACCCAGTCGCTGGCGGGCCGTGCGGCCATCCTCTCCCTGCTCCCTTTCACCCTCGGAGAGCTTCAGACAGCCGGATCTCCCCCCTCTTCCCTGCAGGAGCTTCTTGTTTCAGGCCTGTACCCACCGATTTACGACCGGAACGCCGATCCGGGAACCTGGTACGGGAACTATGTCCGGACCTATCTGGAACGGGACGTACGCCAGATTCTCCAGGTACGGGATCTGTCGGCATTCCAGCGATTTCTGCGCATGTGCGCCGGTCGTTCGGGGCAGCTGGTGAATCTTTCGGCACTGGCCAACGATTGCGGCGTGACCCACAATACGGCCAAGTCATGGCTCTCCGTTCTGGAAGCCAGCTATATCCTCTACTTCCTGAGACCTCACCACAACAACTTCAACAAACGCCTCATCAAGACGCCCAAACTCTACTTCTACGACACGGGGCTTCTTGTTTGGCTTTTGGGCATCGACACGCCCCGACAGGTGACGACGCATCCGCTATACGGGGCCATCTTTGAAACCTGGGTGGTCGGAGAACTCCTGAAAGCCCGTCTGAACAGGGGACAGGAACCTCGTCTTTCCTTCTGGCAAGATCACTCCGGCCACGAAGTCGATGTCCTGGTCGAACGTTCCGGAGAGGCGATCCCGGTGGAAATCAAGGCGGGACAAACGGTGGCTTCCGATTTCTTCAAAGGACTCGAGCTCTGGAAAACGCTTGTGGAGGGAAATCCCCCGAAGGGGTATATCGTCTACGGCGGAACCACCCCTCAAAAAAGGGGGCATTGGCACGTCATCCCATGGTCCGGAATCGGAGATCTCGTCCATACAATCTGAAGGCTACACTGTAGCCGGACAGACCTTCGTCCGTTTTTGTCCTCTCTTCACGGCCGGGATACCCGGAGGTTATCGCGAAGACGGATCCGGAGAAGGCGAAGCGCCCATTTGGGGAGGATTTTTCACTCCTTGCCGAACATGAAGGAGAAAAAAATGGCTGGCAGGATCTTCGGCAAAACCGGATGGGGACAGAAGCAGAGGTCACGAAAGCCCCCGGTCTCTCCCTGATCCCGGCGGAGGCAGCCCCGTCAGGCCGGCCGCCAGATGCTTCAGCCCCTCCGACCACTCCCGCCCCAGGATCCGGAACAACGGGTCGTCCTCTTCAATCGTCCACCGAAGCCGGGTCGAGAACGCGTCTTTTTCCAGACACAAAATATCGATGGGAAACCCCACCGAAATGTTGCTCCGCATCGTCGAATCGAAGGAGACCAGAAGACTTTTGGCCGCGTCCATCAACGACAGGTCGGACGTGATCACGCGGTCGAGAATAGGCTTCCCGTACTTGGAGATCGGA
>JAMCWZ010000022.1:9258-10604 GCA_023480765.1 Nitrospirota bacterium
GATCTGGAAGTAGGGCGTCTCCCATGTCGCCTCGATGAAGTTGCCCTGGGAATAAACGCGAAACAGTCGGGGCTCCTCCCCCTGGATCTGTCCGCCGAGAAGAAAGGAGGCGTTCGCATCGATATTGTTCTGGACGAGGTAGGGACCTTCCCGCAACTGGACGTCCCGGAGGGTCTCCCCCAGGATCCTGGCCGCGTCGAAGAGGGAAGGAGTCGAAAGAAGGGTCTCTCCCCCCTCCCAATGGTGGAATCGCTGTTCGACCATCGTCAGGGCCGCCTGCGTAATCGACAGGTTTCCCGAAGACAGAACGACCAGCACCCGTTCCCCGGACTTTTCAAAAATCTTCATCTTCCGGAAGGTCGCGATGTCATCGACACCGGCGTTCGTCCGGGAGTCCGACCCGAACACCAGCCCTTTCTCAAGCTTCAGCGCGGCGCAATAGGTCATGCTACCCGTCGGTCCTTTCCTCGTACGACGTCTCTTTCCCGCTCGAGACGCAAGGGTCGTTCCCTCTTTATGACCGGGGCTTCTCCTCCGGAACGCGACCGGAGAGAGCCTCCGGAGAAATACTTCCGGTTGGGCACAGTATCCCTTATCGGCACCGTCGGCGGCAAGTGGAACGCGCTCTTTGAAATTTCGGAAAACAAGGAAAAGACACCCTGAAAAGAGAGACGAAAGAACGTCAGGACTGTCCCCCTCCGGCCCCCCCGAAAATCGCCGGACTCCGGAAAAGACCGTTCTCCGGAACATCTCCTTCGGGGCAGGCACGACGTTCGACGGCGACAAAATACCGCGCATGGATCTCCTGGGACAGAGCGGTGATCCGTTTCAGAAAATCGGTCAGGTATTCGTGCAGCCCCTGGGAAAAAATCTCCCGGATCTCGCCGAAATGCAGACGGGCGTGCAGCTCGCCGGCCTTCCGGCGGGCTTCGGTACCGGAGGAACCGTTGACCTCGGTCAGAATCTCGAGGATTTCGTCGAGGCAGGCGTGGAGGGACCGCGGCATGTCTTCTCTCAGGACCAGCATCTCCGCCACGCGGATGGGAACAATGACATCACGGTAGACCTTCCGGTAGGACTCGAACGCACTCACCGACCTCAACAGCGCCACCCACTGGTAGTAATCGACGGCCCCGCCCACGGCCTGCAAGCTCGGAAGCAGAATATGGTACTTGACGTCGAGGATCCGGGCTGTGCTGTCCGCCCGTTCGACAAAGGTTCCCAGCCGCACGAAAAGGAAGGTGTCGTCCCGGAGGATCGTCCCGTGCGTCACGCCCCGGAACAGATGGGACCGCTCCTTGATCCATTCGAAGAATCGGCCGTAATCCCGGTCGCTCTTGTGCTCT
>JAMCWZ010000123.1 GCA_023480765.1 Nitrospirota bacterium
ATCAACGGTCGCGCCGTCTCCTGCCAGAACAATGACATCTTTCGTCTTATCAGGGAAGCGAACGTTCAATGCTCTTTTCAAACCAGTCGCCACCGCATTCTGGTTGCCAAAAAGGGAATGAATGTTGTGGACAGCAACCATTGGAAAAACAAGGCTGGTACAGCCAGTAGAACCAACCATTACCGTGTCTTCCGGCGCAGGAATCGATGCCATGATATGGCGAAATGCGATTGATTCCGGGCATCCTGCACAAAGAGAATGTTCGGCGATCAGTTCGGTAGAACTACCGACATCCTTCCAGCCCCTGTCCGTTTTACCATATGTAGAATGTGTCACCAGATCCTTGTAATCATCCGGCATAATATCCCAAAATTCTTCATTGATCTGAATTTTTTCCTTACCCATGGATAAGCTCCTTCTTCCCTTTCAGGGCGAGAGACCTTTCAATTTCTTCCACTATGATTTCAGGGGGCATAGTCATTCCACCCGCAACATGAGGACCGGCGACAACGCGTTCGTTATCGGGAAGAATGGCCTTGATTTCTTTTGCCATCCAACCGGCAATATTAAATTCCGGAACAAATATGTGCTTGGCATTTTTTAATGCCATCTTCAATTCCTGCTCAGGAAATGGTCGAATGGTTTTGATCTTGACCAACCCTACTTTAACGCCCTGGTCCCTAAACAAGCGGATTGCTTCTCTGCTTTGGGAAACAGCAGTACCGGACGAGACAAGCATGATCTCGGCATCCGGGTTTTCTACCTCTATCAAACCATCAAGAAGCGGGATCGTATGTTTACGGGAACGTTCAATTGCAGCGCGAACTTCAAGCTGCCAGCTCGCGTGCGTCATATAGGAAATGTAATTTGACTTCATGACGAATGGATCCCGCATCATACGAACAGGAGGAGACTCCATATCCATGCAGGTTACCGGAGACGCATACGGATTGTAATGCGGAATGGCTCTGTTTTCTGGAGTCATCATGACCATATCTTTCGTATGGGTCACAAAAAAACCGTCTACGATGACACCAATCGGGAGGTGAACCTCGGGTTTTTCTGCAACAATGTATCCCTTCAGGATGTAGTCAAATAAATCTTGAGCCGTTTCTGCATGCCAGAGAAGCATCCCGGTTTCAAGCATAAATGCAATTTCCAGGGTATCCGGCTGAATCGAAAGCGGTGAGTTAACACCCCTTACCGTAAAAACCACTTCAATCGGCAGTCTGCTTCCGGCCCACATAGGAAAATTTTCAAACGCTCTCAATGTACCGGGGCCAGCAGTTGTCGTGAACACACGCGCTCCGCCAAAGGCCCCTCCGGCGCATTCTCCCATCACGGCAAACTCGGACTCCCCTCTCATATAGTCGCCAACATAGCCATCTGCATATAGTTCGCCGACAAGAGATGATGCTTCGCTCTGGGGAGTGATGGGATAAGCTACAGAGAAGTCAACACTTGCTCTTTTAACAGCTTCCTTGATAACTTCAGATCCCGTCAAAAACGCTTGAGACCTTGGAGAAAGGAAGAAGAGCTCCTGGGGATCCGTAATAATTTGGCCCTTTTTGTTGGCAGAACCAATCTGGGGCATACCATTTCCTTCATGACCAGCCATGGGACAACTCCTCCATATATCTTGAAACAATGGCGTCTGAATTCTTTAGTAAATCCTTATAGGCCCGAGAGTCAGAAGACCTTCCGCGTTCATCTTGGGGAAGCTTTATGGAATTCAATCTCTCAAAAACTGACCGTGTTCGATAAATATAAAACGAGGGTTCCGTCAAGTCAAGGAACAATAACCAACTTTCCCTCAAGCCGTCAGGTATTTTAATTGGATTGTATACTCTGATTCGTCAAAGGATTGCCCCCTCCGAAGCGCTTTAAAATACAGATTTGCGTATACACTGATAATCTGATGAATAGCTTCGTGATCTGACTCACCCTGTTCGACAAGACGCAGGAAGGCTTGTTTAACTTCCTGAGGAAACTCCCGTTCAATCTGATTCTGAATCTGGAGATGCAACGTAACATGCACGAAAGGATTAACGATCTGACCTTCTATTTCCTGAGGACTTGCTGATGCTTCACCCAGGGACCAAAACGGGTCGAATTCCGGATGCTCTTCCATAATTGCAGCTATCCTGGCATCTTCTCCCTCGAGAATAAGGGTTTTCCTTTTTTCGGCAATTCTAGAGAACCGCCACTGATCGCTTGGATCAAATAATTTCATAATCCTCTAGGGAGTCTCCGTAAAATGGGTTCTCCTACCTTTTTGACCCATGCCATATACCATAAATACTTTTTTACCCTGACGGAGATGATACGATTCCCATGCTGGGGCTTTCCCATCATAGAAGGCTGTCGGATCTTCCCCCATCGCCTTGAAGTAATCCGGGTAAGACAGACCCGCTTCAAAAACATCTACGAGGAGACAATCTGTCGTAAACCCATGTCCTGTCAAAACAATGGATTTTAACATGTTTTGAATTTGTACAGGGTCGTTGATTTCAATCGGTTCCATTATCTCTCGAAATCGAAAATTGTTTACGAAAATCCGGACAGTGCTCTAAAAACCCTATCCGGATTTGATTTTGAATTTTCGTAATATTTTTTTCTTACTAGTGGGTCGAAGGAACAGAGGGCTTCGGGATATTATCCCATTCTCCTGGACGAAAGCCGCTTTTTGAAAGCTCAAAAGCGTTTTCGATATCGGTGATCATAATCATTTTTATAGCATTATGCTTCGCCAGATTGTCGCAGATGCTGACACAGATTTCACAAGCCTTGCACCTATCAACAGCAATAAAAGCTGTTTTTTTATCATTGTCATACAAAATCGTATTCGCTTCAGGACAGTACTGAGTACATAGCTTGCAGGCCGTTTCAGAACAGACTGCCGTATCCACATGAGCCACCAAATACATTCGATTGTCTCCTTATTCTGTCTTCAGGCAGTTGCGGCTTGCGGTTGCTCGGTCCAATTATGATCGAGTGCATAATTGTATGCGGCTGAGATAACTTCCATATTCTTTTTCAGAAGCTGCTCTTTTTTTGCAAATTTTCGCTCGATTACGTTATCGAGTGCCGCCGTACCCCCAGAGACAACAAATCCTTTACCGAGGAATCGCTCTTTTACGGATTGCTCAAGAGACTTGAGGTCCGGGATACCCATGATAGCGCTGATAGCACCAACCATAGCCATGTTCGTTGCCAAATCTGTATCTGCCTTTTCCCGGGCCAGCAACGTTGCCGGAAGATAAAATATACGGGCATTTCTTTCCTTGAGTTCCCGCTCTTCGTCCGGTACAAGCTTGATTGGTGTATCGGAGTTGATCAGTACGACCCCATTTGGTTTAAGCCCTGAGTAAAAAGGCATGGTGTAGGATTTTCCATGCGTAATAACCTGAGGGTGAAAAATCATAATTACATTTGGATAAATGATTTCACCAATCTCATAAATTTTTCCATTTGCAATACGTACATAGGACTCAACGGGAGCAAGCCGTTTTTCAGAACCAAAAAACGGAACAAGCGTACTTTCACCCCCCATAATAACCATCCCATTACTTAGAATATGGGAGGCCGTCACAACTCCCTGACCTCCGATACCTGCCATACGAATGTTGTATCTTTTCTTATTCGTCATTGGATTTTCTCCCTTATCTGATTCTATGGATTCTTTTCATCTTTCCGGTTATTTCGTTTTTGTCTTCTTGGCAGGTTCAATGGATTCAAGATATTCCCGTGCTTCATCGGACATGATTTCCAGAAATCCATAGCGGGCATTTTCCACTTCCTTCGCATCATCCATCACTTTTGGAGTAGGAATCGCGTATTCGATGTTGCAGGAGGTATAAGCCTGGATAAATGTAGGACCTATTTCTCGGGCAATCATGACAGCCTTGCGGATCGTTGACGCCACCCTTGTAGGATTGGTCGGGGTGACTCTTGCGATGTATGCAACATTCGCTGTCTTTGCCAATCCGAGCATGTCCATTTTCTCAAACTGCTTTCCTTTCGGAGCCATTTTGAGAATGGCACCTCTTTCCGTCATTCCCGATTCTTGACCACCCGTATTTCCATATACCTCATTGTCAAGCATGATAGTCGTAAATTTTTCCTTCCGGAACCAGGAGTGCATCACAGCGCTAAAACCGATATCCGCCAATCCTCCATCACCGGCCATAACAACGACATCTTTATTCTGGTCAGGAAAGCGGGTGGCCAAACCCCTTTTAAGCCCAGATGCCACCGCATTCGTATCACCATAATTTCCATAAATAAACGGAATCGAGCTCTGTGTCAGCGCAAGTCGGCCACACCCTGCCGTTCCGATCAAAACCGTATGCTCCGGATTCGGCAACCCAATCATGGTAAGCCGAATAAACAATGTCATCGCACAGCCAGCACACATAGGGTGCTCTTCAAGAATTTCCTTGAAGGTTCCCATTTCGGAAACCTTTTTTTGTTTCCCGTATGGCCCTCTTTCCACCAGGTCCCGGTATTCCTTCGTCATATACTTTTCGAGAGCCGGAGACATTTTAATATTATCGAAACTCATTGAGATCTCCTTTATATGAGGACGCATCCCCAAAAAACTTCACTCTGATTCATTCTACGAGACTATTTTCTTAACTCATATCAATCGTCTTAAGCGTCTTAAAATGCAAACTTCTTATCCGGAAATATATACTGAAGAATCATTTCCGTTGGAAGGGAGATTCCACCGAAAACCCGCGGCCCAGAAACAATTTCTGCCTTTGTGTGACCATAAAGGGCCGAGCAGACTTCTCGGTGAAGCCAACCGACACAGTTGAATTCCGGCACAAGAATTCTCTTGGCATTCTTGCATGCTTCCCGCAATTCCTCCGTCGGGAACGGTCTGAGGGAACGAACTTTTACCAGACCAACGCGTTCACCCAAATCCTCCTCTGCCTGCCGGACCGCTTCCCGAGACTGGGAAACAGCACTTCCAGAAGCAATAATGATTGTTTCCGCATCTGGATTAACGACCTCGACAAGACCGCCCATATATTTATTGATGTACTTCCTGGATCTCTCAACAGCAGCCCAAACCTCCTGGATTGGAGCATCGCGCGAAATTCTTGCTGGCGGGTTTTCGTTGTCCATGATTGGAACAGCTTCGTGATAACAATCTCTCGGAGGAAGCTTTTCATCACTCGGAGGAAGCATAACATAACCCCGGGCATGAGTCACAAAAAAACCGTCCACCGCCACAGCTACGGGTAGAGTCACTTCAGGCTTCTCGGAAATCACGAAGGCCTTGAGGGCAAAATCAAAAAAGTCCTGTTGATTTTCTGCGTGGAAAATGATGTTTCCCGTGTTCAGGAGGTAAGCCAGTTCTGCATTGTCAGGCTGAATCGAAAGAGGAGCATTGATCACCCTGCACATGATCAACAAAACCAATGGCATCCTGCCGCCTGGCCACGACGCAACCACTTCCATGCCTCTCATGAGGCCAGGACCAGCCGTAGCCGTCAACGACCGAGCACCTGAACGGGATGCTCCGGCAATCGCTGACATCACGCCAAACTCTTCTTCACCCCGATAATATTCCTTGACGTATCCTTCTGCCCACAACGCACCTACCTGTTGCATGGTTTCACTCTGAGGAGTGATCGGATATGAGATGGCAATATCGACGTTGGCTCGACGAATGGCTTCCTTTGCTGCCTCAGAGCCGGTAATGAATGCTCTCTCTCGTGGAGCCTCAAAAAACATCCGCTCCGGAGAAACTACCCGCTGACGGGAAGCTTCAGAACCAGCCGGCGCCTGTGTGGGCGACTGGACATTTGAGCCTGGCTTAACTTCGACTCCAGCACTATCTGCCATTTTCATTCTCCTTAGAAGCCTTACTCAATACTTTGAATTTGTGAATACTGTTTTATTTCTGCATGGGCATGAGCCCGTGCAATTCCCTGACCGGGGAAACTTCTTACAGTCAGAAGATATCCTTGAAAAATCCATTTCGGCTGCATAGCCCTTCCAAGCTTGTTATCTCAGCCTTTTTCCCGGAACATCCTATCAAAATCCACATGCGATCCGATCTAAAAAAAAATCTAAATACCCGGTCTTGGGAGGATATCATGCGTTCCGAGATTGAGTCAAACCATGGACCTCCCTCGCAATTATGATAAAACGTGCTTCTGTTTCAGAACTTCATAAGCGGCTAAAACTTTTCGGATCTGACTTTCCTTGCTCCTGTCTCCCATTCTTATATCCGGATGAAGTTCTTTCATCAGAGACCGGAACTTTTTGCGAATTTCCGGGAGCTTTGCCGAAATCTCGATTCCCAAAACTTCACACGCTTCTTCAATAGACAGAGCATCTCCCTCGGAACCGGAAGAAGAACGCGACCCACTCCCGCCGCCTTGGGAAACCCGAAACAAATTGTCCATCGAAAATCGGGAACGAGACCTTCGGGGTCGTTTGCGAAGAACGCTATCAATGTCTTCAAACCTTTCTTCCAGAAAATAGACTCGCCGTTGAATTCTGTCGAGCGCTCTCCAGTTGTCGGCAGATCCCAACTCGTCTTGAAGACATTCCAGCAAACGTGCCAACTCCGAGAATCTCTCTTCGTATCGAAGGTAGGTTTCAGGCTGAAGCGCAAACATCCGGTCCATCGCCAAATCCATCCCCGCCATCGACTTCCGGATCAGACTTTCGATCAAGTCTCTCAAGACTGCGCGGGACTTGTAGAAATTATCTCCCCCCATAACACCAAGCCTTCTTGCCCCAATCGAGCAAAAACAGTTTCCCTCCGGTTTTCTGACAGATCATCGTCTGATGTAGTCGCCCAGAGCAGTCAGTAGTTCTCAAGAGCTTTCAGTTCCCTTTCCAGATCTGACAACTCTTCCCTGAGAACTTCCGCATTCTGAGGGCTTAACCAACCGTTGTGCTGTCCTTCATCAATTGCCTCAACCACTTTTTCCCACATGCGGCTGTCGACGGCTTTATCTTTTTCAAACATTACTCTCAAACGCAAAACTTGATTTTTTATCTCGGAAAAAGTTTTCATACCATCCTCCCGGTTTCATCCATAGAAATCCGTTTTACCCCCAATGGAATCAGGGGGAGATGAAGGTTAAACCTCCTCGACAATTTATATCTGAACTCCTTTCATCTTTGGTATACAGTTCTCATTATAAGCCCGAAACTCCTCTCATGCCATCTGTCTATATTTTTAATTTTTGAGCGTTTCAATAAAAACTTTGATATGGCCTAATAAACACCTGCATGATAAAATGAAGCGCATTTCTAGAATCTGGTTCCATTATTCTTTGTATTCTTTGGCTCTTTCCTGAATAAAGAGTCTAAAGATTAAGGACCTGTTAAAACATATATTTCAGATCGGAAAACCCGGTTTTGATGCCACTTTCGGATTTTCATCCTCACTGGAAGACTGTTCCCACCGAACAGCTTGTCACGGTTCTTCATTCCCTCACAACTAGGAGTATCTTTTGAGCAAATCTGAAGAGTTGTTTGGTAAAAGCAGAGAGTTGTTCCCTGGGGGAGTCAGCAGCCCCGTAAGAGCGTTTAAGGCTGTCGGAGGGACTCCGCCTTTTATCGAAAAGGGGGAAGGGTGCCATATCTGGGATGTCGATCAAAATGAATATATCGATTTTGTTCTTTCCTATGGACCTCATATTTTAGGGCATAGCGATCCGGATGTAGTGCGGGCAATCTGCGAAACTGCCGGAAAAGGAATCTCATTTGGTGCTCCAACAGAAATCGAATTGCGCTTGGGGGAAATGATTCGGGCTGCGGTTCCCCTGATGGAACGACTCCGCTTTGTCAATTCCGGTACAGAAGCAACCATGTCAGCAATACGAGTTGCAAGAGGTTTTACGGGACGATCTGTCGTCGTCAAATTTGAAGGGGCTTATCATGGCCATGTCGACTCACTCCTGGTAAAAGCAGGTTCCGGCGCGGCCACCTTTGGCGTTCCAGACAGCGGAGGAATCCCGGAAGAACTGGCAAAAGAAACGATAGTACTCCCCTATAACAATTCACAGGCTGTCCAGGATCTGTTCAAAAAACATGGCGATTCAATCGCCTGTGTCATCGTGGAACCCATTGCCGGCAATATGGGGGTCGTAGTTCCCGATGAAGAATTTTTAAGAGAGCTTCGGACTCAAACGAGTCTTCATGGTTCTGTCCTTATTGCCGATGAAGTCATGACAGGATTTCGACAGACTTATGGTGGCGTACAGATCCTTTTCAGCTTTGAACCGGATATGACAACACTTGGAAAGATTATTGGAGGCGGCCTACCGATTGGCGCTTACGGAGGATCGAAAGAAATTATGCGACATGTCGCTCCCGAAGGCTCTATATACCAAGCGGGAACATTGTCTGGAAATCCGTTAGCCATGGCCAGCGGTGTGGCAACTCTCCAAAAACTAAAAACACCGGCACTTTATTCATTGCTTGAGGAGAAAAGCCGTCTCCTGGCAGAGGGGATCAATGGGATTCTGAAATCATCCGGAATTCCCGCAAGAGTAAATCGGATGGGATCCATGATGACCCTCTTTTTTTCCACAGAACCCGTTTTTGACTGGGCAACCGCATCAAAATGCGACACGGAGTTATTCTCCTATTTTTTCAAGGAATGTTTGCGGGAAGGCATCTACTTGCCGCCTTCCCAATTCGAAGCGTTCTTTCTGTCGACCAAACATGACGACAACATCGTAAAACAGGCTATTTCCAAGTTCCAGACAGCTCTTTTGAAAACAAAAGAGTGGATGGAAAAGGGTCGGCCGCAACCTACCTGATCCCCGACAATCAAACCCAAAATAAGGACGAAATCATGACGAGCGACGGTACACACTTCCAATTGGAATATCCTGCTTGGCCTTCCCGGATCGAGGCTCTCTTTCAGGAAAGCATTCAGGCCAAGAAAGATTTTATCAGGGATTCCCTGGCAGAAATTTTAAAGTGCGGTCTCTGGATGACAGAAACACTTCGTTCAGGCAAAAAGATATTGATTTTTGGAAACGGGGGAAGTTCCACCGATGCCATGCATATTGCCGGAGAACTCGTCAGCCGGTTCTACAAAGAAAGAAAAGGATTGCCGGCCATTGCACTTGGAACCAACATGGCAACACTGACCAGTATTTCCAACGATTATTCCTATGAAAACGTTTTTTCAAGGGAAATCGATGCGTATGGCGAACCGGGAGATCTTGCTATCGGAATAAGCACAAGCGGGAATTCTAGAAATGTGTTGAAAGGAATTGAAAAAGCGAAAGAAAAAAATTTGAGAACCGTCGCTTTTTCAGGCGGAACAGGTGGTCAGGTCCGTTCCTTGGCGGATTTATCCCTGATCGTCCCATCGAAACTGACACCTCGCATTCAAGAGTGCCACATCACCGTAGGCCATATTTTATGCGAACTTGTTGAGGAAGCGCTCTTTGTCTGTTGAAAAGCCGCCAATTTTTACTGGTACAGAGGGGAAGATATTACCTCATGACCGCCTTCTCGAACGTGTCGAACAGATCCATTCAACCGGACAGAAAGTTGTTTTTACCAATGGATGCTTCGATCTCGTACACGCCGGACATATCGAAGTCCTCGAACGCGCGAGACAAGCTGGTGATTTCCTGATCGTAGCCCTCAATACGGATTCATCCGTGCGAAAACTCAAGGGACCATCTCGCCCTCTCGTAACAGAATTTCGAAGGGCACGCGTGATCGGTGCCCTCACATGCGTGGACGCCGTCACCTTTTTCGACACACCAACGCCCTATGAATTGATCAAACTTCTTCAACCGGACGTTCTGGTCAAAGGGGGGGACTGGAAGCCGGAGCAAATCATCGGCAGCGACATCGTTAACCTGCGTGGCGGGATCGTTCTCTCCATCCCACTTGTTCCAGATTCTTCGACCACCCTTCTTGTTCAGACGGTCCTTGAGCGCTACCGAAACGAAAACCCTTCCGGAAATTCTGCATGAGTCTTTTCCCCAAGTTTCAAGAGAGAATACAGGAGTCTCTTTCATCGTTTGTCACCCAGGAACCCACCCGTTCCCTCACATTGAAGGGAATCGAGGAAGATGCCCGCTCCCTCCTTCCTTTCCTGTGCCATGACCTCTTGTCCGGAAAAACACTCTGGATGATTGCTGGAAATATTGAAAAAGCCCACAACAGGGTCAGCGCTCTTCTCTCCTTCCAAAGCTTTTTCGGAACAAATCTGGAAATCTGTTTTTTTCCGGAAGAAGAGGTTCTTCCTTATGAGGCCGAAAGCCCACCCGACTTCCTCCGTGCCGAACGAATTCATGCATTGAGCCTGCTGGCCCGGGGCAAGGTGGACGTCGTCGTGACGACATGGCCGGCAATTGTACGGAAAACCCTTCCCCCCAGACTTCTTGAGGAAGTTACATGGACATTGGCTGCCGGAGAAACAATCGAGCGCACGGCCTTGGCTGACTCCCTTGTCCGACTTGGATTCTTAAGAGTTCTCCAGGTTTCTGCACCGGGAGAGTTTGCCGTCAGAGGTGCGATCCTTGATCTTTACTCCCCGGCTCACCCGGATCCCGTACGACTTGAATGGGATGACGACATCCTTTCATCTATCCGAAGCTTTGATATCAATAATCAGAAGTCGCTCGCCAAACTTTCGAGGATTGACATTCTGCCGGGCTCGGAATGGATCCCCCCCTCTGGAACCGTGGAGAATGAAGCTCTTTCCACCTGGCTCAAACAAAATACTGTCTCCTCCCTCGTACCAGGGATCGAACGCTTCATCCCGTCCTTTTATGACGATGCCAGATCTCCACTTGATTATGGTCGTGCCCCGGTCCTTCTCATCGAAGAGCCTTCCGTTTATCGCGTCAAAAAGAAAGAATGGGAAGACCGGATCCGTGAAGGATGGGCGGAGTTGACCGATGTGGAAAAAACGCTCCTTCCCGCCCCCGAAAAATCGTTTCTTCTGGATGGAAGAGAGGGTCTTGGTTCGATCGAAAGCACCTATCAGACAATCTTTTTGTCCGATTTTTCTGACCAGGAAAACTTTGCCTTGTCTTCTTCCGCCGAATCTCTCCTTCGCATAGAAGATTCCTGGGTCGAAGGACTTTCCCGTTTAATTGGACAAACAAGAGTTCTTTCCGTCTTTCGAACCAGAGGTCAGCGGGACAGATTTCACGAACTTCTGACCAACCAGGATATTCCTTTCTTTCCTGCATCCAGCCTTCAGGAAATCGAAGAACGAGGATCATCCGACAAATCGGCTATCTGGACGATCATGGGGGATGTGGAGAAAGGATTTTACATTCCGTCAGACAATGCCCTCGTCATTTCTGAAAACTTTCTCTTCAGAAAACGCCCGGAACCCCGCATACATCGAACTTTTGCGACAGCCACTCCCATTTACAGGAAAGACCGTCCACCTCTCAACGAAGGAGAACCAGTCGTCCATCTGCAGCACGGGATCGGTCTCTACAGAGGCCTCAAAGAAATTATGGTCGGCCCGATTCCCGGAGAATTTTTTGTTGTCGAATATCGGGATCTTGAAAAACTGTATATCCCGGTCGACCAGGCTGACCTTCTCCAGCCCTACAGAGGACCGGAAGGCTTGACTCCTTCACTTGACAGGCTTGGCGGTCAAACCTGGAACAGGACACGACAAAAGGTCCGAAAGGAAATCGAAAAAATTTCCCAGGACCTCGTAGACTTATACGCCAAAAGAAAAACGGTTTCCGGACATTCTTTTTCCTCCGATCTCCTTCTGGTCCGGGAATTTGAAAATTCTTTTCCCTATGATTTGACCCCGGATCAGGAAGAAGCATGGCGCGCTGTGTGTGAGGACATGGAATCCCCTTCTCCCATGGATCGACTTATTTTGGGTGACGTCGGGTTCGGAAAAACGGAAATAGCCATGCGGGCCGCTTTTAAAGCCGTCGCCGATGGATATCAGGTTGCCCTTCTCGTACCCACAACCCTTCTTGCCAAACAGCACTACGAATCTTTCATGGACCGGTTTTCCGGTTTTCCTGTCCGAATCGGACATATTTCAAGGATGGTCTCTTCGGCCGAAATCCGCCTCACCCGGAAAAAAGTGTCCCTGAACGAAATCGACATTCTGATCGGGACAACTGCCTTGATCAGCAAGGAAACCTCTTTCCGGAACCTGGGGCTACTGATCATCGATGAAGAACAGAGATTTGGGGTCGGACAGAAGGAAAAGTTAAAAAGCCGATACGCATCTGTCGATGTCCTGACACTTTCAGCAACCCCCATTCCCCGAACACTACAGATGTCTTTGTCCGGTTTGCGCGGAATCAGTTTCATCATGACACCTCCTCCTGGCAGAAAGCCGATACGTACGGCGATTCTGCCCTTCGATCGCCATCGAATCCACGAAGCCATCGATCGGGAACTCGCGCGGGACGGACAGGTTTTTTTCGTTCATAACCGCGTACAGACAATATCGCGAATGGTCCACTATCTGGCGAAGTTGTTTCCGGGAATCCCGATCGGCATGGCGCACGGACAAATGGACGACTCCATGATGGAAGGGGTCATGGAAAAATTTATCCAGCGTCATTACCGCATTCTTGTTTCCACTGCCATTGTGGAGTCAGGACTTGACATACCTTCCGCAAACACGATCATCGTCAACCGGGCAGATATGTTCGGCATATCCGAGCTTTACCAGATTCGGGGAAGGGTCGGGCGTTCCGGCCAGCAAGCCTATGCTTACTTCTTGATTCCAACGGAATCCGGTCTGACGGATATGGCAAGAAAACGCCTCAAAACTCTCCAGGACAATACGAGTCTCGGATCAGGGTACCAGATTGCCATGCGAGACCTGGAGATAAGGGGAGCCGGAAGTTTGTTGGGTCATCAGCAAACAGGACATATTGCTCTTGTAGGCTTGGATCTGTACCTTGAAATGGTAGAAGAAGCTATCCAGTCGCGCATCGAACCGGAAGCTGTTCCCGTCTCGCGGGAGGAAGTCCGCATAGACCTTGGAAGGGAATCCCGTTTTCCGGAGGAATATATCGAGCACCCTGCCCAGAGGATCGATTTTTATCGCCGACTCTCTCTTGCAAGGGATATGGGGGAAATCGACCACATTGAATCCGAAGTGTCCGATCGGTTCGGCCCACTTCCGCGTTCGTCAAAAGGACTATTCCTTGCTGCAAGGCTTAAGTTCTTGTCCCTGAAGTATGGATTTTCCGAAATTCGGGTAAGAGACCGGGAACTCGTTGCCAAACCCTCTTTTTTCACTGCTTTTACCCCAGAAAGAATAGGAATTCTTTCCCAAAAATTCGATGGAAGACTGTGGGTGAATCCGGATTCAACGATCTGCCTTCTGGGTTCACCATCCACTTTTGTCAACGATCTGGATCATGTCGGTAACGTCCTGTCCGGGAAATCCGACCTCCAGGGCATTTGTCACACATAGCCAGCAAGGAGAATTCTCATGCCCCACAATCTTCTAAAATACGCCTGCTTTCTCTTACTCCCCATCCTTTTTTCCGCCTGCCAGAAAACCTCCTCGCCGTTGCCCGACTCCGTTCTCGCCAAAGTCGGTAATACAACCATCAGTCAGGCAGATCTGAAAAAGAAGCTCGACAGTATGGGTCTTGCCTCCTCCAAAGATCCGAACGTCACGAGTGAACTTTTGAACCAGATGGTCGACAATTCCCTATTGGCCATGCAAGCCCGAAAAGAAGGGCTGGATAAAAGCGCCGAATTCCAGAAAAAAATACATGATTACGCGAACCGGCTTCTACGGAAGGCGCTGCTTAAGAGAGATGTCGATGAAAAGGTCAAGGTGACTGACTCGGATATTGTGAACTACTACAACAAGCATCAGAAGGATATCAAGCAACCCGGATACGTGGACGTTCGACAAGTTGTTTTTCCTGATGAAAGAACGGCAAAAAGGAATCTGACCCTCCTTAAGAGAAATGGAGGCTTTAAAAAGATTTCCAGGAAATTCAAGGGAGGCCCCGTCGGAAAAATCTATGAAGGAACGGTGCCACCGAAGTTCGTATCCTTCTTTTTTGGAGTTCCCGAAGGAAGCATCACGGGACCAATTCCCCTAAAAGATGGCATTCACTACTTCAAGATTGATCATGCCGTCAAGGGTGTTCAGCTCTCTTTGGACCAGGCTCGCGAAGGCATCCGAAACTATCTGAAAAACAGGCAAAACAAGACAGTCTATCAGGCCCTTGTCAATCATTTGAGGAGTACCACGACGGTTCAAATCAACAACAAGGCTCTTGTCTCCATGATCGCTCAGGCGGCAAACACGAAAAGTCTGGCACCAGAGCAGGTCAAAAAATAATCAAGCATGTTTGGGATCAATTTTCCACGTTTCTTTCGACAGGGAAAGAATCTGAAAATTTTTTCATGGGTCATATTTCTGACCATATTGCCTGTTCTTCTAAACGGCTGCCATCACTCGGATAACCGGGATTCAAACGTTGTCGGGTATATCGGGAAGAAGACCATCACTTTGAAAAACCTGACGGATACGGCCAGGTTTATGGGGCTTGGATCTTTATCAAGCCGTTCCCCTTCCGAGTGGTCTCCTTCCGAGAGGAAAGCCATTCTTCTGGAAGCGGTTCAAGATGTTTTTCTGGAAGAGGAGGGGCAAAAAAGGAATATTCAGGTTTACCCTCAGGAAGTCATGCGTTATATCCAGAAGCATTTCGATCAACCGGAGAATGGTCTGGAAAAATATGCTCGTAAAGCTCTTTTTCTCAAAAAAACGGAAGATGCCCTCGAACCTCCTCCAAACGTGACCTTATCGACCGAACGCTTATTTTACCGGGATCATCCGAACTTGTTCCAGATTCCCCGGCAGGCGATCGTGGATCATATCGTCGTGGCCAAACAAAAGGAGGCTGAATCCATCCGGGATGCACTTGTCAAAGGTTCATCCTTCTCCAAACTGGCCAAACTGGAATCGTTGGGGACGGAAGCCTCTTCCGGCGGAAGGATGAAGCCTTATGCCCATGGAACGATGCCTCCCCCTTTTGATACTGTCTTTACATTGAAGCCGGGAGAAATCAGTGATGTCCTCTCATCACCGTATGGGTATCACATTTTCCGACTGGAAAAATTCGTCCCGCAACATACCGTTTCCTTTTCCCAGGAAAAAAAATGGATAAAGGAAACACTGATCCGGAAGAAAAGAAAAGAGTTTCTAACTCAATGGCTGTCAGAGAAACTCCAGAAGACCTCTTTTCAGATCGCACCGAACTATGACAGGATTTTTTTCCCCATTCCAGTTACAATACTCAAGAATCAGACCTTACATAAATAAAAAGTCCCCGTTCAAAAGTGAGGTTCGTGTTCCGGTGCATTCTCATAAAACGTTTCCGCTGACCTTTTTCGTCATTCTCGCTGCACTTTGGATATTTTCCCAAACCAGGACTGCCCTGGGAGAACGCGTTCTGGTCGACCAGGTCATGGCCGTGGTCAACCACCACATGATTACGAAGAGTGAACTCGACCGCTCCTTGGCACCCACTTTTAAAAAGCTGCACAAACGGTTTCGTGGAAAAGCATATATGGAGCTTGTCGCGTCTCTCGAATACAAGCTTCTGATGAAGAAAATCAACGAGCGCCTGGAGCTTGAAGAGGCAGAAAGACAAGGTCTTACTGTCACGGACGACGAGTTGGACCGGGCCATCGAATCCATTATGCAGAAAAATAATTTTACGTCGAAATGGCAACTCAAAGCCGCTCTTTCCGAACAGGGAATGTCTTACCGACGATACAAGCAACAGCTTCGCAAGCAAATGACCATTCTGAAACTCGTTAACCAGGAAGTCCGCTCAACTGTCGTGATCAGTCCAGACGAAGTACGCCAGTATTATCTGTCCCATCGTGAAAAGTATCGGCTTCCCCCGCATGTAACGCTTCGTGACATCTTCCTCCGAATTCCTCAGGGAGCAACCCAAGCCCAGATTCAGCAGATAAAGATGCATGGCGAACACATCGTCCGACAATTAAAAAGAGGAGACGATTTTGTCATCCTGGCCGGGTCGGAATCCGAAGGTCCCAATGCTGAAAACGGAGGTGCTCTGGGGGATCTGACCAAAGACCAGCTGCTTCCTGAACTTGTACAGCCGGCATTTACAATTCCTCCTGGACAATCAAGCGGACTGATTCAGACAACGAACGGTTTCTATGTCATAAAAGTCATCAAGAGAGAGGACAACTCTTTTCGGTCTTTCAAAGAACTCAAGTCACAGATATTGAACGACCTTACAAAGAAGACCACCGACAAAAGACTTCGGATTTGGCTTGAGAAACTCCGAGAAAGGTCTTATGTAGTCATCTATGCGAAACCGGGAACTTTCGGCAAGAAGGTCTGATTTCAGGAGTTTACTTCGGGAGAATAGAGATCTGCGACCAGAAAGTCGACGATATCTCCGAGCCCTTCCCCTGTTTTTGTCGATAGAATCAGTGGCGAGGAGGATACTTGGCCTGTCCTTTCCCGGATAAGATCTTTCCAGAGTTTTCGAACTCTCTGCACCTCGTTGCGATTGACCAGATCCGCCTTGGACAAGACAATTGTGACGGGTCTTCCAAGATCCTCCAGCCAAAAAAGCGCTTCCTGATCGACGGGCAAAACCCCTCGTCGGATATCGATCAGCAAGAGAATCCTGCGGAGATTTGGCATTTGTTCCACCAAAAGAGTCGAGAGGGACCGAGCTTTCTCAGCTGTTTCCTTATCTCTTTTCATGTACCCGTACCCTGGAAAGTCGATAAAGTATCCCCCCTTGTCAAGAGAATACAAATTCGCCAGCGTCGTCTTTCCCGGTGTTCGGCCGACTTTGGCGAGATGATGTCTGTTGGCCAGCCGGTTGATCAGGGAAGATTTCCCGACATTAGACCGACCGACGAATCCGATCACAGCGTCTTCCCCCAACAGAGGAAGGTCTTTCGGAGAAGCCAGGGAGCGGACGAACGTGGCTGCTAAGACAAGAGACGGTTTATTGTTTGCCGGATTCATGTGCGGTACCTCTCTTGATGGCGTGGATGGAGCCCTGATCCTCATCTGCCAGGGAAAGATCGATCTTATTGCTTACGCACATCATCCTTTTTCCACCGATCTGACAGACGGAATCAGAGATTTTCTTTCCGGCCAAAAAACCGGAACGTCCTTTTTTCAATGCTGGGGCGATCTCGAAAACCTGTTGTCGGAAACAGAAACAGACCTCATGTCCAGGCTTTGTTCCATTGCCAATATCTCGCATGAGGAGATAGACGGAGCTGGCACACACGGAATAACGGCTTTTCATCGACCATCACCGCATGAACCGCCTTGGAAAATTGCCGGGAAAACAACCTTCCCGGGTATTACTCTGCAGATGTCCAATCCTTACAGATTGTCACAAAAGTTCGGAATTCCGGTCGTCTTCGATTTTCGAAGAGCCGATGTATCCCTTGGAGGTGAAGGAGCCCCTCTTGCAACTCTTTTCCACCGGGCGGCATTTTCAGATACGCACGAAAACAGAGCTTTTCTGAATCTGGGGGGCATCGCCAACCTGACCTACCTCCCTGCCCTGTCGCAAGACAATCCAATCTGCCTTTCCTTTGACACAGGCCCAGGAAACATGTTGCTCGACCTGGCTGTCTCTCATATAACCCATGGGAAAGAGACGTATGACAGGAATGGAAACAGGAGTTCCTTCGGAGAAATTCGGAAAATCATCCTGGATTATCTCCTTGAGGACCCCTGGTTCGCCAAAGCACCCCCAAAATCCACCGGAAGGGAAGATTGGGGGAAGGAGAGATTTGCCAGCCTTCTTTCTTTTCTGGAGAAACAGCCCCCGATTCCGAACAACGATCTTCTGGCCAGTCTGGCCGAAACAACCGCTGTCGGGATATCGACCGCCATACGGTGGCTTGACCGTCCTCCAGCACTCCTGATCCTCGGGGGAGGAGGAAGCTACAATACCGACCTGGTCAACAGGATATCCCGTTTGACTTCTGTTCCGACATCCACCACCGACCGGTTCGGATGGTCGCCCCAGGCAATCGAAAGCATGGCTTTCGCTTACCTTGCCGCTCTGACATTATCTGGAAGGCCTTCTTCGCTTTCGTCAACGACCGGATGCCCTTTCCCCATCATCGGAGGGGCTATCGCTCCTCCGCAAGACGGATCCCTGCCGGCCAGGCTGAGAGAAATTTGTCAAGCTGCCGAAATCCATCTTCCGTTCCCAGATCAAGCCATCCTTCCTGAATTTCGACACCCCGGATCCGAACCCCCTTTCCCTGGAGAAACCGGTAAACATCAATGATGGAAAACGGGGGGGGAAATACCCCCCGGGCAAGACGATAGACATCCGGGCACACAAAATGGATTCCGACAAACCAGACTGGTCTCCAACCCTCTTTTGCTCCTTCCGGGTTGCCGAATGAAATTTCTCCGAGAGGATTCAACCACACTTTGCCGGCTTCTCCGGCCGGACCCTCGCCCGATACTACCAGAGTAACCGGACTGTTACCTGTTTCGTGCTCCCGGAGAGGAACCGTCAAATCTGAGCCCGTCAGAATGTCGCACGTCCGGATGATAACGGTTTCCATGGCGTTCATGTAGGGGAGGGCGTGAAGGATTCCACCACCTGTTCCCAAAAGATGATCTTCCATGGACCATACAATCTCGGTTCTTTCCGGGACCACTTCAAGAATTCGTTTTCGGATGACTTCGGGGTCGATATGGAGATTGGCGATGATTCGCCGGACGCCCAATCGGCGCATGTCAAAAAGAATGTGTCCTGCCATCGGAAAGCCTTTGACAGGGACAATGGGTTTCGGCATGCCGGGAAACAGCCCCCGAAGACGTCTGCCTTCTCCCGCCATCAAAACAAACCCCCCGAGCCTCTCAGGAACGTCAAGCATTCGGGGAGACTTTCAGAAACGGTCTGACCCGATTCCAGAGCGGTTTCAGGGATGGCTCCCATTCCGACAAGAAAGTCATGTTTTGATGTGTCCTGGATACGCTGGGGAGGTAAGACGGATTCCCCTTGACCTGATTTATATAGAAAAACCGGCCACAAGCCTTCATGTTTCTTTGAAATGCATGCTGAGCCAAAATCTCCCGGAACGATTGAGTCGTGAGCGATCTGGGAAGAATTCCAAGTTTCCTTGCGTCTTTTTCGTATTCGACAACGATTTTTTCCAGCATGGAAGGGTGGACTGGGGAATAAGCGTCAAAAAGGAAGGATGCCAGGTCATATAGAGGTGAACCCACCCGCATGTCCTGGAAATCGATCAGGGCAATCCTCTGGCCGTCTGTGAGCATGAGGTTTCTGGAATGGTAATCCCGGTGCAGGAAAACCTCCGGAAGAGTTGCCGACAACGTGTCTGACATTTTCCGAAAATCGATCCGGATCTCGCTTTCTTGCCCAGATGGCATCCCATGAACTCCATATCCAAGAAAGTGATCAAATTCCCAGACATATAATTCCCGGGAAAAAGGGCGCTTCCGAACCCACTCCATTTCGTTATCTGTTTGCAGAGACTGAAGATCCAAAAGAAGATTCATCGCTTTTTCACGAAGAACAGATTCCTTTTCAGGGTATAGGGAAAAAGCATCCGAAAGGGTTTCTGCACCCAAATCTTCTTGAATCAGGACATCGCCATCTTCCGCCTCCAGATAAATAGACGGAACAAAAATACGATTCTTCTGCAGAAAATGGGCTACGAGAACGAACGGATCTCCTGGTGGCTGGCCTTCCGAAGGCGCCGATTTTTCTTCGGATCCCCGAAATCCTTCTGGGGCCTTCCGAACCATCAGAATCACCGAAGACCGGTCAGAACCACCGGGGTCTCCCAAAAAAACCCTGAAATAGGTCCGGTTGGAAGCATCCCCTGCCAGTCGAACAACTTCCAAAACCCTCCCTTTTCCCCACCGATCCAGGATCTTTTGTGCTTGCTCCGGCACATTCAACTCACTCATTGATGATCGATCCTCCTAAATATTTTTTCCCCAACCAATCACTTATCCCCACCAAAAAGATTTTCAATGACAGGTCGTCCGAATACCCGCATACAATCAGCACAACAAACCCGTCCGCATGGAGGAATCCAGAATGAAGTCATCCGTCGTCACATCCATCTTGCCTGGTCTCACCCTGTGCGGCATATTGGCCTTTTCAGCACAAGCCCTGAGCAACTTGCCTGTATTGAAGGGGCATTTCCCTATCGGGGCCGTCATGGTGGCCATTTTATTGGGAACCGCCGTCAGACAGTTTATCCCGATCGGAACGTCAATGGAACCCGGAATACGTTTCGCTTTCAAAAGGATTCTGAGATTGGGGGTGGCCGGACTCGGGTTCAGCCTCACCTTAAGTGATATCGAAGCCGTCGGCTTCCGGGGTCTTCTCCTGGATACTGCGCTCATTACCGGCACCTACTTTTTTGCACTGGCACTCCGTCGGTGGATGAAGCTGGGGAAAGATTTACCATGGCTGATTGCCACTGGAACAGCCATATGCGGAGCTTCAGCGGTTGTCGCCGCGAACAGCGTCCTGAACGCCAAAGACGAGGAGGTTGCCTTCTCCGTCGCTACTGTGACGCTGTTTGGAACGCTTTCCATGTTCCTCTTTCCGATTGTCGCCCATATGGGAGGGATTCCGGTCCCGATTTATGGTGCCTGGGCCGGATCTTCGATCCACGAAGTTGCTCAGGTCATCGGAGCAACTATGAATATTTCTCCAAAGGCGCTCGATTTTGCCACCATTCTCAAGTTGACCCGCGTTGCCTTCCTTCTGCCTGTTCTGATCATTCTCGAAATTCTGCTGGTTAAGGAAGGGCAGCAGTTTGTCTCCAAAAAGAAAAACCGGGCCGAACATTTTCCATGGTTTGTAGTGGGATTTGCCGCCATCGTCATCGTGAACTCCACACACCTGATTGCCTCAGCGCTGACACTTCAATTCCAGCACATCGATACGTGGTTGCTGGCTTTGTCCATGGCTGCCCTCGGACTAGAAACACATCTGGGAAAGGTCCTTTCCGTTGGTCGGTCGGCCATCATGGCCGGATTCTGGCTTTGGGTTTTTGTCAGCCTTTGGGGACTGACACTTTCTGCCGCAATCTTTGGCCATATGACTTACCTTCACGGCATTTAGAGAATGATCCTCATAAAAACCAGCAGACGGACTGCAGACACAAGCTATTTCCCGGTTGTATCATAGACAAACCCGACCGATAATGAGGACAGGAATTCACCCACGTCAGGAATGGACACATGCCAGAGCTTCCGGAAGCAGAATCCATCAGAGTCCCGGTAACCCGGTTCTTTTCGGATGGTGTCTTAGAATCCATGAAGAGAGGTCGCCAGAAGAATATCTGGATCGGAAATGACAATTATCCGGCCGACGGACTCTTCCTGTTCACCGTCAGAAGAATTGGGAAAGTCCTGATTTTTGACTGGAGAGAAAAAAATGAGAAGTCCGCCGTTCTTCTGGTCTGCCGTCTCGGCATGTCTGGAACATGGCTTATTCAAGACCTTCGGGAGCCCCTCCCGGACCATTGCCATCTCGTTTTATCTTTCCAGAATTTGCCGAATCGTCTCATTTACAGGGATCCCAGGAGATTCGGAAGGCTTGAATGGGTTTCCGAAGAGGACTCTTCTGTCATCCTCTCCTCACAAGGCCCCGACATTCTGAAAATTACGATGGAAGAGTGGTTTGAGCGTGTCCGAAAATCTTCCAGAACAATTCGTTCAATCCTCCTGGACCAAAAAATAGCCTCCGGGATCGGTAACATATACGCTTCCGAAATCCTTTTCGAAGCAGGCCTTTCACCGTTCAGGACAGGAAAGGGTCTCTCGAGAGCCGAGTCTCGCCGAATCCTCGATGCGGCACATCTGGTTCTTGAATTGGCTATTCAAAATGGGGGCTCAACCATTCATAGCTTTCAAACGAGTCTGGGTGAAAACGGTCGATATCAAGAAAAGCATAAGGTTTATGGGAGAGCAGGAAAGCCCTGCCCCCATTGCAATAGCTCCATCAAATCGGTCACGGAAGCGTCCCGGACCCTGTTTTACTGCTCTTTTTGCCAGAAACGGCGACCCCGGACGAGGGGGCAAAAGTTCCAGGAAACGTTGACAACAATCCAATTACCGGTCTCCTGAAAATGTTTTCCAGATCACGTGTTTCCACTTTTTCTTCGATCCGGGCAATCTGATCCCGAATCGTTCGTGGATGCCTTCCCATCATTTCCGCAACACGGCTGACCTCTCCCGTTTTTCCATATGCCAGAAAAATCTTCCACTGATGGTCGGTCAAGATATGGCGAATTTTTTTGATTCTCTGGAGAAAGTCCAGAATTTCCTCGATTTCGGGGGGAACGGGAAAACGAAATACTTTTTGAAAGTTGGTTGAATAGGGTTCCACTGTTACCCACCGCTGAAAATCCTTGAACAAATCGTCCCGACCGATAACAAAATCCAGAAAGGGCAAATAACGCATCCATAATCCAAAACGAAGATTCCTGACTTTTGGAACAACGACAACAATGGGGGGGATGCGTATTTTACGAATGCGCTCTGGAGGTGGTTCGAACCCCGATTGAAGAAAAATACGGACAGGGCGTGTGATACGAAGGATATGTTCAATTTCGTTCCAGGATTTTACAAAAACCCATGTTTCCCCGATCGGACGCATATTCGGAAGCCCATTTTCCAAACTTTTATCAATAATGACTTCCTTCTTATCCAAAACACTCCATCCTCTCTTATCGATAAAAAAAATTAATCATTAAAATAAATACGAATTTCCGCAAAATATTATCATCTAACCTATCCGGTTTCAAGATGGAACCCCCCATCTGAAGCCACAGGAACCCGAAAATTAATGGATAGGAATTTAAGACCTGCTCTATACCTTCATTTATCTCCAGGCATGACCAGAAAACCCTGAACAAACCGGTTGCCCGATTTTTCCTGTGCATGCTACAATCACCAGAATTTTAAAGTGTGGTTGGTCCGATGAAGCCTTCGACCGGATCTTGCAGAGGTGTCCGGAATGACTATTGAGGAAAAATATATTAAGGAATGGTGGGCGATACAGGGCTCGAACCTGTGACCCCTGCCGTGTGAAGGCAGTGCTCTACCGCTGAGCTAATCGCCCGAAGACGTCTCAGTTTATCCGAAATGCCGCACCTTGACAACAGATGTTCAGACATTTCCCTGTTTTTCCAGGAGTGACTCGAAGACGTGAAATTCAAGAATACTTTGAACCTTCCGAAAACAAACTTCCCCATGCAGGCCAAGCTTCCTGAACGTGAACCAGATATTCTGCGTCGATGGAATGAAGAACATCAGTATGATCGGCTCCAAAGTTTCACGGACCTGCCTGTTTTTGTCCTGCATGATGGCCCTCCCTACGCCAATGGACATCTCCACATGGGACATGCCCTGAACAAAATTCTCAAGGATATGATCAATCGCTTTTCCATCAAAAGTGGAAGACGACCCTCTTATCGACCGGGATGGGATTGTCACGGGCTCCCAATCGAACATCGAGTACTGGAAGAACTGAAAAAAAATAGATCCGAGCTTTCAGCTCTCGAGATCCGGGAACGTTGTCGGGAATCTGCTTCGACCTATGTGAAAATCCAGATGCAGGAATTTCAAAGAATGGGAATTCTTGCCGATTGGGGAAATCCCTACCTGACCATGGAGTATGAATACGAAGCGGATATTCTGGAGGCTTTTGCACAAATCGTCCGGGATGGAGGGGTCTACAAGGGTATCAAACCTGTTTTATGGTGCCCGAATTGTGAAACTGCTCTGGCAGATGCAGAAGTGGAGTACGAGGATCATGCATCCCAATCAGCCACAGTCCTGTTTCCGGTAGCGACCGGAGACACGGATCGTCCGAGAAGATTTTTCCCGATCTGGACAACGACCCCCTGGACACTCCCTGCCAATAGGGCAGTCGCAATGAATCCTGATGCAGAGTATCTGATCCTCGAGTGGACAGGAAAAAATCCGGATCCGATTTTTCATTCTGGGGATCAACTCGTTATTGGTGCAGATTTGTGGACAGAAGACAAAGGATTTGCCGGATTCTCAAAATTACGGGATGGCTTTTCTCTCCAAAACCGCACAAAAGGCCAGATTCTGCTTGATGAAGCGCCCATCCTCCTGAGCCCGCTGAACTCTCTCTCCGTTCCTCTCCTGGCAGGGGATTTCGTCACAATGGATCAAGGGACCGGGATGGTCCACATCGCTCCCGGACATGGAGAAGACGACTACTCACTCGGAAAATCCAGAAACCTGGAAATTTATGCTCCGGTTGACGACAAGGGAAGATACACGCATGAACTCCCGGAATCCCTGGAGAAACTTGTCGGCCGACCAGTGCAGCGAGTGGACCAGGAAATTCTTACTCTTCTCCAGGACCATCTTCTCCTGGTGGAAAGCACCACTTACCGTCATTCCTATCCCCATTGCTGGAGGTGCAAGAAACCTGTCCTGTTCAGAGCCACTCCTCAATGGTTTCTTTCTCTTTCCCATGAAAAGCTACGCGAAAAAACCCTGTCGGCAATCCCGACAGTCGAATGGATCCCTTCCAAGGGCGAGAACCGGATCACCGGTATGATCTCCACCCGACCGGACTGGTGTCTCTCCCGGCAAAGAGCCTGGGGAATCCCTATTCCCGCATTTCGCTGTGAAACCTGCCGCCACGGATTTATCGATCCCGACTTCGTCTCTCGTCTTTCCGATCACACCCGAACACAAGGAGTGGATGTCTGGTTCGAAGAATCTCTTCCGGAAGCCCTTCTCGGAGGCCTATCCTGTCCCATCTGCCATGGGATCGCGTTGGATCGGGAAAAGGACATCCTGGATGTCTGGTTCGATTCGGGAGTCAGTCATATGGCTGTTTTAAAAGGCAAGGCAAATATGCACTGGCCAGCCGATCTTTATCTTGAAGGCTCTGACCAGCACCGGGGGTGGTTTCATTCCTCACTATTGACCTCTATGGCTCTGTTCGACGCCCCACCTTACCGCCAAGTCCTCACACATGGATTCGTGGTCGATAGTCAGGGAAGAAAAATGTCAAAGTCGCTCAAGAACGTGATTTCCCCCCTCGAAATCGTTGATAAGTATGGAGCCGAAATCCTGCGCCTCTGGGCCGCCTCTTCCGATTATCGGGAAGATATCCGTCTTTCGGAAGTCATCCTTTCCCAACTGGTCGAATCTTATCGAAAGATACGCAATACTTTTCGTTTTGTCGTTTCCAATCTGACAGATTTTTCAGCTGACGATATACAAGAAAATCGTTGGGATCCAGAAAAGTCCCCAGACATCCTCGACCAATGGATACTCTCTCTATGGGAAACGACAAAGGAAAAGATTATTCAAGCCTACCAAGCCTATGAATTCGCCCGAATCAGTCACTTTGTGGGTCAGTTTTGCTCGGTCAGTCTTTCTGCACATTACTTCGACATGATCAAGGACAGACTTTACACGTCAATGCCAGACAGTCCTGAGCGACGTTATACTCAGGCCACCATACGTCTGATCGGACAGGAACTCCTTCTCTGTCTCTCTCCCATTTTGATCTTTACAAGCGACGAACTGGAACCCTTCCTTTTTGGAGAAAAGCCGAACGACTTTTCGGTTCATTTTGAACCCTTTCCTCCATCCCGAAAATCACGCATCAATTCCGCCCTGGAATCAAAAATGGAGCTTCTTCTCGCTTTTCGGGGAGAAATCGGGCAAATGATGGACGAACTGAAAAAAGCCAAAACAATCGGCTCCGCTCTCGAAACGCAAGTTCTCCTTACCGGAAATACTTCCGCAGCCGAGGGTCTGAAGAATTTTTCAGAAAATTTCCTTTCGACGTTTTTGATCGTCTCGCGTGTTTATTTTGGTGAAAACCATTCAGACAACCCCCTGGCCGAACGGGAGAGTGCAAGTTTCCCAGGGGTCCGAATTTTTCTGAATACGGCTTCGGGACAAAAATGCGAACGATGCTGGACTTTCTCGGAATCAACCTTAAACAATCCTGAAAAATGGCCCGTCTGCTCCCGCTGCTACCCGATTGTCCTCTGGTGGGTACAAAATACACCGATGGATAATATCGATCACTCTTCAACTCCAAACCATTGAGCGAGAAGGGACAAGGCCCGAAAGTGATGGGAAAAGTGTCCTCCAGGCTACACACACCAAAGTGGGTTCTATACTTTGCGTCTGTCTTTTTCGTCTTCGGATTCGACCAGTTCACGAAGAGAATGGTCCAAAGCCGACTTTTTGAAGGGGAATCCCTGACTGTGATCCCCCATTTTTTTCACGTTGTTTCCATACGCAATACTGGCATTGTTTTTGGTCTCTTTCAGGATCCCGACGGCTGGAGCCACCGTTTGATTTTTATCATTCTGACCATTGCAGCGATCGTATTGATCCTATATTATAGTTATAGGAGAGAAAGGGAGTGTGGGCTCGAGTTTTACCCGCTTTCAATCATCCTGGGCGGAGCTCTCGGGAATCTGTCCGATCGTATTTTGAAAGGAAGAGTGGTGGATTTTCTGGACTTTTCCTTCCACGGGCACCATTGGCCGGCATTCAATGTTGCCGATTCGGCCATTGTTATGGGTGTAACTTTCCTACTTATTATCCAATTTTCTTCGCAGAATGACCCCAACTCCTCTCCTAGTGATAGTTTGCCATGATGAAACAGAAAAATATTTTGGAAGGAGGGTGTGGCATGGAAAAAGAGTTGAGCAGTTTAGTGCCACAAATCCAGCGCTCGCTTGAGGACCGTGAATGGCTCAAGGCGTTTCATCTTGCATCTTCGATGCTTGAGAAATACCCTGCCAATGAAACGTTGCGATACCTCCTTCTTGATTCGCTGATACTTGGAGGGCGCTATGATAATGCGCTCGAGAGGGTTCGGGAGTTTCTTGGAAGTATGCCGGAAAACCACCGCCTGAACTTGTATCTTTTGCACCTCCTGGTCTACCACAAGACCTTTGAGGAGGCTCTCTCCCTTGGAAAATCCATGCTCAAAGAGTCTCTGACCTCGATGGAAAAAAGGGATGTCTTGCTGCATACAGCTTTTTCCCTGCATGGCACCGGTGAATTGCGTCGGGCTGTTCGCATGCTCAATGAGCTTCTTGACGAAGATCCATTGAACACGGACGCTCTGGAAACCCTCGGAAAAATTTATTTCGAACAGGGTCATTTTGAAGAAGCCGAACGGTACTTTCTGGAACTGGCAGAAATGGATCCCGCCCATCCCCGGGTTCACCAGTTGCTAGGGCTCCTTTATTCCGAACAAGGCAAATGGGACGAGGCCATCATGGAATGGGAAGAGGCCATGGAAGTCGCCCCCAGCGATGAAGTCTTGCGTGAACTGGGATGGACATTAAACATGGCCGGTGAAAAAGAAGCAGCGGTTTCGATGCTGGAGGAAGCTCTCGATCTGAACCCCTTGAACCTCCAGGCCCGAATCGATCTGGGCTCGGTCCTCATGGACCAGGAAAAGTTCGAAAGTGCCATACGGGAATGGGAAATTGCAAAAAACCAGGACCCTGAGAACAATACAATTCGACTCTTCCTTGAGAACGCAAAAAAGGCGGTCGCCTGTTCCCCGAACGCTCAAAATCTTTCCAGACCAGGAGATTCGAACGGCTCACGCAAACGATCAAGCTGATCTTTCCTTCATGTCACCACAGGATTCTATGGCTGAAGAGGCCAAAGACAATCTGCTTCCTTACCGGGAGTTTCTCGTTCCTCGAGGGGAACAACCAAAAAGACTGGACATTTATCTTTCCAGAAACTGTCTTGGTTTTACCCGCTCCCGCGTTCAACGTCTTCTAGAAGAAAAGCTTGTCACGATTAATGACACATTTCCCGTCCCCTCTCATAAGGTCCGGGGCGGGGACCAGATCCGGGTTCTTATCCCTCCTCCCCGTCCCCAGACTGCCCAAGCGGAAAACATTCATCTCGATATTCTTTTTGAGGATGATGACCTCATCGTTCTCTCCAAACCCCCGGGACTTGTCGTACATCCCGCTCCTGGCCATTCCAATGGAACACTTGTCAACGGTTTGTTGTTTCACTTTCAGGCTCAAGCGAAAGATCATAAAAAGAATATGCTGGAAGAAGACGAAGAGGAGACCGCTAGACCGATGCGAGCCGGCCTTGTGCACCGGCTCGACCAAGATACGTCCGGAGTGATGGTCATTGGCAAAACAGAGGCTATAGTTTTTGATCTGATGAAACAGTTCAAGGACAGGACCGTATCCAAGAAATACTTGGCCCTGGTAAAGGGAATCCTCCCCAAGAAAAGAGGAGAGATTAACGCACCGATCGGAAGATCGACGCATGACAGAAAGAAATTTGCCGTCCGACAGGACGGGAAAGCTTCCATCACACGCTACAGAGTTCTGGAAACCTTCCATGAAAAATATTCACTTCTGGAGGTTACCCTACTCACAGGAAGAACGCATCAGATCAGAGTCCATTTTCGTCACTTGGGGTTCCCATTGCTTGGTGACGCAGTTTATGGGTCAAAAGGGCCGGAAAATAAAAGATTCCCCCGGCAGATGCTGCATGCCTGGAAACTTGTCTTTCAACATCCAAGATCGGATTCCAGGATGGAATTCGAAGCACCTCCTCCACCTGATTTCACATCCGTTCTGGAGAGCCTCACTCCCGTTTCCCATCTTCCGATTACGTAAAAACAGAACCTAAAGGAGTGTCATAACCATACCCGTCAGGGGCTTCGGATAGAAGTAGGTCGACTTCTGCGGCATCAGTTCTCCTCTGAGGGAAACGTCTTCAACTACTCTTGGAGAAGATGGTCTGAGCAAAAAAGCCACCGGATATTCGCCGGCACCAACTTTTTGGATGACATCTTCAGCTGATTTGCTGTACCGGAGCAAATCTTCTTTTGCAACCCGTTCGGGAACAATCCCCAGAACAGGTCCAAGAACCGCTTCCTGAAGCCACCAGCTGTCCAGAGAACGAACTCCGGCGCCCTTTGTTTTATCGAGCGATACAATCCTCAACTCTCGCGGGTCCTTGCGGATCAGACCATACAAAATCTTGCTGGTGTCAGACGACATCAATATTTTCAAGAACTGCTCTTTGTTTTCATACGAAAATATTTCTTCCGTCTTTAGTACACTCTCTTGACGGAACAGTCCGGAAATTAATTCCGGCTGGATATTATGGATTAATCTGTGCGTGGGCAAGACAGTGAGGTTAGAGTCTTCAAGGGCTGCCAGAAAGACGGTGATAAACTCATAAGGCGCGTCCGGACCACCCTCGGGGTCCTGAGAGCGACGAAAGTTCCGGTAGGCAAGATACGTTTCATAACGATGATGCCCATCGGCAATAAACAAAGAGACCTTTGCAAAATATTTTTGTACATCTGCAAGGACGGACGTATCCGTCACCGACATCAGAGAGTGAACGACGCCGTCGTGGTCTGTTGCCTGAAATTTTGGGGTTGCCGACGCATACAATTTTTCAACGACTGATGCGGTAGGGTCCGGGTACAAGCAAAAAATTTGGCTGAACGCCGCCCGGGTTTCTTTAAAAAGAGACATCCGGTCTTCCTTCGGACCAGCTAAGGTTTTTTCATGGGGATAGACAACTTTCTTTTCCCATTCCTCAAGTCTGATGCGCGCAATGAGTCCCTTGATCGTTCGTTCCTTACGAGTATATGGATCCTTGTAAGTCATTGAATAAGGATAGATGGAAGGCTGGGAGTCGATAACAAGCACCCCTTCCTTTCTCATCCGGTCCAATTCTTTGCGTGCTTCCGTATAACGGTTATTCTCAGGACTTTCCGTGACTGGAGGAATCGGCAATTCCAGACGGATAACATTATTCGGGTCCATTGCGTAAAAATCTTTTTGAGCTTCCTTGGAAATAATGTCGTAGGGGGGCGCCGTCAGACGATCCATACTCTCTTTTAATCCGCTTTTATAGACCAATCCCCTGAATGGAACGAGTTCAGCCATGGTTAACCTTTCCCGATTGTGTTGGATTTGTACGAAATGTTTGTTGGGTCAGATGTCTCTTTCGATAACAAAATCAGACAGGAAAAGAAGATTTTGCTTGTGCTGGGAGTCTGGAAAAACATCAAGGGAAGCCTTCGCTTTCTGGACAAAGGAGATCGCTTTTTCAAGCGAAAATTCGATCGAACCCGTCGAATTCATCAATTCGACAACTTCGTGCAAGTGCTGTTCTGTTACATCTCCTTTTCCGATTTTCTGGACAAGGCTTTCCCTTTGGGACGGTGTCGTACGGGAAAGACAATGGAGCAGCGGGAGAGTCATTTTGCCTTCAGAAAGATCTTTTCCAAGGGTTTTTCCCAGCCGATCCTCGCGTGCCATATAGTCCAGCGCATCATCCGCAATCTGGAAAGACATACCGATATTATGCCCAAAATCTTCCAGCGCTCTTTTCTTATCTGGCCCAACACTTCCCAGGATAGCTCCGATTCTGCACGTTCCTGCCGTAAGAGCCGCCGTCTTGCACTCGATTACGTTTAAATAATCTTCTTCACGGGCAGAAAGGTTGTTATCGAGAATCAGCTCGAGAACTTCTCCTTCCGACATTTTCCGGCAAGCGAGAGTCAATGTGTCATTTATTTCATGATCATGAACGCCCGTCGCCATCCAGAGAGCAGTGGCATAAAGGTAGTCCCCCACGAGAACCGCCGTCTGATTGCCCCAGATCTGATTGGCCGACAGCTTTCCACGACGCATTTCCGCATGATCCACAACATCGTCGTGCAAGAGAGTCGCTGTATGGATAAATTCGACTACGGCAGAAAGAAGGGATATATGGGGACCGGAATAACCAGAAATGCGGGAGGAAATAATCATCAGCAGAGGCCTTAGCCGTTTTCCTCCGCTCTGGACGATATGGGACGTCACCTCTCGTATATAATCGTTGGTATCGCCCCCATATTCGATCAGGCAATTCTCAACGGCCAGCAGATCCTGTTCGTAATCCGCCCACACATTTTTCAAACCGGTCGCCGACAATGGATTCATGTGGACTAAAGTATGCTGGATTGGCTCATTTTGTCAATCATTTTCCCAATGGAATAACAGGATCCGTCCTCTCTCCTGTCTGGCACAAATAACTTGCCAAGGCTCTGTCCATCCTCCAGTCCGGCATGGTATTCTTTTTTATAGACGACTTTTCTTTGAGCAGATGGGTTCGAAAGGAGCCGAGGTGGGAGAAGATCCCAGGACTTTACAGCAAAACGAGGTTTCCAGAAATATCGAACGGTCCCAGGGCCCGATTCCTTATTGGATGGTAGTCCTGACCATTCTCGTCTATTCCGTGGCTATCATCTTGAGCCTCCCCTTGTTTGGAGACCGGAAGGTTCAACCCGGTCACGTGCAAACATTTCTGAATCAGTCACACACCCGTCCATGGATCGACTATGGAACCGTTGCCGGGGGGGCCTATTTGGCAATTGGGTTCTTTGTTATTTACTATGTCATGATGGTCCGCCCACGCAAAAAAAATACCCAAGAGGATTCCGACTGAACAGCCTGAGAAGAGTTTACAAGCGGCTGCGTCCTGTCATTCCAATCGTTCTCTATCTATTGACTTTCACCACGACAACCGCTGCCGGGTCGATTCTCTCCGGGGCCAACCCCGTCTCCTCTTTCAGTAATTTTTTTTCAGGACTTCCTTTTTCCCTGACTCTCATGGCAATCCTGACATTTCATGAAGCCGGCCACGTCATCGCGGCCCGTTGGCATGGACTTCCCTTTTCCCTCCCATATTTTATTCCCGCACCCACATTAATCGGAACCTTTGGCGCTATCATCCGGATGCCTCCCGTTTCTCATACAAGAAAAAGTCTTTTCGATATCGGCATCTCAGGACCGCTGGCAGGATTTTTTCCGTCCTTGATCGCGCTGGGATTAGGGCTTCATCTCTCCCGCCCGGATACCCCATCCGGACCGTATGGAATAGAGCTGGGGGAGTCTATCCTGTTCCATTATGTTTCAACCTTTTTCGGACCCCGGGTTGGACCTGGCGAATCTCTTGTTTTGTCTCCCGTCGGATTTGCTGGATGGACCGGTCTTTTTGTAACAGCGCTCAATCTGATCCCCGTTGGTCAGCTCGACGGAAGCCATTTCCTTTTTGTTTTCTGGAGACAACGCATCCATCGACTGATCTGGTATCTTGTTTTGGGAACTTTGGCCTGGATGGGTTTTTTTTATTGGGGGGGGTGGTGGATTTGGCTATTTTTCGCCCTTTTAATGGGCCCGAAACACTTCCCTGTTTCCAATCCGAATGAACCATTAGGATTTGCAAGGATTTTTCTTGCAATCACAATGATCTTTCTCGAAGTTCTTATTTTCGTTCCGGAGCCCTTTACAAAGGGCTGACTGACTTCAGAACGTGAATGATTTCATCATGAATGTATCCGTTTGAAGCAATGATCATTGGACTCGTCAATTCGTGTCTTGAATTCTTCCTGTCACTGGTTCTCCCCCCCGCCTCCCGGACGATGAGACCGCCGGCCGCCGTATCCCAAGGAGCAAGACCGATTTCCCAAAATCCATCCACTGCTCCCATCGCGACATAACAAAGATCAAGAGCCGCGGATCCCGTTCGACGAATTCCCTGAACCCTTCTGGAAAGTTGATTAAAAAAAGGAAGGTTGTCGCGCTCGGGGTCTTCAGGTTTTGAAGATGAAAATCCTGTTACAAGAAGACTTTGAGAAAGATGAACAGTGTGTGATACGGATATAGGGCTATCATTTAATGTCGCCCCTTCCTCCTTCACTGCCTCAAACATCTGTTGCCTCAAAGGATCGTATACCAGTCCATAGAGGACCTCACCTTCCGACTCAAACCCGATGGAAATGCCAAAAAAAGGAAAATGATGCGTATAGTTCGTTGTTCCATCCAAAGGGTCGATCACCCAACGTTCATTACTGGCCCCCGGAACTGCTCCTCCCTCTTCACCAAGGATCGAATGGTCCGGAAAACTGGCACGGATATGCCGGATAATCTCTTTTTCCGATGCCCAATCAATTTCCGTAACAAGATCAATCGTTCCTTTATAAGAAATCTTGATTTCACGAGCATACCCTTCCAGCAGGATATTTCCCGCACTCAGCGCAGCTTCTTTCGCCACCCGACGAACGGTCTGAACACTATATTCCAAATGTTTGCCCTCATATTCCATCATAATAATATTTATTTTATCTGGCGCCCTTGCTTTCAGACCCGATATTTCAAATTTTCAAGCGTAAACCTGAAACAGAAAATCATTATGGAGTAAGGATAACAACAAATAACGGTTTATGATACACTCAAGCTCCAGAACTGTGAAAAAGCAAGCCCATTGTTGAATCGCATAAGGGAGAAGCCCGTTCTCGGTCGTTAAACGAGACAAGACAACAACAGGGCCGGAGGAGATCAATTCATGTTCGTCACGATTACCTTTATACGCTGGCTCCATTTAGTTGGTGCTGCTGCCCTCGTCGGCGGGATGGTGCTTCAACTTTTCGTCGTCAGCCCTTTGTTATCAGGGATTGATCCAGCCATTCGCGGAAAACTTGCCAAAAAGGCCACGGATTATTATTTGCCTGTCTTCTGGGTCAGTATGGCACTTTTGATCATTACAGGAGCTTTCGTCATTTTCGATCGTCTGGTATCCCTCGAAAACATGGTCTTCCCTTACAAAAATTCCTATGAAACATTTTGGTTGCTGAAACTCAGCTTTGTTGGTGGCATAGGCCTCCTCGGAATACTTATCGCTCGATTGTCGAATGAGGTTCGAGGTTCATCCCGCGAACAGTCCGAGTCCCAGAATGATGTCGTCAAAGTCACTTATCTCGAACATCGCAAAAACCGGTTGCGTCATGTCATCAGCCTACTAAGAAATCTGAATGTTGTCCTGGGAATTTTTGTTCTACTGTGGGCCGCCGTCCTCCAAAATATTTTCGGGCTCTTAATCTTGCGATAACGTTTCGAACTGATGATAAGATAGCCATTGACCATTTCATACTTTCCGCCCAGGAGTGAACCGTGACAAAAGCGTTCAAGCCACCCGTGCATCACCAGTCCTATCTCGACCGCAAAATTCCCACCACTATGGCAACACAACACCCCGATAACGCACGGGCGCCCTACTGGAAAACAAACAAAGATCCCTTTGTCAGCACTCTGGATGAAATCGAAGAATGTTACCGGACCTATACGGATCTTGGCTGCCAGGAATACATGTGGGACTGGGAAGGGAAATATGTTGACGAAGGTGTGGTAGACAAGCTTTTTTCCCTCTACCACTCCTATTTTTCTGAAAATCAGCTCGGGAAAGATGTCTTCCTGACATTCCGCCTTCCGAACATCTGGTATGAAAAAGAATATCGCATTGCGCGGGCCTATATCGGGATTCTGACATTCGAAGAACTTTCCAGAGATCTTGGGCTCAATTCACCTCCAGTTTTCGAAGTTATTCTGCCCATGACAGATGAAGCCCAAAAAATGATTTACCTGAAAACAACCTTCCGTAAAATTGCCAAACTGAAAAGCCAGGTCTTTGACGAGACGATGGAATACAGCGATCCGTCCTACCTCCAGGTCATCCCGCTTATTGAAGGCGTTCCCCAGCTTACGGCTTCTCACAACATCCTGATGGAATATGCCGACCTTCACCAGAAAGAATACGGCAGCAAACCTCTTTACCTCAGACCGTTCATCGCCCGTTCGGACCCTGCCTTGAACGCTGGATTCATACCTGCCACTATCGCGGCAAAAGTCGCCCTGTCGGAATATTACAAGTTTGGACAGGAGTCGGGTATTGCCATTTTTCCAATCATGGGCGTCGGATCCCTTCCTTTTCGAGGAGGTCTCAATCCCTTTACCGTTTCCCAGTTTCTGGACGAATATCCCGGGGTCCGCACCGTTACCTTGCAGTCCGCCTTCCGCTACGACTACCCCCTCGATAGCGTCAAGGAGTCCATTCATTCATTGAACAGGGCTCTCCCGTTTACAAAGCCCCTCACGTACTCCGAGGAAGAGATTGCAATGGGAGAACGTCTTGCCCAGATTTTTTCTTCTATATATCAAGAAACAGTCGAAGAAATCGCCGATGCGATCAATCAGATTTCCGCCCATATTCCTCCCAGAAGAGAACGAAAGCTTCATATCGGTCTTTTTGGATATTCTCGAGGAATAGGACAAAAAAGGCTTCCTCGCGCCATAAGTTTCACTGGAGCCTTATACTCTTTGGGAATTCCTCCGGAACTGATCGCTATCGGTCGTGGCCTCGAAGCAGCTATCAAGGAAAACCTCGAAGATGCCTTGTTCATGTTTTGTCGACATCTTAAGGAAGACTTACGCCATGCAGGTCATTACCTCAATCGGGAAAACCTCAGATTTCTTGCTTCAGGCAACCCGGCGTGGGAACGCGTACTGGAAGATATTGTCATTGCGGAAAAATATTTCAAGCTTGAACTAGGTCCCGTTACGATAGAACACTACTTGCATCGGAATATAGTGTCGAGTATTTATTTCCTAACTCAAGAGGAGAAAGATATTTCTCCGTATCTGTTTGACGCTGCACTTTTAAGACGTTCCCTGGGGTGACTTCTGACAGAATCAATGCCGGATATCCGTATTCGGGTGTTCTTTCACTTGGTCAACCAAAATTCATAATATAGGATGCCAGACTCTATCTGTGTGAATAGAGCCCGTCATCAGCCCCGATCACCGGAGGATGAATGAAACCCCTAGAAAAACGGTTTTTCCTAAAGATATTCATCCCTGGCCTGATCCTCATCCTGATTTCATGGATTCTTTATACCGTGTCCGATCCGTTGATGAAAGGGGCTGCTCTCGTCGCATTGCTCTTCTTTGCCACATTTTCCTTCTTTGTTATTCGAAAACAGTGGCAAAATCGGGACGACTTCAAGATTCCAGCATGGGTATTCATCACTCTGCTGATCATCTTTATCAGTTTTTTCTCTTTCGTCGGAGCGATTCCCATCATTACGATGTTTACAAAACCACCGACCAATATCCCCTGACAACAATTTTACATACAAACAAATGATGGTGACAGATTGCCACACGTTGTGGAGCCCCTGCCACACATCTCTTATCCTCCGTACTCTCGCGGATCATTGAAATTTATTTTTAACATTTAACAATAATTACTTAAAAAAATACTTTCAGCACATATTCCCTTGGCATTTAAAATGCTTGTCTCACTTCGGAAGAAGTTTATATTCTTTGAAAGGAGCCGGACATGCGAAATCAGCGAACACTCAGAAAAGTAGTCAGCCTTAACGGAATTGCCCTTCATAGTGGAAAGCCCGCGCAGGTCCGCATTTTTCCTGCTCCTCCGGATTCGGGAATTCATTTTATAAGAACCGATAAAGGAAATCTGAGAATTCCGGCTCTCATCCATCATGTTTCCCTCGATAAATCCATATTGTCTACCACATTGGAAAAAGATGGTGTTTTTATTCAGACCATCGAACATCTTATGTCGGCCATCAACGGTTTTTATCTGGACAATCTCAACATAGAAATCGATGGACCCGAGCTCCCCATTCTTGATGGTAGCGCCACTCCTTACCTCCAGGCATTCCGTTCTGCCGGCGCACATGAACAACCTTTAAAACAGACTTTTTATACTGTCTCCAAAATCGTCGAATTTGAAGAAGGCGAAAAATCCATCCGCATTGAACCCGCTCAAGAATTATCCGTCGCGTATTCCATCGCTTTTGGAACTCGCCTCCAGCAATCTTTTCGCTTTACCCTTAAAAAGGGCGAATTCGAATCCGACATCGCTCATGCCAAAACATTTTGCTTTTTAGAAGATATTGAAAAGATGCAATCTGCAGGACTGGCGAAGGGTGGATCCCTAGACAATGCAATTGTCATTGGAAAAGAAGGTGTCATTAACCCATCCATTCAAACATATCAGGATGAATTCGTCAGACACAAAATACTCGATTTTCTTGGAGATATTCGTTTATTGAACAAACCGTTGGTTGGACAGTTTTCCGTCTCCCGGGGAGGGCACGCCTTTCATTCCCGCTTTCTTTCTTTCTTGCTTGAGAAGGATCTCCTTGTGCCGATCGAATCTTCAAGCAGTGTCAGTCCGTGGATTGGATTACCTGTCGCCGTTCCTGTGTAAGGAATCTGTCTTTATTTGACAGACTTTCCGACCGGTATTCTTTTAACGAGTCCCTGGATCGCCCTGTAAGAGGTTTTCTCGAACGAAGCTGGAATAGCGGGGAAGAACAAGTAGACGTAGCCACGAGCCTCACCATAACCACTCCAGAGAATTTCTCTTGTTTTCCCATCCCATAAACGTCCGAATATGCGGACATGCTCCGCTCCACCTTCAACACCTGATATTCGGATATCTGTTTGCAAGAAATAACGGACTCCAAGTTTTATCGAGAGCGCATCCAGATTCTCCGTACCTCTGATTGAATGAGGAGAAGAGTGGGATACGAGCGTTTCAGTCCATTTTTTCCGTTTTGATTTGGAAGAAAATCGTTGCATTTCTTCATAGTCGACAATATGTACACCAGCAAATCTTCGACGAATTTCCTTGTTTAGAAGATTCTCAATGATTTGAGCTTCGATTTTTTTTCCGACATTGACGCGGGTAGGAAATATGGCCAATCCCCCACTTCTGAGGTCGTTCCAGGTTACATCATGATCGACATAGGATGTCATCGACAGATCATTGATAGACTTGACAGATTTTTCTTGTATGCAAGCATTTCCCATCGACAAAATAAACATAGCCGCTATAACCAGAAAGAATCTGCTATTCAGGTGGGTCCGTATCTTCCGGACTGTCGAGGAGTTGTCTGAAATCGGGATGTTCGGGAATCTGATGGAGGACCTCCTCTTTAACGTAGATAGGAACTTGAGCCCGTAAGGCAATAGCCACTGCATCGCTGGGCCTTGCATCTATTGAAAATTCTGAAGACTCTGATAATAGATGAATCGTCGAAAAAAAAGTTCCTTCTTCCACTTTTTCGATAATGGCGGATAAGATTCTTATCTTAAGATGACTTAATAACGAAACAAAAAGGTCATGCGTCTGAGGTCGTTCTGGCGGTGTCCCCGCTTTTCCCATCGATATCGCTTGCGCTTCGAAAGGGCCGATCCAGATGGGAAGTGTACTGTTTTTCTCTTCATCCTGTAAAATCAGGATATAGGATTTTGTAGACCCGTCAAAAAATATCTCTCTCACGAACATTTCAAACATCGCTCATCTCCCTTGCCTATATTCTTGCCTATATTATAATCCCGGACCTTTTTTCCAATCCAGTCTTGCTTTCACCCAATACAGGCTACTCTTTCAAAGCCGGATTTCCTCTATGAAATTCCGAACGGATTGACGCAAGGGTATGACTATTTTTACAATCTAATTATGAAGCTACTAAATAGTATGCAGCGAATGAAAGGATCCCAATGCCCAAGCTTAAGATCATGGAACTTGATAAGGAACTGGATATCGAAGAGGGTATGCCAATCCTGATGGGAGCTAGCCTTCAGGGAATCAATTTTGGTTTCATTTGTGGCGGAAATGCTGCGTGCGGAACATGCACAGTTGTCGTCAAAGAAGGCGCTGATTCGCTCAAACCAAGAAATTCGAAAGAATCTTTCCTCGCCAAAGCTATGATGCTCGGAGATGACCAGCGTTTGGGTTGCCAGACTGAAATGGGTTCCGGTGATCTGACTGTCTCCATTCCCGCCTTGGGACGGCCCGCATCTCCTTTTTCCCTCCCTTTTCCCCGATAAAATCCTGAATAGGGGAACTGTTGTAGGTTCCCTTATTCATTATTCATGCGTTTTCTTAATCCAGAACTTATATTTTTCTTCCTCTTTCCTGAACTCGAGAAGAGAGTGACCCGTTTTTTTTGTCCATGCTTCCATGTCAGGTTTTGAGCCCGGATCAGTCGATATCATTAACAGAACATCCCCGACATTTAATTGATCAATGGACTTTCTCGTTTTCAAAACTGGCATCGGACAGGCCATTCCTGAGCAATCCAAAATTTCTGTTTCCATCCTTCAATGGCTCCTTGAAAAACTCAAATTAAAGTTTTATTCGATTGACTTTATTTAAGACGAAGTGATATGTTTCAAAAACTCCGTAACTATTTTGAAACATACTTGGCTACGGATGTTCTAGTGAATAATTCCTTTTTAAACGGGAGGTACTGTCATGAAAAATTCTTCCGATTCGGGAAACGCTCAGGTCATGGTCACATTTTCGATGGTTATAGGAACCCTCGTCGCCCTGGTTGTTATCTTTGGTAAAATCTATGCGACGGCAAATCATGTTCCCATTGGCCATTTTTAAGGTTTTTTTATCCTCTTGAAAGGGGATGAGAAACTTCATCCCCTGTTTTCTTCCTCACTATTCTCATGTGATGTTCCAGAATAAATAACACCTTCCTCCATCCCAAATGTTTCAACATGTGTTTCATTTCGTTTCATTTCAACCGGATTGTCCGAAATATGTTCGATATCCTTTTTTGTTTCCTGGTTTATTTCCTGATCTAACGGATTCTTATCGACATCATCCGGTACTTGTTCTCCTGGACGATCCTCATTCAAAGTCCCTTCAAGATTATTCGATTCACATGATTGGACCTGAACTTCAGACGTCTCCAGAGTATCTTCACCCAGAACATTCGCTCCGGCTTGAATGCGTTCCCATGCATTCTTTGCCGCATGAACGGACGCACCTCTTTTTGTCGTTTCTTCGGACTCTCCCAGCAGTTTACCTTTGACAAAGACGCCTAATCTGAACCGTCTTTGGTGTGCAGGGCCTATCTCCTCAAGCACCTGGTAGACAGGTAGTTCTTCTGCTTTTGACTGACACCATTTCTGGAGTAAAAGTTTGTAATTAAAACTTCCTCCTCTTGCTGGTGAAGTCTGAGGAGATACGGCAGCCGAAACGGTAGTGCTTGAAGAATCCCGAACTTCTCGTATATGCTCTATTTTCTGAACTATCTCTATCAATGGTTGGGTAAACCAGGGAATGAGCACTTGCCTGCATGTTTCAAGCCCGTACTCAATGTATATTGCAGCTGCCAGTGATTCGAACGTATCTGCCAGCAACGATGAGTTTTCTCTGTCACCAGAAGAATGACTGCCCTTCCCGAGAATCATATAAGAGCCAAGGTCCATTCTTCTTGCTATCGATGCGAGGGTCTGAGTACTCACTATACCTGAAAAAATCTGCCCGATATCCCCTTCCGATGCAGACGGCCAAGTATTAAGCAGGTACTCGCTCACGATTAACCCAATAACCCGGTCACCAAGAAACTCTAACCGCTCATAATTGGGAACGGGGGTCTTACGACCCCTTTCGTGAGATGCGGACCTGTGCGTCAAAGCTTCTTCGATTCGCATCGTCGCCTTGAATGGCAAACCCAAGATTCTGATCAAATGTTCCGGTGCTCTTGGAAGGTTTTTCGCCCTATATTCGAACAAAGCCCCTCCTTATGCTTATCAGGAATACTCTCTAAAAATCGAGAGAGACTCCCTCATTCGTTTTAGCACGGAGAATTGGGCGTTTGAGACAATATCCGGGTAAACCCGATTAATCCGGAAAAGGAAATCGTTCGTCTTCCCGAAGAATGCCTGATACCCGCAAATCCCCGCAAGTTTTCAATGATAAAAACCCTATCCACCGCTGTTATCCGGGGAAAAACTCCTTGAAGACATTTTTCATCAGGGAGTTCTATAAGAATTCGCATTCTCTCATTAATGAAAAGCATTTGCAAATTCTAAGATCCTATTGTTTTTTGCTAAAATTCGTCAGACAAATAATTTGGGGCGTTGGGCTGATTTAATGAGAAAATTTCATCGGTTGGTTTTGTATCGAGAGCATCTGTTCAAGATAAACAGAATGCACCATTAGAAGAATTCTTTGCTTTACTTTATAATAATCAATAAGAAATCTTGAATTTCTTATTGATGGATTAGGCCAATTC
>JAMCWZ010000127.1 GCA_023480765.1 Nitrospirota bacterium
GGAAAGGTCCAGGACAACGAAAGGACCGGAGGAACGATGGCTCTCCTGGTGAATCATCCGTGCCAGACATTCCTTTCCTGTTCCCGTTTCGCCAATCAGAAGGATCGGAAGATCAGAGCGTGCAATTCGGGGCAGAAGAGACAGAATTTCTTCGGCCCATGGTCCCTTGGCGACGAATGAGGAAGGGGGATCGTCGACGATGGAGTCCGGGGCGATCCGGAAGCTTTTCAGAAGCCCGCCGCCTTCGGTTCCGGATTCCGGAACGAGTTCCGTCCGGATCTGGAAAGGAGGATGGGATGGCTGGAAGCAGCATTCCTGGAAAGGAGAGCTTCCGGTCACGCCTTCTTTGGAGGACAGGCGGCATTCGGAGGTGCAAAGACGCCCTTCGAGCAAATCCCGGCAAAGATGATCCTGGACGTCCTGGGAAACTCCCAGGATTCTTCGGGCTTCCGGGGAAATCCATTTGATGCGGTAATCTGAGCCGATATAGAGTGCAGAGATACCGTTTGACTCGGCCAGAGCGTCGAAGACAGGATAATCAGGGATTTTTTTGCGGGATTTCTTGAGTTTCACGGTCCCCTCGAAGCAAGAGGGTGTGGCGGAGAGAGAGGGATTTGAACCCCCGCTGGGGTTACCCCCAGAGTTGATTTCGAGTCAACCGCCTTCAGCCTCTCGGCCATCTCTCCGATCCGGGATCAATCATCGTTTCCTTGGGTGTATAGTAGCATGAGAGCCGAGGAGATACCAACCGGTTAGCGTTCGCTTCCCGTGGGGCGTCTTGACTGGAAGAAGGACTGGAGCAAATCCAGACAGGCGTGGGACAGAACACCTTCCCGGACCCGGATACGGTGGGGGAACCGGGGGTCGTTCTGGAGGTCGTAGAGGGATCCGGTGACCCCCCATCGGGGTTCTCGGATCCCGAAAACCACTGTTTCAACACGCGCTTCGAGGAGAGCACCAAAACACATCAGGCACGGTTCAACCGTGACGTAGAGCGTCGTTCCGGGGAGACGATAATTTTTCACATGAAGGCCGGAGGACCGGAGGGCGACGATTTCCGCATGGGCTGTCGGGTCCGTCGATCCCACTCTTTGGTTGTGTCCTCTTCCGAGGACGGTCCCGTTCGCATCGACAAGAATGGCTCCAATCGGAATCTCGTTTTTCTCCATCGCTGTTTTTGCTTCCGACAGCGCTTCGGTCATCCATCGTTCGTCCATATTTCCGTCATCGGAATTTTCGGTTACCATGAATCAGTCTCTCTCCAGCAGGAAAGGATATCGTTTGTTCAACAGGTTTCTCGTTCTGGCCTTCTTGGTGGTGTTTCTCGTTTGCGTTTTCCCGGTCGCCGGGAACGGGGAGCCGCTGTCCGGACCGGATGATCCCGCCGGACTGAAGGTTCCGCTCCAAAAAAGTGCCCGACTGATTCTGGAGGATCATCCGGAAAAAGCGGTTCCCATTTTGAAGACACTCCTGAAAGCCTATCCGGATTATGCCATGGTTCATTTTCTTCTGGGACTGGCCTATGGAAAACTGGACGAAAACGAAAAAGCTGTGATCGAAGAAAGAAAAGCTCTCGTTCTGAACCCGAAAAGCGAAGCCGCAAGGGTCAGTCTGGGTATCGCTCTCGGAAATACAGGCCATTTCCGCCAGGAGATCCGGTCCGAACGACAGGCACTGGCGCTGAATCCAAAAGACGAGATGGCGTGGGAAGCTATCGGCTGGGCGTATGCCTCTCGGGGGAACTGGCGACTGGCAAGGGCATCAGAAGAGAAAGCCCTGAAAATTCGGAACTCCGATCCCTCTGCCCATATGATTCTGGGGGTGGCGCTGGCCCATCTCGGGTTTCCGGAAGAAGGAATGACGGAGGAAAAAGAAGCCTCCCGTCTCGATCCGGATGACAGAGGTGTCAAACGGGCGATCTCCTGGATTGCGACGCTTCTCCATCCGGTCAAGGAAGGGGAAGGCACCGGACAGGGACACTTTAACCCGCTGCTTTCGCCGGACAATGGTCCGAACCTTCCCGGGGTCCCTTCACCGGATGTGCCTGTCAATCCGAACAACAACGGGAACGGAACGCTCAGGGCGCCGGTGGGTCATTGAGGGGAACCGGTGTTCGATTGTCGTACCACCCTCCTTTGAGAAAGAATCAGGAGTCCTTCACCGTTCTGAAGGTCCCGTCCTGTCGCGGACAGACGGGGGAAGCTTCTGTGTGTTCTCCCGCGTTTTCGACCCGAACGGAAGCTTTGAGTCTTGTGGGAAAAACGGATGATCCGCAGGCGAGAGTCATGATGGAAGACAGACTGGACGGCGGGTGTCTGGTGGTCCGGGAAAACGGGAGTGGACGATGGGAGGAGCCGGATCTGTGGTGGAGTCGGGCTCCCGGGACGGGACGGTCCGTGATGAAACGCACGTTTCCGCCGGATTTCCTCCCGCTGCGGGGCAAGAAAGCATCGCAATGATCCCCTTTCTCCTCTTTCCTGTGACTGTTTCGTTTAAAGAAGGGCTCTCCCCGGGAACATTGTCATACACTTTCCCCTGTGATACATTCTGGGGCCATACGTTTTTCCGAGAAGACAGAGCTTTCGTCTTCCGGTCCGGAGGGGTGGCCGAGCGGTCGAAGGCGGCGGTCTTGAAAACCGTAGAGCGAAAGCTCCGTGGGTTCGAATCCTACCCCCTCCGCCAAATACTGATTTCTCTTCCGGAGAGGTGGCCGAGTGGTCGAAGGCGTCCGCCTGCTAAGCGGATGTGGGGTCTAAAGCCTCACCCAGGGTTCGAATCCCTGCCTCTCCGCCAGTTCTCTTCCGTTATGCCGGAGAGACCGGAAAAAAATCCCGTCCGCTTCTAAGCATGGACCCCGAGGCCGGAAGTGTTCAATTCTGCTGAGTTTCATCCTGTTTCTTTTTCTCTGGACTCTTCCCGTCATCACGAAACAATTCTTTTTACATTGGGAAAGACTCCGGTCACGTTTGCAGGGCTTCTCGATTTTGTCCTGATCATTATCGCCGGCCTGGTCGTGAAAGGGGTTGTCCGACGGGCTTTTGAAAAAAAAGCGGCCAACCAGAGAAATCCCCAGGGAGAACATCTGATGAAGATGTTCTCTACCTTCTCCGGTTATCTGATTCTCCTTCTGACAGCCATGATTGCGCTGGAAAATCTGGGGATCCAGGTGACCTCTCTGGAAGGTGTTCTGGGAGTTGTCGGTCTCGGGTTCGGTATCGGACTTCAGGGTGTCGCCGCAAACATCATCGCGCTGTTTGTTATTCTGATGGAGAAATCTATCCAGGTCGGAGACCTGATCGAGCTCGACGGAGTCCTCGGAACGGTCAAGGAGATACGGCCGCGTTCGACGACGATCATGAGCCGGGACAATGTGGCCATTATTATCCCGAACAGTCATTTCATCGCAAACAAGGTGATTAACTGGAGCCATCTCGACAAGAAAATCCGGTTGCATCTGAATGTGGGGATCGGGATGGATGTGAGCCTTCTTGACCGGGCGCGAACGATTATGCTGGATGTCGCCCTCGCACATCCGGAGGTGTTGTCGGATCCCTCTCCCGTCGTCTGGTTCAAGGACTTCGGAGAATCCTCGTTCGATATGGAGCTCGTGTTTTGGGTGAGGGACGGCATTCTCCGGCACACGGTCATCAGTGACCTCAATTTTGCTTTGGCCGAACGATTTCACAAAGAAGGCATTGAGCTTCCTTATCCCTACAGGACAGTTCTTCTGAAATCCGTACCGGACTCCCTAGCGGGATCTCCCGTTTTTCCGGAAAGTCCGCGGGGACGTTCCGTGAAAGCCGAGTGAGGGATATTTTTCGACGACATAGCGCAGGGCCCATTCGTTTCGAAAAAGAGCGACAGGGCTTTTTTCCCTGTCGAAGACCAGAAGCGTATCGAGCGTGCTCGAGAGATTCGAAATCAGGTCCAAAGGACCGGTAATCCAGCGAACCCTGTCATAGTTCATGGGTTCCAGTTTGGCCCTGACCTTGTATTCGTGCTCCAGGCGGAACTTCAGAACTTCGAACTGCAGTTGTCCGACAGCACCGACCAGAACATCCCTCTCTCCTTCCGGATCAAGCGTAAACATCTGGATGGCGCCTTCTTCGGCGATCTGAAGCAAGCCTTTTCGGAGGTGTTTCCTTTTTAAGGGATCCTCAATTTGCACCCGCACGAAAAATTCCGGGGAAAAATGAGGGATTCCCTCATAAACAAAATCTCCTTTTTCCGTCAGTGTATCTCCAATGTGGAAGATTCCGGGGTCATGGAGACCGATGATATCTCCGGGATAGGCGACGTCGACAGCTTCCCGCCTTTGTCCCATGAACTGGAGGGTTTTCGACAGGCGAACCTCCTGTCCCGTGTTGACATTTTTTGCGGTCATCCCTTTCCGGAACTGGCCGGAGCATACCCGGAGGAACGCAAATCGGTCCCGATGCTGGGGATCCATGTTGGCCTGGATCTTGAAGATAAATCCGGAAAACTGGGGGGTTTCCGGATTGATTGGACCTGTATCGCTCATGTGTGCACCGGGTGAAGGAGAAAGTCTCAGAAAAGCCTTGAGAAACAGCTCCACACCAAAGTTGTTCAGGGCGCTGCCGAAGAAAACCGGCGTAATGTGCCCTTTTCGGAAGGCCTCCTGGTCCCAGAGCCCGAGATCGGAGTCGAGCAAATCGACCTCCTCCCAGAACTCGTCTTCGATTCCGATACCGGACAGGATGGAAGAGAAACGGGAGTCCGAAATGTCTGTGACCTCCTCTTCTGACCGTGCGCTTCCGTGGTCCTGGGCCACATAGAGATGGGCCTTCCGATCGACAAGATCGAAAACTCCGCGGAAGGTCCTCCCCATCCCGATGGGCCAGTTTCGGGGCAACGCGCGGATGGACAGATTTTTTTCGATTTCGGACAGGAGTGTCAGGGGAGGGAGAGATTCCCGGTCAACCTTGTTGATGAAGGTGACGATCGGAAGGTTCCTGAGCCGGGCAACTTCAAAAAGCTTCAGGGTCTGGGGTTCGATTCCTTTGGCTCCGTCGAGGAGCATAATGACGGAATCGGCCGCCTCGAGAGTCCGGTAGGTATCTTCGCTGAAATCCTTATGTCCGGGGGTATCCAGAAGGTTGATCGAAAATCCGTCGAATTCGAACTGCAGGGCGCTGGAGGTGACGCTGATTCCACGCTGGCGCTCGATTTCCATCCAGTCACTCGTGGCATAGCGTGTTGCTTTCCGGCTTTTAATGGACCCTGCCATATGGATCGCTCCTCCATAGAGGAGGAGTTTTTCTGTCAGGGTCGTTTTTCCGGCATCCGGGTGGGAGATGATGGCAAACGTCCTTCTCCGCCGGATTTCCTCGTCCAGACTCCGGAATACAGTCGATTGACCGCCGTCTCCATCAGGAGTATCCATCAAAAGTCCTTTCTTTTCCTTGCCTGAAACGTTCGGCCGGCATGGGCCGAGGGGGGTCACATCGGGCGTCTTGCTTCGACAGACCGTATCAGGGTGATATCGTCGACAAACTCCAGTTCGAGACCAACCGGGATGCCAAAAGCGATCCGGCTCACTTTCACGCCGAGAGGCTTGAAGAGGCGAGCCAGGTAGAGGGCTGTCGATTCTCCTTCCACGGTCGGGGATGTTGCGAGAATCATTTCATGAATTTCTCCGGTTCCAGTCCGGTCCAGAAGTTCCCGGACCCTGAGCGCTTCCGGTCCGATCCCCTCAAGAGGAGAGAGCCGGCCAAGAAGAACATGATAACGCCCCCGGAATTCTCCGGTCCGCTCAATGGAGTAAAGGGTCTGGATATCTTCAACAACCATAACCGTTCCCGGGTCGCGCGCGGGATCCGAACATATTGTACAACACGAGAGCCGGGAATCGCGGTCCATGATGTTCTGGCATTGGGGGCAGAGAACCAGCGCCTCACGAAGTCCGGAGATTTCCCGGGAAAGCTGCAACGCCTCCGCCTCCGGTGCCTTGAGAAGATGAAAGGCGAGCCGGGTGGCTGTCTTGATTCCGATGCCCGGCAGCGTCCTGAGAGATTCGATCAGGTGATGAAAAGGAAGCGGGTAGGGAGATTTGTTTGAAAAGTCCCTGCTTGCATGCGATCCCATCAGTTCTTCCTGTCAGAGTCCGGGAAACCCGCCCAGCCCCGGGGGAAGTCCGGATGCCTCCAGCAGGGACTGGGCCATCATGTCACGGGCTTTTTTCAGACCGTCATTCAGGGCGGCAACAATGAGATCTTCGATGAAGGCAGGGTCTTCATTCTTGAGGATGGCTGGCTCAATGCGCAAGGAGACGACTTCCATGCGGCCATTGACCGTCACCGTCACCATTTTTCCTCCCGCAGATCCCTCGACTGTCCGGGAGCCGGCATCCTCCTGGATTTTCGCCATTTTTTCCTGCAGTTCCTGCGCTTTCTTCATGAAATCCGGCATCATTCTTTTTTCTCCTCTGTTCCGGGGGACGTTTCTGAAAATCCGCTTTTTCGGGTGACAATGACCTCCCCACCAAAAAGGGAGGCCGCCTCGCGCACCATAGGATGATTGCGGGCGAGAGCCTCGGAGGAATCTGGCTCCGGGCTTTTGTCGGCGGAATCCGTCGACACCACGAGTTCGAAGGGGATGCCAACGTTCTTTTTGACCACTTCCTGAAAGACAGGAAGGATTTCCTGAATCCTTTTTTCCATAAAAGCATTCGGTGCCTTCAGAAGGAAGTGTCCGGCGGACAGCTTTTTAACAGGGCAATGTTCCAGCAGTTCCAGGACAGTCGGTCCGGCATCACGACATTTTTCCAGTATTTGATGCCAGTCTGAAGGTATGCGGGGGTCGTTGCCGGTCGAGGGATTGTCCGTCTGCATTGTTGTGACAGTGTTTGGAACGGTCGGACGCGAAGCAGGCCGGGAGGAAGACCCTGGAGGCAAGGAGGAGCCCGTTTTTGAAAGCCGGTCAAGGATTTCGGGAAGGGGAAGGATGTTTTGAATATGCACAATCCGGCAAAGGAAGAGGAGAAACGTGATTGAAGGTTGAGGAGATTTCCGGATCCCCATCTCTCCTTCGAGAAGAAGGGAGAGCATTTGTTCCAGAAAGAACGCTCCGGGAAGGGGTGTTTCGGGAACTTCACTTTCATCCCAGGCAAAGCGGGGATCTGTCAGGGGACATTCCAGAAGAGAGGACATCAGAAGGTCCCGGACTTTGGAGGCAAGGGACCGTAGTGTTGCTCTGGGATCAATTCCCATTGCCAACATGCGATCACCGTTTTCCAGTGCGTTTTTCAGGTTTCCTTCCAGAAGGGAGTCGAGCAGCTTTTTTTCCGGAAGCCCTCCGGCCATTCCCAGAAAGAGAGCTGTTTCCTCAACGGATCTTGGGGTGTCGCCGAGAAAACGAATTTGATCCAAAAGGCTCAACGCGTCGCGGAGGCTGCCTCCAGATGCCCTCGCGATGAGGTTCAGGATCGCCCGGGGAAAAGAGAGAGATTCCTGTCGCACGATATTTTCCAGCTTGGCAGTAATCTCGGGAACGCCGAGTGACCGGAAACGAAAGTGCTGGCAGCGGGAAAGGATGGTGTCCGGAATTTTATGATCCTCGGTCGTGGCAAAAATAAAGACGACATGGGGTGGAGGTTCTTCCAGGGTTTTCAGGAGGGCATTGAAGGCGGCCTGCGACAGCATATGGACTTCATCGATAATGTAGACACGCGACCGGCTCCTGAAGGGAAGGTACCGTATTCCTTCCCGCAGACTCCGGATGTCCTCGACGCCGGTATGGGACGCACCGTCGATTTCCAGCACGTCCGGAGAAGTACCGCGGGTTATTTCAAGACAGGAATCGCATTCCTGACAAGGATCGACCGTGGGACCCTTTTCGCAGTTGATGGCTTTTGCGAGGATACGAGCGACGGTTGTTTTTCCAACGCCCCTGTCTCCGGAAAAAAGAAGGGCCTGTGGAAGCTTTCCGGAGCCAAGGGTTCCGGTGAGAGCCCGAACAACAAACTCCTGACCGACAAGATCGGAAAAAAGTTGGGGACGCCATTTTCTGGCCAAAGACAGGATGGTTGACATCAGACCCGGGGGAATCAAAAGAGGAAAGTGAAATCTCCGGAAGGGGAACCAGGTCATTCCGGGGCACACGGAGCAATCCGCTACCGTTGCTTCCTTCCGGACCTGGCGGGGTTCACGGGGCCCTGTTGCACGGAGCCTGGCTCCCCTTCCGGAGACTTTTACGGTTTACCACCGCCGGATAACATTCATGGCGGAGAGAGGGGGATTCGAACCCCCGAGGCACTTTTTAGGCACCTACACGATTTCCAGTCGTGCTCCTTCGGCCGCTCGGACATCTCTCCACAGGCAAAGACACATGCGATAATCTTTAAAGAATAAAAGATTGAAGAGCGAAAGACAAGAGGCGAGGCGTTTAACCGGAAAAACCAACACGCTCTCCCGACGACCCGTCAGGCCAGTGTCAAAATTTTTGGACTCTTCCGGACAAGATCATAGACTTCGCTCCAGAAAACTGTCTTTTCATCCAGGCGATAGACCCGTTCTTCCGGAAGGTTCTTCCAGGGAACGGCCGGATCGAGAAAGACGGCACTGTTTTGCGGGTTGGAAAGGATCTTCCGGAGCAGAGTTGTGCTGCTTCCGTCAAGAGGGGTGCGGACAAGGACAAGAATGCCGCTCGACTCTCCGGATGGTGATGTATTCATCGGTTTTCTTCCTGTCTCGGCAAAGGGCGACCTCCCCGGAGTTGACGGCCAAAGACGCTTTCAGAAAAAGAGAAACTGGGAAAATCCCTCCAGATATTCCGAGAGTTCCTCCGGTGACATCGGACGGGCACCCGCGGGAGGCGGCACGTCCGGATCCGGTTCGTAGAAAATTTCCACGCCCATCTCCGGAAACTGATTCCAGAATTTTGTGAGGATCTCTCCGTCTTCCATGTCTTCCAGGTTGTCTTCAAACAGTGGGAGAGCTTCCCGAAAAAGGTAAAGGCTGACCGGAATTTCTCCTCCGACAAGACCGGCGGTGACCCTGACCGCTTCGGCCGGTCTTGGGGATTCCCGGGGATCGCTCTTGATAAAGACAAGCGTTGCGTTTGAAGGCGTTTTTTCCGTGTTTGAAGACAAAGAAGACCTTTCTTTTAGTTAAAGGACACGAACCGGTCGCATCCTTCCATCAATTGCGTCAGAACGACCAGACCACAAAAAGTGGTTTTGCCAGAGTCAAAGATTTTCCGATTCTGGGCTCCATATGCACAACTGTAGACGTGAACTCCGCGGTCGACCAGATCGTTGGGCCAGGATTCCCGGAGGTAAAGGGTTGCATCGTCCAGGAGATACAGATAGACCTTGTCCTCTCGCTTCAGAGCCTCCTCCACCAGAGACCTCACCAGTCTCGCGTCTCCTTTTTCCGGGTGAGTGGAAAGAAGAATCCCTGTTTTCATGAAGAGAACCCGGGGAACAAGTTTTTTGGGTTCATGCTCCGCTCTTCCGCAGGAGAACGTTGTACAGGCCATCCTCTCTTTCGGAAACGGAAAGAATCTGATGACCTTCATCGCGAGCGGACCGGGGAACGTTTGCCACGGGCTCCCCCGGATCAAGAACAACCTGAAGAGTCTGTCCGGATTCCATGGTTTCCAGTTTCAGCTTGGTTTTGACAAAATTAAACGGACACTTGACGCCTCTCAGATCGAGGATCTGATCCGGACTTTCTTCAGTGGACATGAATCGCTCCGCGGGGAGAGAATTGAAAGTATAAGGAGGCCGGACCAGAAAAGGGTTCCGGACCTTTTTTGAGGTTGTCTCAAAAACCGGTTCAGGGTGATTGTATCACGAGAGATGGCTCTGTGAAATCAGGTTTTTGTTGCCGCAACCGGAGTCGGGCGAAAAGGTTCAGTTGTTCTCGAGAAAGCTTCCGACAGTCACGGGAGGTTCGAGGGGGAGTTGCATTCGTTTGGACAAATTGTCAAAAACTTTTTGTTCCGCGACCTCAAGGGTGCAATTTCGAAGAAGAATGACGGCCAGGCCTTTCTCCCAGTCCAGAAAGACCGGATCGGACAGGCGGGCCGATTGTCGGATGATCAAAAGAGTGTCGCTCGTCAGTCCCCAGATTGGGATAACGGGAAGGGTCAGGGGAGAAGGGGAGAGCATCTCCGCGATTGTCCGAAGAGATTCCATTCTATAGCCCTGTCCCATCCAAAAGTGGGAGTAACGGAAGATGGGGGAGATAAAGTCTTGGGCCAGGTAGGCGGATTTGTCGGAAAAATTGCGGACAAATTCATAGAGTCGTGAAAGGGATTTCTTTCCAAGGGTCTGGTAGGGAATGGCGGCCCAGGACAAGGGGTGAACCTGTCCCACATAAAGAGTGATATTCATTTGGATGTCCCCGTTTTCGATTTTTGCATGAATCCGGGG
>JAMCWZ010000039.1:0-3814 GCA_023480765.1 Nitrospirota bacterium
TCAGCCCTTCAACGTGACCATAGCCCATATTATGGCAATGGCGGCTTCAAAAGAAGACAAGTTCTCGATTTCAAATCCATTTTTTGGTGCGGAAAAAAGAATGGCTCCTGCTGAATCCTATGTCCGGATTGGACCGGAAAAGATTTATGACAGGGGAGAACTCGTTTATCCGGATGTGGTTATGGTTTTTCATCCACAGGTTATTACGATGGGAAAAAGCTACACAATGCCATTTTATTCAGGCATTAAGCAAAAAGGGATCGTCATTATCAATGATGACATAGAGCTTCTGACGGATGCCGAAAAAGAAGAACTCGATCAAATGGGTATTCTGGTTTATTATGTCCCTGCGACGAAGATGGCTCTGGATATCGCTGGAACCGAGCTTTCAACCAACATGGCAATGATTGGCAGTGTCTCGGGACTAACGGATGTCATCGGTATGGAAGCCCTCGATCTTGCTCTTCAAGATCGCTTTGGGAAGAAGTATGTTGCTTCCGGTGGTACTGCCACGCTGGATGAAGCAATCAAGAAGAAATTTGCTAAAAAGGAAATGCTTCTTCAAAAGAATCTCGACACAATTAAGGTTGCATACGATAGAGCAAAAGATTATGCAAAAAGCAATAACTACATTCCGGCAGTCATGGCCTAGGGAGAAATGGATCTCACATGTACAATGTTGCTGAAATCAGTGAAGAGGCGTGTGTAGCAAACAAGGGTTGTCGCCTTTGTATTATGTATTGTCCAGAGGCCAACTGTATCTTGATGAATGACGAAAAAAAAGTTGCCTATGTTGTTGAATCTCGCTGCAAGGGATGCGAACTTTGCGTTGTCGTTTGTAATGCTGCCAAGCATAGCGCAATTGCTATGGTCAGTCGGTAAGATGTTGAGGGCTGACATTGGATAATCTTGATAGCGCTCTCGAAGATGTTCGATTTGCAATGGACAAATTCATGCAAGTGCTCGATCAGGAAATTGAGCAAGGAAAGTCCTTGGGTATTCCTGAGGATAAAATGAAGCCCATGCTTGTGGCTTATATAGCCATTAAAGACAGCGGTCGAATCTACCTGGACTGGGCGGAACATTATATTGAAGCCAATTTCAAGGTGGGTGAAGACAAGTAAAGAAACTTTAAACAGAGTTCAAGGGTTCATCGATAAAAGACTCTGTTCGAGTTTCAGTTTATTTCCGTTTTTATAAGGAGTGAAAGTGAATCCGTACAAGGTTTTGAGTGGACCTGAAGGTTTTTTACCCCCTGCAGCTGCACTTGCTGGTAATATATTGCCAGATGAGGGCTATGGTCACGTTGAAGGGCAGATTGTTTCTGAAGAACAAGCTATCGAAGAGTCTGCGCGTAAACTTTCGTCGGCTAAAGTTCCGACAATTTTCCCAGGACCTCTAGTGTTATGGGGATGGAACGAGAAAGCTTTGAGAACAGCAGAAGCGGTTGAAAGGCTATCCGTGGCTGGTGGGATCAATATTATTCCAATGCCGGACTATCGACCAAAATACCCGAAGATTGATCCGGAGGCAGAAATTAATCCGAACCACCCTAACCTGACAATCTGGCATAACAAGATCGATGTCTGCATGTTCATTGGTGTCCATTGTCATTACGCCAATCTGTCCCTGAAAATCATTCGGGGTGGTACGTCATGCTTTACGATGGCGTTCTGTTCTCACGCTGGACATGAAGATGCAAATCTGACCGTCAGGGATATGAACCCTGATAAAGTGGACAAAGTCACTGCGATATTGAAAAAGTTAAAAACGAATTCCAAGGGATTCTAAGAAATTGTAAGACCGGAGCTTTTAGCTCCGGTCTTTTTTTGTTTTGCGTCAAATCAAATTTCTGTTTTACTCCTCGTTTTCATCCAGTCCAACCGCCAGTTCGTGTAAGAAATCCCCTTCTACCAATTCGTTTGGCGTGATCGATTTCCAGTGAAACAGGGCAAGTCTTGCTATCTGGTGAGTATCATTCAGATGAGAAATATTATCTGAAAATTGTTTACGAGATGTTTCCAACTCGGAGAGAGGAAGAGATTTCCACTCATGATGAAGAGAGCCAATGGTTTTCTCAAAGGACAGTACATTCTTTGAGGATTGAAGAAGGATGCGTGTCTTTGGTCTGCTTTCGAAAATACGAAGAATTTCTCCGTGTTCGTTCGATATGGTTGTATTCAGGATGATAGATTCACCCTCATTGATAATTGTCAGTTCAATGTTGTTGTCATCATTGATGCGTACGCCGGAATAATACATGCCGGTTCCTTTCATTCTGATATGGGAAGACGAGACGATTGAATTTTTGAGCTTACATTTTAACGTTAGCACATCCATGGACAGTTCTTCAAAATCATGTATTGGAAAATATTGCGTTGTTTTCAAAAAATTTAGGCTATATTCAGAATTATTTGTTGCTTATCAGTCTCTTTGGCGAGATTCTGCATCATTCCCGGATGAGGTTCGTACCAGAAGGTGATAGGAAATAACGAGTATCAAAACGACTAAAACATAGAGAAGAAGATCAATCGTCTGGCTTGATAAAAAGTTGTTCGCAGCTTTGGAATGAAAAGAGGATTGAGCTTCTATCAAAAGAATTCTTCGGATAGATGAAATGATGCCTATGATAATGAAAGAGGCAATCGGAAAACGTCGTCGACCCAGATAACTCAGCATAATCCAAAGAAGTTCCAGGATGATAACGACAAACAGCATATCATTAATCAGACCCAGGACAGAGTCGATAGAAAGGCTTGTCAAGGTTGTTGCAGAATGCAGTAAGACAACGACCGCACCTGCCATTAAAAAAATGGCAACGAACAAATGGATGTAATCGTCAAGTCGTAACAGCATATTGCGGAGTTTTGAAACAAAATTCTTATGTGAATCATGCGGTTCATGGGGGTCGTGCAAATCTGAAGGGGTGCCAGACGTCATTTCTGTCAAGTATGTCCTCCTGCCATTGAAATGGCTTTTTGAATTCTGTGATTGACCTCCCGGCGACCCAGGAGGAGGATGACATCGTAAATGCCAGGGCTGACGTGCTGTCCTGTCAATGCGGCACGGAGAGGTTGAGCAAGTTGAGAAAGCTTGAGTCCGAACTCCTTGCCGGTTTCGTGAATCACTTCTTCAAGAGAAGACTTGTTCCAATCCTGAATCTCTTTAAATCTGGAAGCGAAAGATTGGAGGAGAGGAATAGCTTGTTTTGTCAAATGCGTGGAAAGAATATGTTCGGAATAGGGAAATTCCTTGTCAAGAAAAGGATGGACGGATTCTGCAAGCTCCAGGAGAGTTCGAGATCGCGATTTCCATACTTCGACGATTTGGGCAAGTCCTGGAGGAGAATCTGAAGACAGGTAGTCGATCGGAGATTGAATCGTTTTCAGAAAAGGTTTTACCAAATCTGCCAGTTCCGGGGAAGGCGTGCCTTTTATATATTGGGCATTCAACCAGAGAAGTTTTTCCATATTGAAAACCGCTGGAGAAGAACCAACCTTGTCCAGGTCAAAGAAATTGATCAGTTCGTCCCGAGTAAATACTTCTTGGTCTTTGTGGGACCAACCGAGTCGTGCAATGTAATTGACCAATGCATGGGGCAGATATCCCATGTCTTTGTATGCCATGACAGAAGTCGCTCCATGGCGTTTTGAGAGTTTTGCGCGATCAGCTCCGTGAATCATGGGAATGTGCGCAAATTTGGGTAAAGGTGCTCCAAGAGCTTGAAAAAGAGAGATTTGCCTTGGAGTATTATTGATATGGTCATCTCCACGAATGACATGAGAAATTCTCATATCGACATGGAGCGACTTCT
>JAMCWZ010000039.1:3824-10354 GCA_023480765.1 Nitrospirota bacterium
TCGGCAAAATTATAAGTCGGATATCCGTCTGACCGGACGAGAACCCAGTCATCCAAAAGGGTTCCGTTAAAAGACATAGGCCCTCGAATAAGGTCTGGGACAATGATTTCAGAAACTTCTGTATTTTTGAAACGTATGACAAAAGGATCAGGGGGATTGTCTGATCTTAAACGGCAGCGCCCGTCATATTTAGGGGGAAGCCCCTTGGAAATTGCTTCCTGTCTTCGTGCTTCAAGGTCTTGAGGAGTACAATAGCAGCGATACGCTTTTCCAGATTCAAGAAGAAGACGGGAAATTTCGTTGTATTTGTTTAATCTCTCCGATTGATAAAACGGTCCTTCGTCCCAATCGATCGACAACCATTGAAGGCCGTCAAAAATAGCCTGAATGGACTCCTTTGTAGAACGTTCCCGATCGGTATCTTCGATACGCAGAACAAATGTCCCTTTATGGTGTCGGGCAAAAAGGTAATTGAAGAGCGCTGTTCTTGCTCCTCCAAGGTGAAGATGGCCTGTAGGACTGGGAGCGAAACGAACACGAATTGAAGAATCTGTCAAATGAGGGTCCTTTTCTTTAAGAGAAATCGTATGAATTTTTTATAGGATCAAGTTTACCATTGTTTCCCGGAGCATTCAGCTAGAACATCATAAATATTGTCAAACCCAAGAAAGAGTCCAGTTTTTTAACAAATCTCAAGGATGTCGACGATGTTCCGCATCGAAATCAAGACTCTGAAAATAGCTGGAACATGGTAACGTTGTCTTTATAGGAAGCCGGATCCTATACTGTCAAATCGTTGATTGTTCGGGTTGCATTCAATTTCAGAACTCATGGCAAATAAGCCGTTTCAAAGACCGTTTGGGGAAAGCAAAGTGAATTTAACAAATTGTCTGAAAAAAAGCGGGATCATTTCACCTGGCTTGATCAATACAACCAGAATCGTATTCATTCTTCTGATAGCGGCTCTTCCCGCATGCAGCGACACCGTTGAGCTGACCCCTGCGCAGAAGGAATTGTATTCCTCCTGGAAAATAGCAGACAAGGTTCGAATAGCCTACAGGTCAAAAAATGCGGATTCACTGTTGAAGATGGTTTCCCCAGCCTTGTCTCAGAAGTGGGACCTTCAAAAAAAACTGGAGTCCATTTTTCTCGGGATGGCCCGGACAGGATTGCATTTGGAGATGGATTCGGGTATTTGGGATCCGGATACAGGAACTGTGATTTATAAGGCCCATTGGACATTTGTCGGAATGATTGCGGAAGGAAGCCCGAAGCTGTTTAAGACGGGAGAGTGCCGATTATGGATAAGTCTCCCTGAAAACGGTAAGGCGTCTTCCATCCAGAAAATCATCGGGGACAATTTTTTCCTGATATCCTTGCCCAAAAAGAGAGTGGTTGGCGGCGGAGGAATGTGATCCGATGGAATCCCTGGCGGTAGATTACCTTGTGATTGGTGGGGGAATAGCCGGTTTTCAAGCAATATTGAACCTCCTTCCTCAAGGAACGGCCATGCTTGTTTCAAAGGGCCCTCTTTCGTCTGGAAGCTCCTATTACGCTCAAGGCGGACTCGCATTGCCCTGGGGATTTACCAGGGATGATATTGAGAGTCATGTGCAGGATACGATTCTGGCCGGGGCGGGGTTGTGTGATGCTGCGTCTGTCCGGACACTGGTCGAAGGTGCCGAAGAAGCTTTTGAAAATCTCTTGCGTTTGGGGGTCCCTTTCGACAGAGATAAGAATGGACGGTTTCGCACCACGCGGGAAGCGGCCCATTCTCGTCCCCGCATTGTCCACGCGGGGGGTGACAGAACTGGAGCCCTCATATTGAAGACGCTTGCAGAAGCGGCGTTCCGGCAACCCCATTTCCGATTTTTATCTCCTTACCAGCTTTATCAGTTCAGGAAGGACCCTGATGGAAATGTTCGGGGAGCCTATTTTCTGGGAGAGAGGGATTCCGATATTCTTGAAATACGGGCAAAGGCTGTCATCCTTGGGACAGGCGGCGCCGGGTCGCTTTTTTCCCGCTCGACAAATCCCCGATTCCAGCGGGGAGACGGTGTCAGTATCGCTTATCGGGCAGGGTGTGAAATCGAACGGATGGCCTATTATCAGTTCCATCCGACGGTTCTGGACCTGCCAGGCACCCAGCCATTTCTCCTGACGGAAGCGATGCGCGGAGAAGGTGCCTATCTCCTGGACGCCAAAGGGGACCGTTTCATGTCCAAATATCATCCTGGAGGAGAACTCGCTCCGAGAGATGTCGTCGCGCGCGCTTTATGGTTTGAGCTGAATTCGGACCAGCATCAGCAGATCACCCTGTCCGTGGAGCATTTACCGAAAGGATTTATACGGAAGAGGTTTCCTCAGGTTTACGGTCATCTGAGGGAATTGGGTATCGATCTCGAAACGACTCCGGTGCCTGTTCGTCCCGCTGCTCATTTCCAGATGGGGGGAATCCGGACGGACATGGATGGGCGGACGACTATCAAAGGTCTCTGGGCAATTGGGGAAGTCGCAAGTAATCGAGTGCATGGGGCTAACCGTTTGGCCTCAAATTCGTTACTGGAAGCATTGGTTATGGGAAGAAGGATCGTTAAATCGGTTGTATCCGAAACTCCGGAACATAATCTTCCCAAGTCTTCCACTATTGAAGAAAAAAACATAGGAGAAATGATCCTTCCCGAATTTCAGGGAGAAGAATCCTGGTCCGCTCTCAAAGCGATGTTGTGGGACAGTGCCGGAATCGTCAGGACGATCGAGAAGGTTCAGCATGGTATTGGTTGGATTCAAGAGCATCTGGAAGGAAGAGCGGTTCCTGTTCACGGTTCGCGCTTTGCCTACGGAAACGGTCTCCTGGCGTCGAGACTCATTCTGGAGGACATCTTGACTGCGCCTGTGACAGGTGCGAATTACGTGCTTTTTGGACCAGATGCGAACTTGGTGGAGTCTTACCGCATATGAATGATGATTATTACTCCGTTCTGGGAGTTCCGAAAAGCGCAAGCGAAGATGAGATCAAAAAAGCTTACCGCAAGCTTGCTCGCAAATATCATCCGGATCTGAACCCTGGTAACAAGTCGTCTGAACAGAAATTCAAGGAAATCAACCAGGCATATGAAATTCTGTCAGACTCAGAAAAACGAAAAGAATACGATCGCGAAAAAGAAAGTCCGGGCCCTTCCCGTGGGAGACCAGAGTACGGTGCGGGGAGAGAGAGGTCCGGGTTTGAGGATTTCGGGGCAGGAGATGCGTCCTATTTCTGGGACATTTTTAGCGGTGGGCAACGGCAGACCGGCCGGTCCCTGACGACTGTCCGACTGACTCTTTCACTTGCCGAAGTGGCAAGAGGGGCGAAGAAGACAATCACGCTCCAGGGAGAATCCGGAAAGGCGGAAACTGTTTCTGTCCAGATCCCGCCGGGGGCGGAAGAAGGAATGGGATTTGAAGTGGCAGCACCTTCACTCGGCAAAAATCGAATGTTGTATGTTGTCATAGATCATATACTGCCGGATCCCCGCTTTGAACGCCATGGTGCCGATATATATTCGGATTTACGTCTTTCCGTTCCGGAGCTTTACTTTGGGACAGCCATCCAGATTTCAACCCTGGACGGTGAGACCCGGCTAAGAATTCCGGCAGGATCCCAAGGTGGTCAAACGCTTCGACTCAAGGAAAAAGGAATTCATTCATCCTTTGATGGCAGCCGCGGACATCATTTTGTTCGACTGATAGCCGTGCTTCCGGAAAAAAGGTCAGAGAATCTTGATGCGCTTATGCATCAGCTTGAAGCTTTTTACCGAACGGGCCAGTGAAAGCGAGAAAAGTGATGCACCCAGACGAATTCGATTTTTGGTCATCCCGGGACCTGATAATTCCGGAGCAAGAAGTCACGTCCGACTGGATCCTTGAAACCTTTTCCCTGCGCAGCCAAGAACTTCGCATCATGGTGGATGAAGGATTCGTGTTTCCCTGCAGGAAAGAGGGGAAATATTTTTATGATTCGACGGCGGTCAAGACGATTGCTTTCATTCTCGTTCTCAAACGACAAATGGGTGTCAACATGGCGGGAATAGAAATTATTCTCCACCTGAAAAAGCAGATCCACTGGCATCTGTCTCAGGCCAGAAAAAGAAATCATTTAAATGATCAGTCGTGATCAAAAGGCAATTTTTATCGATTTTCCCTAGTTTTCTGAAATCTCGGAGAGTGTCTGTTTGTTGATACCAGCCGGAGTATCAGGATGACCAAAGATATTATGAGGGGGATGCTCGCATGAACGTTGAAAAGATGACGATCAAATCGCAGGAAGCTCTTCAATTGGCCGTCGATATGGCGAGACGCAAGGGAAACACCCAGGTCGAACCTTTCCATCTCTTGTCGGCCTTGATTGCCCAGACAGATGGAGTGGTATTTCCCGTCCTTCAGAAGCTTGGAGTTGACCGGGGGCAGGTCCAGAAAAAGATAGACGAACAACTGGCTCTCCTGCCCTCTGTAAGTGGTGCGGGAGCCCAGTCTGGACCCTATTTATCGAAACGTCTCTCTGATCTGTTGGACAAGGCAGAAGGAGAGACAAAATCGTTCAAGGATGATTATGTAAGTACCGAACATCTGTTTTTGGCTTTTTCGGATTTCGGGGGACCGGAAGAAAAGCTTTTTCGAGCCCTTGGCCTCGACCGGGAAAAAATTCTGAGAGCGTTGACGGATGTTCGGGGTAACCAAAGAGTGACCGATCAGAATCCGGAAGACAAATATCAGGCCCTAGCCAAATTTGGTCGCGATCTGACGGAAATGGCCCGTTCCAATAAGCTTGATCCGGTAATCGGTCGTGATGAGGAAATTCGTCGCGTTATACAAGTCCTTTCCAGGAGGACGAAAAATAATCCCGTTCTGATCGGAGACCCCGGTGTCGGTAAAACAGCGATCGTCGAGGGACTGGCCCAGAGAATTGTTTCCGGGGATGTTCCGGAAGGCCTGAAGGAAAAGACAGTTTTCCAGCTGGATCTGGGTTCCCTGATCGCCGGGGCAAAATACCGGGGGGATTTTGAAGAAAGACTGAAGGCCGTCCTCAAGGAAGTTACCGGTTCGGAAGGAAAAATCATTCTTTTTATTGACGAACTGCATACCATTGTACGTGCTGGAGCCACGGAAGGTGGTGCCATGGACGCATCGAACCTTCTCAAACCGGCGCTTGCGCGGGGAGAGCTTCGTGCGATCGGGGCCACGACTCTTGACGAATACAGGGAGAATATCGAGAAGGACGCTGCGCTTGAGAGAAGGTTTCAGCCTGTTTTTGTAGGAGAACCTTCCATAGAGGATACGATTGCCATTTTGCGTGGTTTGAAAGAGAAGTACGAAATCCATCATGGTGTTCGGATTCGGGACTCTGCGATCATCGCGGCAGCGACGCTTTCCCATCGTTATATATCGGGAAGATTCCTTCCGGACAAGGCTATCGATCTGATCGATGAAGCGGCCAGCCAGTTGCGAGTTGCCATCGACAGTCTTCCCAAGGAACTCGATGAGATCGACAGAAGAATTCGGCAGCTGGAGATCGAAAAAATGGCTCTTTCCCGGGAAGAAGAGCCGGAAACGTTAAGCAAGCGGAAGGAGGTCGAAAACGAACTGGAATCCCTGAAGGCCCGTTTTGCAACCTTAAAGGTTCAATGGGATAACGAAAAGAAGGGAATCCAGGAGATTCAGAGCCTCAAGGTCCGGATCGAAGAGGCCCGTCAGAATGCGGAAGTCGCCATCCGCGAGGGTCATTATGATCGGGCATCGGAAATTCAGTACAGCCAGATTCCCGACCTGCAAAAGAAACTCGCGACGGCCCAGTCCGAGCTGGAAGGAGAAAGCCGGGGAAACCGCCTTCTGAAGGAGGAAGTCGGAGAAGACGATATCGCCGAAGTGATTTCCCGATGGACGGGGATCCCTGTTTCCCGAATGCTCGAGGGGGAGGTCCAGAAACTTCTCCATATGGAGGAGCGTCTTGCCGAGAGGGTCGTCGGACAGGAAGAGGCTCTCGAAGCCGTTTCAAACGCGATCCGACGCGCAAGGGCAGGAATTCAGGATCCGAATCGTCCTCTGGGATCCTTTTTCTTTCTGGGGCCCACCGGAGTCGGAAAAACGGAGCTGGCCAAAAGCCTGGCCGTTTTCCTGTTCGACAGCGATCAGGCCATGACGCGCATCGATATGTCCGAATACATGGAAAAGCACTCTGTCTCCCGATTGATCGGGGCCCCTCCGGGGTATGTCGGCTATGAAGAAGGTGGCCAGCTGACGGAAGCCGTCAGGCGGCGTCCTTTCACAGTCATTCTTCTCGATGAAATTGAAAAGGCCCATCCGGATGTTTTCAACATTCTCCTTCAGGTTCTCGACGACGGGCGACTGACAGACGGTCAGGGAAGAGTCGTCAGCTTCCGGAACACGGTCGTGATCATGACCTCCAACGTCGGTTCGGACATTATCCGGGAGAGGGCCGGACTGAATGAGGAGGAGACGAGGAAAAAAGTTCAGGAAGTTTTGGCAAGGAC
>JAMCWZ010000095.1 GCA_023480765.1 Nitrospirota bacterium
AACATCGCCCGGTTCCTCCAGGATCCTCAGGATTTTCTTCCACCCCGGAATGTCCGTCCCAGAACCTCCCGAATCCCGTGAACCTGATCTTTGTCGGGGAAACCGAGACGGTCGTGCGACACCAGACGGTTGACCCACAGGCAGGGGGCAATGCTTTCCGGATCCGCTCCGTCGGCCACCAGCCGTCCCCAGTTTTTCAGATGCCGGGTGGACAGCGGCGCTGCGAGATTTCCCGTCCGGTGTGCTTCCCGCAGGGCCAGCGCAACATGGACCATGCGACCGGCCAGATCAGGGGGGACCCCCAGATCCATCAGCATCTGTTTTTCAAGCCGGGCATCATAATCCATAAACACAACACCCGGAAAGCGGTCGAGGAGTGACCAGTCCAGCTCGCGCGTTTGCCCGTACCCTTCCCCCATGTTGCAGGTGGCGCAGAAGACGAGCCTGTCCAGCGGGCATGAGAGACGCTCTCCGGTCGTGAAGTCGAACAGCTCATAATGGCCGAGAACCGGATCCATGACCTTCAGGATCAGGTTCAGAGCGGACACCGAAGACCGGTTCAGCTCGTCAAAGACAATCGTCAGTCGTTCCCCTCCGGCCGCTCTCCGAAAAGCCGAGCGGAGGGGACCTTCCGCGCGGTCCCAGTCCCCGAACAGGCGGGACAGACTGCCGATCCGGACATCCGGATGTTCCCTCGCCATCGCCCGGAGAGTCCGGGCCTTCTCCTGCGGAGAAGCCGGAACCGGGCGGTTCAGGAGATCATAGTCCTCCATTCCGTCCGAACAGGAAATCAGAAGAATGGACCGCTCTGCGTCACCTGCCTGTCTCTCCCGCAAACATTCCATCAACACACCGGATGTTTTGCCCGATCCGGTCGGGCCATAAACCAGCACCGAGAGACCGGCGTCCAGAAGTGTCCCGATTTCCTCCCTGACGCGTGAAACCGGCAGGTCTGCCTCTTCGTCACCGCCCTCTGCAGGAAGAAACGTCGCCGGACTGTCGGACTTTCCCGGCCGTTCTTCCGGAGAACGCTGCGCTCCCCCTCCCGGATCCGGCCTCTTTTTCGAAAAAAAAGCCCAAAAAAGCGAAAAGAGGGTTCCTCCTCCGATCAGAATGCTTTCGGCAAGTACGATGTGGGCAACCGAAGCCCAATGAAATGTCCGGGCGAGCAACCCGAAAAAGATAGAGAGGCTGGAGAATCCGAACAGATACCGAAACCAGGGAGGACTCCGGACGAGTAAATAGGCTCCCAGGGTATAGAGAAAAATAAGGGCGAAGTATCCGAGCACACCCCCGAGGGCCACGAACCAGTTTTTCATGACGCTCCTCCGGAGAACCGGGACGTCTCCAAAACATCAATGCGCGCTATCTGTCTTGTCTCTCCAGGGACTCTTCGACGCGCGGGGGGGAGAGTCCCAGCTTTTTCATGGCCGGTCCCACCGTCAGCCCCTGGATAAGGATAGAGAAGGCCACGATCGCAAAGGTGAGGGAGACAATCTCGTTTTTCAGAGGAAAGCCTTCCGGAAGCCCCAGGGAAAGCGCAAGGGCCAGCGGGCCACGGATCCCCCCCCAGAAGAGGATATGCTGAAAGGGCACGGGAATCTCCCATCGTCCCCGACGGAAAAGACTGCAGATCGGATAGACCGTTCCGGCGCGGCTCAAGAGAACGATGACGATCGAGACAAGAGTGGTCAGCGCGTCCGACAGGAATGTCTCGTGTGCGATCCGGATCCCGATCAGAACAAAAATCACAGAATTGATAATGAACGCGACCGTTTCCCAGAGAGAGAGCATCGATTCCCTTGCTTCCCTGGAGAATCCCGGAAAAGGATGGGAATTTCCGATCGTAATCCCTGTGACAACACAGGCCAGAATTCCGGACAGATGGAACGAATCGGCCAGGGTAAAAGACCCGAAAGCGGCGACAAAGGTCAAAAGATTGCCGACTGTCCGGTCCTCGCTCCGGCGCACCAGAAGATGCGTCCCCCAGGACACGAAAAAACCGCAAAGAATGCTTCCGGCTCCGAGGAGAAGGATATGCCAGGACATTCCGGCGAAGCCGTTCGGATGGAACCCGGGTTCGGACATGGACAGAACCAGACCGAACACCACCACCCCTGCCACATCGTTGAAAAGGCTCTCTGACTCGACCAGGAGACGAAGCCTTCCCTGAACTCCGAGATTCTTGAAGAGAGCGATGACGGCGACCGGATCTGTCGTCGCGATGAGGGCGCCAAACGTCATGGCGGGAAGCCACTGCCAGCGAAGAACCCAGTGCATTCCGGCCGCCGTGATCCCCATGGAGAGGATCACTCCGAGAGATGCCAGCACCAGGACGGGAAAAAGGTCCCTCTCCATTTTTTTCCAGGGGATGCTGAGAGCCCCTTCAAAGACCAGTGGCGGCAGGAAAATACCGAAGATCAGATCCTTGGTCAGGTGGATGCGCGGAGCGTAGGGAAGAAGGGTCACGAGGGAGCCGGCCAGGACAAGGGCGACGCTGTCGGGAATCCGGATGCGACGGCCGAGGATCGACGCGACGGCAGCAACCACAAGGAGGAGTTCGAGGTTTGTGATGGTCAAGGACACGGACGCCCACTCCGGTTAAGAGGTCCCGAAGGCGGACGACATCCGCCGGACAACGTGAAGGAAAACAGGATCCCACCGGTAACATCCCTAGAATATAGATACACAGTCCTGGACAATCCCGCAACCACAACCCCGCCAGCACGAGGAACATTCCGGAAAACGCGTTCTCCCGGCGAGTTCAAAAAAAGAGTGATCGGGGCCCATCTCTCACGCGAAGAACGAAAACGAACGCTGCTGACGAAAAATGATGTCTTCCCAAAATCTTCTGATCGCCATGTTTGGCGAGCCTCTTTTGACTTCGCACCTCTTTTGTCCGAAAATCGGAAATTCTGTTCACAACAGCAGACAAAATCTTTTTTTTCAGACGCTATTTTTCCGAAACCCCGGATCTTCTGAATGATTCCTGAGAGGACCAGCATTTGGTCTGATTCCGACAAGCGCGGAGAGCTGTGACAAACATGCACCCAAAAGCCACACAAAGCCAGATCCTTCTGGCAAGTCTTGCAGGAACCACGATCGAGTTTTTCGATTTCTATATCTTTGCAACCGCTTCTGTTCTGGTCTTTCCGGCTCTCTTTTTTCCGCCGGGCAATCCGACCACCGCAACGCTCCAGTCTCTTGCCACCTTCGCGCTGGCCTTTGTCACCCGTCCGATCGGAGCGGCCCTTTTCGGGCATTTCGGTGACCGCATGGGCCGGAAGGCCACCCTTGTCGTCTCCCTTCTGACGATGGGGCTCTCCACCATCCTGATCGGACTCCTGCCGACATATGCAAAAGCAGGAATTCTGGCACCCCTTCTTCTGGCGGTCTGCCGACTGGGACAGGGTCTCGGACTTGGAGGAGAATGGGGTGGAGCCGTTCTCCTGGCGACAGAAAACGCTCCCGAAGGGAAAAAAGGGTGGTTCGGAATGTTTCCCCAGTTCGGAGCTCCGGCGGGGTTCATCCTGTCAACAGGGGTCTTTCTTTTCCTGACCCATTTCACCTCACGGAACCAGTTTCTGGAATGGGGATGGCGCATCCCGTTTCTTTTGAGCGCCATCCTCGTTGTCGTCGGGTTGTGGATCCGGCTGCGCGTTTATGAAACGCCGGAATTTTCCCGGGTGATCGAGACAAACCGGAAAGTCCGATTTCCTTTTTTTTCCGTACTTCTCCATCACCCGGGTTCTCTTGTGACGGGCATTTTTTCTCTTCTGAGCACGTTTGTGATGTTTTACCTGATGACCGTTTTCACCCTCGGGTGGGGAACGAGCCATCTTCATTACCCCAAGGAAACACTTCTGTTCGTCCAGATGACCGGCGTCGTCTGCTTCGCCCTCATGATTCCGGTTTCGTCCCATTATGCGGACAGGCGAAGCTGCCGGGAAGCCATGATCCTCTCCACGATCCTGATTTTCCTGTTCGGTTTCGGATTTGGAGTGATGATGGAACCAAACCACCTTCTGCGGCTCATGGTTTTCTATGTGCTGGGATTCTCGGTCATCGGACTGACCTATGGACCCGCCGGAACCATTCTGTCGGAGCTTTTTCCGACTCCGATCCGCTATACCGGAGCATCTCTCGCGTTCAATCTCGCCGGAGTCGCCGGCGCGTCGCCGGCCCCTTATATTGCCACGCGACTGGCGGGCCAATACGGCTTGAATGCCGTTGGATATTATCTGTCGATCACGGCTGTCATCACGTTCCTCGCGCTCCTCGCTGTTCGTCCGTGGGATCCCGGGAGCGAGCAAAATTTGGGCTCGGGTCGATGAAAACAATTCCCCCGGACACCCAATCCGGGCATGCTCCCTCTCCTTCAGAGAAAAAACCCTGACGGCGTGTGATGGGACGGCTCTCCGAGTTTTCTCGAAAAAACAGAAACCTCATTTTCCGAACAGAGCTCGTCCTCCCAGAGCTTAGGCGCCGAGAGCTCCCTCCTCTTCCGGCATCAGCCTTGAAGAGAACAGGGGAGTTCTCCGGGTGGGACACCCGCGCTTTCAAAATGACGAAACTCTTGGAGAAAATCGAGCGAAAAACAGCCTCATGACCCTCCTCTGGACAAGGCATGCCATTCTGACCGAACAAAACTGAGCCCTTTCTTCTCGAGCTCCAGAACGTAACCCCTTTTTTTCGGAAAAAAAAGTCAAAAATCCGGCGAATTCAGACATTCCAGGGAAAAACAACGGGATCAAGAAGGAGAATGGCAGAAAAGGAGAGAACGTCGTTTTCCAGGATCCCCCTGGTCTTCGGGGGGATTCATTCATCTCTCCACGGGAGAGGAAAATCCCGTCCCGCCACTTCCACGGGGAACGACAATTCTGGGGCCACCCGTTGTATAGGGATTGTTGGCGGAATCCGGGGAATAAGGTGAGCCGTACTTCCCATAAGGGTTATGGATGGAATACGGAGAAAAGGGAGATCCATATTTTCCATAGGGGTTGCTGACGGAGTTGGGGTCATAGGGGTTTGCGTTCAAGTTGCCGAGATAAGTGCCATCCGGAGCATAGAGCTGCGGAGAGGAGGCAAGGAGAAATCCTGTCACGAGATAGGGAACAAGGCGCTTCACGTTCATCCCCACGGAAAAAGAGAAACACCATTTGCCATGTTTCTGTTTTATTTTAGCACACACAAGAAGCTTCCGGGGAAAAAATGGACGTTTTGGTCCCATGACCCAAAATTTAAAAAAAGGAGGAGTTTTTACTTTGGTTGTGCAAGATGGCGCGCCCGGAGGGATTTGAACCCCCGACCTTTAGATTCGTAGTCTACTGCTCTATCCAGCTGAGCTACGGGCGCATGTGGGGTTGGGAACGATAGAAAGATACCTTCAGACAAGACAACCTGAGAATTATAGCGCGACAGGGTTCCTATCTCAAGGGACTTGTCCGTTCCTGGAGGGGAATGGTCGGACTCTCTCTCCTTATATCAGAAAGAATCCAATGCCAGGGTCCTTCCCCTTTCCCAAAATATTTCCGGGACAAAACTCGAGGCACAAAGGCAGATCCTTTCTTCCGGAAGGGTGCCAGATTCTGATAGAATCGGGGAAGTCGACATCCCTATAGACCTGATACCCGAGGAATCCTTGAGCAGCCTTTATCCTTTCGACGAGATCGAAACCGCCGTCCAGAAACGCTGGAAACAGGAAAACGCCTTTGCGCTGAGAGATCAGCCCTCAAAAAAGACCTTTTACTGTCTGGAGATGTTTCCCTATCCCTCCGGCCGAATCCACATGGGACACGTCCGCAATTATTCGATCGGCGATGCCCTTGCGCGCTATAAACGGATGAGAGGATTCAACGTTCTGCATCCCATGGGATGGGATTCTTTTGGACTCCCCGCCGAAAATGCCGCGATCCAGAGGGGAATCCATCCGGCAGTCTGGACGGAACAAAACATCGCCCACATGAAAGAGCAGCTCAGCCGGATAGAGCAGTATTACGACTGGTCCCGGGAAGTCACCACCTGCCTTCCGGAATACTATCGCTGGAATCAATGGTTCTTTCTCAAATTCTATGAAAAAGGCCTGGCATACAAGAAAGAAGGCCTTCTGAACTGGTGTGACTCCTGTCTCACGGTCCTCGCCAACGAACAGGTCGAGGAGGGTCTCTGCTGGCGTTGCAAGTCCCCGGTCACCTTGCGACCCATGGAGCAATGGTATCTCCGCATCACCGACTATGCACAGGAACTTCTCGATGCGATCCCGGACCTCCAGGGTTGGCCGGAAAAAGTGCGCGTCATGCAGGAGAACTGGATCGGAAAATCGGAAGGCGCCGAAATCCGTTTTTCCGTAGAAGGAAGTTCTCTCGAACTTTCTGTTTTCACCACCCGGCCGGATACTCTCTTTGGCGTCACGTTCGTCACAATTGCTCCGGAGCACCCGCTCCTCGAAGAGCTTCTCCCCCTCTCCCGGCAGAGAGAGGAGACGGAATCCTTTATCCGGAAAGTTCTCCATAAAAGAGCCACCGAGCGAAACACGGAACCGGGAGAAAAGGAGGGGATCGATACGGGCCTCCGCGTCATTCATCCCCTGACAGGCGACCATCTTCCTCTCTGGATCGGAAACTTCGTCGTGGCTTCCTACGGGACCGGTGTGGTCATGGGGGTACCGGCACATGACGAAAGGGATCATGAATTCGCACGGAAATACGGGTTGCCGATCAAGGAAGTCATCGCCCCGTCCGTCGCCCACGAACCTCATGCACCGGAGATGGCCTATACCGGTCCCGGCCGTCTGATCCACTCCGGAGCGTTCAACGGGCTTTCGAACGAGCTGGCCAAGGGGAAGATCATCTCGGAACTGGAAACCCGCGGGAAAGGAGTCCGGAAGGTGACGTATCGCCTCCGGGACTGGGGAATCTCCCGACAACGATACTGGGGAACGCCCATTCCCATCATCTATTGCGAAACATGCGGAACGGTTCCCGTCCCGGAATCCGAACTCCCGGTCATCCTCCCCCGAGACGTCGCCTTTACCGGAAAAGGGGGCTCGCCTCTCCGGGATTCCGAATCCTTCTTTCGCACCACGTGTCCGAACTGCCAGGCCCCGGCCCGCCGGGAAACTGACACCATGGATACGTTCTTCGATTCTTCCTGGTACTTTTTGCGGTTCACCGACCCCTCCAACACCGCGGAACCGTTTTCGAAAATCGCTGCCCGGCAATGGATCCCGGTCGACCAGTACATCGGCGGAGTCGAGCATGCCATCCTGCATCTGCTCTATTCCCGTTTTTTCACCCGGGCCCTGAAAGATCTTGGATTTGTCGACTCTCCCGAGCCCTTCCGGGCTCTCCTGACGCAGGGGATGGTCCTGAAAGACGGGTCCAAAATGTCCAAGTCAAAGGGAAATGTCGTCGATCCGGACCAGCTGATCGAGCGTTACGGCGCAGACACGGTTCGCCTGTTCACGCTTTTTTCCGCTCCTCCCGACAAAGACCTTGCCTGGGACGACAAGGCCGTCGAAGGAGCCTACCGCTTTCTCGGAAGGCTCTACCAGCGGGTCTTGGAATTGTCGCGGTTTCCGTCACCCCCCCCTTCTTCGGGAGGCACCGGCAAAACCCCCGTCAGCTCCGCCCAGAAACCCCTTCTTGCCAAGATCCATGAAACGATCCGGGATGTGACGTTCGATCTGGAGTCCAACAACCAGATGAACACCGCCATTGCACGTCTGATGGAGCTTTTAAATGCACTCGGAAACGGAAACCCTGAAAAAGCGGAAGAATTGCCCCTCCTTCGGGAAGGCTACACCACGCTTCTTCTTCTTCTTTCTCCGTTCGCCCCGCATCTGTCCCAGCATCTCTATGGTCTTCTGGGACAGGAAGGTCTCCTTCTGGACCAGCCGTGGCCCGAAGCCCGGGAAGAAGCCATGATTCGGGACGAAATCCCCTATGTCATCCAGATCAACGGAAAACTTCGGGCCACCCTGATGTTGCCTCCGGACATTGACCGGTCGGAACTCCTGAAGAAAGCCCTGGAAGACGAGAGGATCCAGCGGAATCTGGTCGATATGAAGCTCCAGAAAGAAATTTACGTTCCCGGAAAACTCCTGAACCTTGTCGTCGTTCCGCGATGAACAGACTTTCTGAAAGACAGAAAACCCGCTACGTTGGAAGACTACCCTTTTTCTCTGGTCTCCCGCTTCTTCTGGGGATGCTCCTTCTCGCGGGGTGCGGCTATCATGTCATGACGCTGTCCGGGGTGACGCAAACCCCGGAGACCGTCAAGCTCGGGCTTCCCCGGACCGTCACGCTGGCCGTCCGGACCTTTCACAACAACACGACCTTCCCCCTGGTCGAAACCGAGGTGACCCAGGTCCTGAAAGATACCCTCCAGAAAACCTCCGGGGTCGTTCTCGTCAACGACCCCAAACGGGCCGACGTCGTTCTCACCGGCAGTGTGGTCGGCGTCAATGAAATTCCCTTCGCTCTTTCCAGCGTCGTCGGCATCGAAGAATACCAGGTGGAAGTCATTCTCGCCGCCAAACTTGTCGCGTTCAACGGACAAGTCCTGTGGACTGGGGGTTCCGTGATGGGAACAGCACCGATGTATATGAGCGAAAATCTGGCTCTTCTTCAGCAGACACAACAATACGCTCTCAATACGGCCTCACATAATGCCACGGTTCGCCTGATCCAGCAGATGGCGCATGGGATCGCATCCATGTCCTATATTCCGATTCAAAATGCGACGATCGGGGGGCAAACTCCTGCTCCGGGAATGGTTCCCTCCGCTCCCGGAGCCCTTCCTGGCCAACCTCAGCCTTCCCCGATGCCTGGAGCCCTGCCTTGATCGAATCGGCTCTCGTTTTGTTCCGGAAAGACCAGTCCCTCTTGCCGGTCATTGTCGTGATCCCCGGCGATCCGCTGATTTTGTCCTGGACGTTTGAGAGGATTCAGCGACTCCTTTTCCTGTCCCGGGACGATCTCTCCGTCAATACGGAACACCGTGCAGGGGGAGATCTGACCGCAGCGGACCTCCTCGCGCTCGCAAAAGAAAAACCCCTTTTTGGCCCCCGAAGGCTGTTCTGGGTCACACAGGCGGAAAAAGTCGACGGACTCCTGGAAAAAGGAATCGGGCAGGCCCTTCTCTCTGCAGCACGGAAAGGCAACACGACGGTCGTTTTGGAAATGGGAGAGAAAAAAGCGTCCTTGCTGGCAGACATCTTTCCGGTTTTCCGGACGGAACCCTCCGGAACTCTCCGGCAGAGACAAGCGGAAGCGCTTTCGTGGGTGCATATTTTAGCGGAAAAAAAAGGCACCCGTCTGGAAAATGGCGTCGCGGAAACACTGCTTCGGGCATTCCCCGAACAGATGGGACAGATTTCTTCTTTTCTCGACCGCCTTTCCGCACCGGAAAGCGGAAAAATCCGGACAGTCACTCGGGAGGATTTGAAGCAGCACGGACTTGAAGATCCGCTGGAGTCTGTCTTTCGCCTTTTTGATGCCTGGGAGGCAAACGACCGCCGACTTTACGGGCAATGGGAGAGATTCATCGACAACGGACAGTCTCCGTTGTCTTTTCTTTCTCTCTGGCACCGTCAGTGGAGACTTTATGCCATCGCCCGGGAGGAGATCCGCTCCCCGTCCGACGTTGAAAAATTCGCGACGAAGAACCGGATTCCCCCTCCTGTCGCAGAAAAAATACGGAAAACAGCCCGGTCCATGACGAGAAAAACCCTTCGGGAAGGGTATGCTCTTCTCCGGGAAACCGACCTCTCCTTGAAGTCTGGAGGAGACCCCTCCCTGATCATGCTCCGATTTCTGGCGGGCATGTCCTTTCTTTCCCCCGGGAAGCGGGAAAGGCACACCGAAAAGATCAGGACAGGCCGTTGACCTTCAGCGTCAGGCGGGAAATTTTCCGGGAAGCGGAATTGCGGTGAAGAATGCGGCGGTTGACTGCGTGATCAATAACAGGAACCACTTCTCCCAGAGCCACGACAGCTTCTTCCTTCTTGCCCTGGGACACCAGGGTCTCGACTTTCTTGGCCATCGTCCGGATCATGGAGACGGCCTGCCGGTTCCTGGTCCGTCTTTTTTCGTTCTTTTTGATATCCTTGAGTGTTGCCTTGTGAGACGCCAACGTCCGCTCCTTTCACGAGTTCTTGGGAAGTCTTCCGGCATTTTTTAAGCCGGGACCGGTAAACCTTCAACCCTTGGAATATAATGGAACTTTCCGAAAACGTCAAGGAATCCACCGCCTCACCCGACTCGGCTGCCCACCCGATCCGAAAACGGATGCTTTCCGT
>JAMCWZ010000063.1 GCA_023480765.1 Nitrospirota bacterium
TTCCCAGGTTCTCTGTCTGACCGGCAATGCGCTGGGGTGTTTCCTTTAGCCCCGGTCGAAGGGCATCCTCCCCGATACCTTCAAGGATCAGGCGGACGCCCTGTTCAATCTTTTCGGGATCGATCACAGTGAATGATCTCCTTGTCGGTGAGAATGGTGTCGACTAAAATGTCAGTCTCCGAAAGAGGGACCCGGTCGACGATCTGTTCCTGGAAAGCCAGCGCTATCAGGGGCGCCGTCGTGTTTCGGAGGAGGCGGTCGTAGTATCCTCTCCCGTAGCCGATTCGTCCTCCGCGGCGATCGAATCCCAGCCCGGGAAGAAAAAACAGGTCGACCCCTTCCGGGGCGACGGGATGGACGACGGCCGGTTCCAGAATGCCAAAAGGACCGGGACGAAGGGGTGTTCCCCTTTCAAAAGAAGTCAGAACCAGGGACGCCTCCCGGATGACGGGAACAACGAGTGCAAACTTTTTGTCCAGCAGGGCGGACACCAAAGGGTGTGTGTCCGGCTCGGTTCCGAATGACAAAAAGAGGTGAAGTGTTTTTGCCGGGCTGTTTTTGACCCAGGACAGGACCTTCTGTCCGATGAGGGCCGATTTCTCCTTGCGGAGCTTGTCCGGTATGCTGTCTCTCAGGTTCCGGAGGTGGCTCCTGAAATGCGCTTTCTCCGCTGAAATGGAAGGCTCCCCGGTCGCCTGGAAGGGGTGTTTTTCCCTCTCGTTCATCAATGGAAGGAGATTCTCCCGATGCAATCCTGGGGTGTGGGGCTCCTCGCAATCGTCACGATTCTTCTCCTCGCGATGGGAACAGTTCCCGTTGAAATGGTGGCCGTCGGAGTTCTTGTCGTTCTGGGAGTCACCGGACTTCTCCCGGTCTCCGATCTTTTCCGCGGATTTTCCGAGCCGGCTGTTTTTCTGATTGGTTCCCTCTTTGTTCTTTCTGAGGGAATGGCCCGGGCGAAAGTTGTCCGCTGGCTCGCCACGACACTGACGATCCATATCGGAAAGAAGCCTTTTCTTTTGTCCGCGGCCCTGTATCTCCTGGCGGGCGTGCTCGCGATGTTTCTCAATGATACAGGATCCGTTGCGATCTTTCTCCCTCTGGTGGGAGCTCTTGTCGGAGAACTCGGTCTTCCTCTCCGGGGTTTTCTTCTCCCCACGGGCTATGTGGCCCTCCTGGGCGGTTCGGCAACGCTGATCGGATCTTCATCGAATGTGATTGTAGCGGGATTTCTGGAGTCCCGTCACCTGCCGACCTTCCAGATGTTCGATTTTTTCCGCGTTGGCGGAGGGGCCTTTTTGATCGGACTGATTTATCTGATCTTTACGCGCCCCCTTTTCCTGGGAAAAATCGGGGGGGAAGCCTTGCCCAGGGAAGCCTCCTCCCGAAAGTTTTTTGTCGAAGTTCTTCTTGGAAAAAAATTTGCTTTTTTGGGGAAGAACATTTCGGACGTTCCGATTCTCGCGGAGTATTATGTTCCCCCTCCGGGAGATCCTTCCCCCCCGGGCGTCCGGGGGGAGGGGGAAGAAAAAGACCGCTATCGTTCTTTCCTCAAGGCATCCTGGTCTCTGATCCGTCACCCTTCCGCGGCTCTGTCCGGGCCACCGGAACAGTCGTCGTATCGGGGGGGGCCTCTTCGCGAAGGGAATCGGGTCCGTCTTTATGTGACCGTCGCCCAGCTGCAGCGGGTGACGGAGCGGGAAGGGATCGATCTTTATGGGCTCTCCGGTCCGGGACGGGGAGAGGGAGAACTTTTTGGAACCGGTCAAAAAAAAGCCCTCGAGGACGAAGAAGTCGTTGTTTGCGAGGCGATTCCCGCTCCTTCTTCGGGGTTGATCGGGCGGCCCCTTTCGACTCTTTCCTATTTGACCGGGCCGGATATTTCGGTGTCGGGAATTCATCGTTCCTCGCCCCCTCCGGACCCGTTGTCGCAAGCCATTCTGTCTCATGGGGATGTTCTTCTTCTGAAAGGGCGCAGGGAATCGTTCGACTGGTTGAGGGACAGATCTCTTTTCCTGTATCTCGACGAGGTGGAGAGAGAGGTGTTTCGCTCGGAAAAAGCATTGACGGCTGTCGGGATACTCGTTCTTTTTGTTCTTGCGTCCGTTTTTCATTGGGTTCCGACGGTTCTTGCCGCGCTGATGGCTGGTCTTGCGATGGTGGGGACGGGGATTGTCCGGATGAAAGAAGCTCTGGGGGCCATTGAATGGAGGGTTATTTTTCTGATGGGAAGCATGTTCCCGCTCGGATGGGCTCTGGAGCGATCACCTTTTGGTTCGGTTCTGGTGCACGGGCTGAAGGGGGCAGGAGGAGGACTGGGACCGGAAGGAGCCCTGGTCCTGGTTCTGGCGACAACAATGGTGGCGGTCCAGTTCTTGTCCCACACGCTGGTGGCTCTTTTTATGTCTCCCGTTGCCCTGTCGATCGCGGTTGCCCTTCACGTCAGTCCGATGCCCTATCTCGCGGCGGTTTCCCTGGGGGCGGCTTCGGTGTTTCTCACGCCTTTTTCCCATCCGGTCAACATCATGACCTGGAGTGCCGGAAACTACAGGTTAAAAGATTATCTTCAGGTGGGGGGCGGACTTCTCTTGCTGACGCTTGCCTGGGGGGTGTTTGAAATCCCACGTGTCTGGCCGTTTCATCCCTGATTCAGACGGAGGATTATCGGGAGAGGAGAAGAGACTGGTAGAGGGAGCGGACCTCGTTTTCCGCTGCGAGAGTCAGTGACTGGCTCGCTTCTTTCAAATCCTTGGGGGAGAGGTCCAGGGAAGGGGGAATCAGAGGTTTTGCGAACCGGATGGAGATTTTGCCAGGCCGGGGCCAGATTTTGCCCACCCCGAGAGAATCCCCGCTTCCCCGGATTGCGGCCGGGACGATCGGCGATCCCGTCCGGATGGACAGGACACCCAACCCCCGATGGAAGGCTCCGATGTCACCGGTTCGGGTCCGGGTTCCCTCCGGAAAAAGGACGAGAACGTCCCCTCGTTGAAGGATGCTTTCCGACAGGGAAATGGCTTTCCGGTCTCCCTCTCCCCGCACGATCGGGAACCCGCCGAGATTTAAAAGAAAGGTTCTGAGGAAAAAGGAAGAGGTAAAGAGCTCGGCTTTCCCGGGAAAACGGGCCTCCCTTGGCAGAGCCAGCCCCATCAAAGGGACATCCAGATGGCTCTGATGGTTGACGGCGACAATGGTTCCCCCCTCTGCCGGGAGATTTTCCAGACCATCCACCTTTAAACGGAGATAGCTCCTGCAAAACAGGGAGAACGTTGCCCGGACCCCGCGGTAGAAGGGACGATCCCAGACGGAAGTCGGGACTTCTATCAGTTGGGAAGCTTTTGGAGAATCCATTTAACGCTGTCTTCGATTGTCATGTGGGAGTTGTCCAGAAGAAGGGCGTCTGGCGCCTGAATCAAAGGCGCCAGAGACCGCGTTCTGTCTCTTTTGTCCCGTTCTTCCAGATCCTTCTGGATAATGTCAAGATTTGCCGGGATCCCTTGTTGTTCCAGTTCACTCAGTCGCCTGAGGGCCCTGGTCCGGACGTCTGCCAGGAGAAAGATTTTCAGGGAGGCATCCGGCAGGATCACGCTTCCAATATCTCTGCCGTCCATGACGACCCCACCTTTTTCTCCCAGGTTTCTCTGGATCTGGAAGAGGTATTTTCTCACACAGGGGATCTGCGAAATGCGGGAGGCTGTCCGTCCGATTTCTTCGCTGCGCAGGAAGTCTGTTATGTCCTCCCCGTTCAGGAGAACACGGGTGCTGTTGTCCCGGATGCTATAGGAGATGGTCCGGTCCTTCAAGTGCTGGCAAATGGTGTTCTCCGGTGCCTCTGCCAGATCGGCTTTTGTCAAAGACAGTGCCACGGCCCTGTAAAGGGCTCCGGTATCGGCGTGGACCCACTGGAGTGTATGGGCAAGGGCCCTTGCCAGAGAGGATTTTCCCGAGGCAGAAGGTCCGTCAATGGCAATGCTTCCTTTTTTCAGCATGCGACAACCTGATTGAAAAGGTTGGAGAATCCGGGAAACGATGTGGAGACGAAATCCGTTCCCCGGATGGTCAGGATTTCGCTCTCGGGGAGCCTTGAGCCGAGAACGGCCATGGACATGGCGATTCGGTGGTCGTTCAGGCTGTCTATCGTTCCTCCTGTCAATCGGGGGTCAGGTCCGAGTCCATCAATGGCGAGACCGTCCGGAAACTCCTTGCACGGAACCCCCAGAACCTGAAGGGCGGAGACGATTCCCCGAATACGGTCGGATTCTTTGACCCGAAGTTCGGATGCTCCCCGAATCGTGGTTGTTCCCCGGGCACAGGCGGCACAGGCGGCCAGGATCGGGATTTCGTCAATAATGTTCGGGATCCATTCCGGAGGAACGTCGATCCCTTCCAGTTCCGAAAAGCCGACGTGAATATTTCCGTAGGGCTCGGATTCAAGAGAGGGAGGGGTGGAGGGAAGGATTCGCAGGGAGCGCGCTTTCATGGCTTCAAGAACCTGCAGTAAACCGGTTCTGGTCGGATTGAGCCCCACCCCTTCCAGGGTCAGCGAAGAGCCGGGTGTCAGAAGTCCCAGAGCCAGAAAAAAGGCCGCCGACGAAAAATCGCCCGGAACGTGCATCTCGGTTCCAGTCAGACGGGACGGGTAAACGGTGGTCCGGAGACCTTCCCGAAGGACTTTCCCTCCGAACAGGGGGAGGAGCCTTTCTGTGTGGTCTCTTGTCTGCACAGGCTCTTCAACGGTTGTGGGGCCAGAGGCGTTCAGGCCGGCAAGAAGGATGGAAGACTTGACCTGGGCGCTTTTGTGCGCATTCAAAAAGGAGATTCCGTTCAGCGCAGTGCCCCGAACAGCGAGTGGCAGACGGCTACCGGAGCCGGGTCCGTCGATCTTTGCTCCCATCATGCTCAAGGGATCGACGACTCTTTTCATGGGTCGTTTCCGGAGGCTGTCGTCTCCGGTCATGACAGTAAAAAAAGAAGTCCCGGCCAGCACGCCGCACATCAATCGGGATGCGGTGCCCGAGTTTCCGAAATCGAGAATGGAGTCGGGTTCCCGGAGACCGGTAAAACCAGGACTCACCAGTTCGAGCGATGTCTCGTCCTGCTGTTGTCTGATCTGGACCCCAAGTCTTGAAAATGCCGAAAGCGTCCGGAGGCAATCGTCCGAAGGCAAAAAGCCTGTGACAACCGTTTTTCCGGAGGCCATTCCTCCAAGAATCAGTGATCTGTGGGAGATGGATTTGTCTCCGGGGACGCGAATGTTTCCCGAAACGCGATGGCCTCTCCGGACTTGCATGTATCCCGATTCCGGACCTCCGCGGGTTTCGGTCAGGGATTCAGGAATGACGTTCATGATGCATGTCCTCGTGCGCTTTGGCCTGAAGTGTTTTCAGGCAAGAGATCAACCCCTCCCTGTCTTCATCGACAAGGAATTTTTTGAAAACGTCCATGGAACTGGTGAAGTCCTCAATGCTGGAGAGGATCTCTTTCCTGTTCTGGAGGAGGATGTCCCCCCAAAGGTCCGGGCCGCTCCAGGCAATCCGGAGCATGTCCTTCAAAGCCCCTCCTTTTTGGGAAGGCCAGTTCCAGTGGGGGATGGTCTTTTTGTCCGTTGTCCGGACAAGAGTTTCCAGAAGGGAAAAAGCGAGAAGATGGGGAAGATGGCTGATGAGAGAGAGAATCCGATCGTGTTCCCGGGATTCGACCACGGTTTGCCGCGGGCTTCCTGCTATTGTCCAGAGCTTCTTCAGACGTTCGAGATCTTCTCCGAGAGGGGAAGAGGCGAAAGGGATCAAAAACGTCAGCCGATCCCGGAAAAGATCGGCACGGGCAGCATCCACACCGGTCAGTTCCCGGCCTGCCATGGGGTGACTGCTGATATACCTTGGAAAAACAGAAGAAAATCTCTCCAGATAGATTGCGTGGAGATTCTGTTTCACGGATGCCAGATCGGTCAAAAGTGTGCCGGGCGGAAGACCAGGACCGATTTCCTCCCAGATTTTCGGGATGCTGGACGGTGGAGCCGCAATGACCACCAGTTCCGCTCCGGAAACAACCTCCCGGTTGGAAGGGGTATAAGAATCAATCAAGCCTCGTCCGAGCGCTTTTTCGCCCTCTTCCTTTTCAGGGGTGGAGCCACGGATGACCGGTGGCGACGGTAACGCCTTGAGAGCCCCGGCAAGGGATGCGCCCATCAGCCCCACGCCGATAATGGAGATCGTCCGGTAAGGACAGGAGTCGGTCATTCCGCGATAAAGCGGTCAACGGCTGCCGCTATTTTCCGGCATTCTTTCATGAGTTTGTCGAAGTTGTCCGGGATGAGGGATTCTTCTCCATCCGAATAGGCTTCCTCGGGGTTGTTGTGAACCTCGATCATCAGGGCGTCTCCACCGGCGGCAATTCCTGCCCGGGCCATGGGGATGACAAGATCCCAGCGTCCCGTTCCATGACTGGGGTCGACCAGCACCGGGAGATGGGTCAGGCTTTTCAGGACAGGCACCGCGTTCAGGTCGAGGGTATTCCGGGTCATCGTTTCAAAGGTACGGATGCCACGCTCGCACAGGATGATTTGCTGATTCCCTCTGGAGGCAATATACTCTGCGGCCATCAGGAATTCCTTGATCGTGGCGGACAAACCCCTTTTCAGCAAGACCGGTTTCCGGGATTCGCCGACGTCGGAAAGGAGGCGGAAGTTTTGCATGTTCCGCGCACCAATCTGGATGATGTCGGTGTGTTTTTCCAGCAAGGGGAGGTCCCGCGGGTCCATCAGTTCCGTAATGACAAGAAGTCCCGTTTTTTCCCGTGCCATGGACAGGTGATGAAGTCCTTCCTCTCCCAGTCCTTGGAACGTGTAGGGAGAAGTTCGGGGTTTGAACGCTCCGCCCCGAAGAATCTTTGCTCCGGCAGATTTGACCCGTTCAGCGATATACAGAAGCTGTTCGTCGGATTCGACCGCGCAGGGTCCGGCCATGACCTGAATCTCCGGTCCGCCAATGGTTACTCCGTTCGGAAAGCGGATCACCGTATCTTCTTTCTTGAACTCCCGACTGACGAGTTTGAAGGGCTGCAGGATCTTGTGCACTGATTCCACTCCCGGAAAAATGGCCAGCGGCAGTCCTGCCAGCACCCGATCATCTCCTATGGCCCCAATGATGGTCCGTTCAGCTCCCTTGGAAATATGAACTTGCAGACCGTTTTCCTGCAGTTTTCCGGATATATGCTGGATGTCCTGTTCGGTCGCTTCCGGTTTCAGAACGATAATCATTTCAATACTCCTTGAAAGTTTTATGTGTGGGATGCTCCCACGGTGTTTTTTCGATCCGGTACCGGATACGAGCCAAGAATTTTAACATAGGGACAAAGGTTCTGTAACTTTTTCAGAAGTTCCCGGATGGACTGGTCTTCCTGGTGTCCCTCGATATCGATAAAGAATATATAGTCCCACGCTTTTTTACGGGAGGGACGGCTTTCCAGCCGGGTCACATTGATCCCCTGTTTGGCGATCATGTCCAGAATCGAGGACAGGGCCCCGACGCGGTCAATAATGGAGATCATGATGGAGGTCTGGTCCTTGCGAGTTTTTCCGGGTTCGATCGTGCCGATGACAAGAAAGCGCGTCTGGTTATCCGGATAATCCTCAATATGGCGTCTCAGAATGGGAATATTGTAAATGTCCGACGCCATTTCACCCGCGATGGCGGCCCCGGATTCATCTTCCAGACAAAGCTCAACGGCCCTTGTATTGCTTGATGTTTCGACAAGGGGGATGTTGGGAAGATGGGTCGAGAGAAAGCTCCGGCATTGCGCCTGGGACTGGGGATGCGCGAAAACCGTCTTGATATTGGACAGACTGGACGATTTTGTGAGGAGACAGTGATGAATGGGAAGAACAATCTCCCCGACTACCTTGAGATCTGTTTCCACCAGAGTGTCAAGCGTATAGTTCACCATTCCTTCCGTGGAATTTTCGATCGGCACGACCCCGTAAAGAGCATCCTTGCTTTCAACAAAGCGGAAAACCTCCCGGATGGTTGGTGCGGGCAGAAATCGCAGGGAATTTCCAAAATGCTTGATCGCGGCCTGGTGCGTATAGGTCGCCGGAGGACCCAGATAAGAGATTGAAACGGGTTCCTCCAGGGATAAACATGCTGAAAGGATTTCTCTGTAGATATGGCGAAGGGCCTCTTTGGGAAAGGGCGTGGTATCCTGTTCAAGGATCCGGTCTATGATTTCCCGTTCGCGGGCCACGACATGAAAGGGAAGGGAGTGGGCGATCTTGTAGGCTCCGACCTGTTTTGCCAGGTCGGCCCTTTTCTTGAGAAGCGCAATGATTTCCCCGTCTACCCTGTCTATGCCTTCCCTGAGCTTCTTGATATCGATCATGCATTTAACCCCTGTATTAAGGAATACATATTTCCCTTGAATGATGAACCCGGCGTGAGTGCGAACTGGAGGAGGTTCTTCAGGGATTTCCGCTCAAAAGCTGCTCGAGGAGGGCGTCCGGGATGTCGAAGTTGGACCAGACATTTTCAACATCATCGTGCTCTTCCAGGGCTTCCATCAGGCGGACCATCATCTGGGCGTCTTTTCCGTCCAGATGAACCGAAGTCTGGGGAATCATGGTGATCTCTGCAAAGGTCGGAACGAGCTTTCGGGATTTCACCGATTCCAGAACGGTGGAAAAATCAGCAGGGGATGTGATCAGGTCAATCCCGTTTTCGTGGAGCCGGAATTCGTCTGCTCCCGTTTCCAGGGCAAGTTCCATGGCCTTGTCTTCTGTGGCCCCCGGCCATTCAAGAGAGATCATTCCCTTCTGGTCGAACATCCAGGAGACGCATCCATTTTCTCCAAGGTTTCCGCCATTTTTGGAAAAGATCGTCCGCAGTTCCGGCACTGTCCGGTTCTTGTTGTCTGTCTGGACCTTCAGCATCACGGCTACACCCTTCGGACCGTGTCCTTCAAACTGGCATTCTTCGTAGTGGGCTCCCGGAATTTCTCCGGTCCCCCGCTGGATGGCTTTTTTGATGTTGTCCATGGGCATGTTTTCTTCACGTGCCTTGAGCATGGCCGTCCTCAGACGGGGGTTCCCTTCGGGGTCGCCGCCGCCAATCCTTGCGGCGACGGTGATTTCTTTTGCAAGTCGCGTGAAGGCTTTTCCTCTTTTTGCGTCTATGATGGCTTTTTTATGTTTTGTGGTGGCCCACTTTGAATGACCCGACAACGTTTTTCCTCCTGAACATGGATCCGCTCTTTTTGCTGTCCTGTGGATGGTCAGGAGAGCAATCAAGACACCTTTCCTGAGAGAATTCTGAAATTTCCTGTATATTAACACAGCCTTGCCACACCCTGAAATGGTTTTTTGCAATCCGCTCGGCGAGATTCAGGAGAGCATTGACAGGGTTGGAGAAAAGAGGGATAATTCGCTATCCCTTATTTCGAGCGGTTCTTCGGGTACGTTGTTAAAACAACTCCAGCCTGGGAGAGGTCCGCATTGCTGAATAAGGGAGGCGTTCCTGGAAATGATCGCAGGGCTGCCCAGGAAGGGAACTTGCCTGGCCCGGAACGCGTTCGACCATTTGAGGAGAGGTTCGGGTGAACCACCGGACCCCGCGGCTTAACGCCTTGTTTTGAGGAGTCAGAAATGGCGTACCGAGAGTACAAGTTTGGCACGATGATGAT
>JAMCWZ010000048.1 GCA_023480765.1 Nitrospirota bacterium
TAATTAAATCTTAAACCAACTAGATTGAATTTTTATCTTTTTGGAGTCCTTTTGACAGCGTTTGGCAGCGGTGTGACATGGGGAAGCGGTTTCGTAAAATGGACGTAAAATCGGGAGACGGGTGGTGACAGAGAAGACGTCCGGAGGGAAAACCGCCTGGATTTTTCCGGGTCAGGGGTCCCAGTATCGGGGAATGCTCCGGCTGGTTGACGGTCCGCACGAACAGGTCCGTCTCGACGAGGCGTCCGAGATTCTCGGTTATCCGATTCGGAAGCTTTTGGGAGAGGACCCGGACAATTTTCTCGACAGGACGGAATGGACCCAGCCCTCCCTCCTTCTCGTCAGCGTACTGATGGCGGAAAGGAAAACGAGGGAAGGCCTGGCCCTTCCCGATTATTTTCTGGGGCATTCCCTCGGGGAGTATTCGGCCCTGGTCATGGCAGGCAGCCTTTCGTTCGGAGAAGCTCTTCATGCCGTTCATCTCAGGGGAAAAGCCATGCAGGGAGCCGTCCCGGAAGGAGCCGGCCTGATGGCGGCCGTCCTTGGGTTCGATCGGGAGGCGTTGCAGGCGGTTCTCGAAAAGATGCCCTCGCCCGCTCCGGGAGAATTTGCCGGTATGGCCAATATCAACAGCCCGGGACAGATCGTGATTGCCGGCTCCAGACAACGTATGCTGGAAGCCATAGAAGCCGTCAAGGCTGCAGGGGCCCGGAAAATTGTTCCGCTTGCCGTTTCCGTTCCCTCGCACACACCGCTGATGGAGCCGGCCGCCAGAGAAATGCGGAAGGTGCTCGAAAATATCGTCTGGAAGAGTCCAGCCTCTCCGGTGATTTCCAATGCGACAGCGTCCGCTTCCAGCGATCCGGCCGAACTCAGGGGCAGACTTCTGCGTCAGATTACCTCACCTGTTCTGTGGGAGGATTCCGTCCGGGAAGCTCTCCGGCTTGGGGTGGACCATTTCGTTGAAATGGGGCCCGGATCAGTTCTTGCCGGGCTGGGAAAAAGGATCTCCGATGCTGTGAAATGGGAGGCTACCGACGTCTCCGGGAAGGCGGGTGGAAAAGGATGACGGATTTGCCGGCAGGTATTCTGGAGGGTCAGGTCGCGCTCGTGACCGGTGCATCCAGGGGGATCGGGCGAGCTATCGCGGACTGCCTCAGCTCGGAAGGTGCGCAGGTCTGGTATGGGGTAAGAAGCGTAACCCCCGAAATGGAGAAAATTCAGTCCGATTCCGCGAACAGGTCGATTTTCCTGCCGCTGGACGTCGCTGAAGGAAAGTCCATTGAGAACGGGTTGGATACTCTCTTGAATCGTTCGGGCCGCATTGATATTCTGGTGAACAATGCGGGTATCGTGCGCGATGGTCTGATGGTCCGGATGAAGGACGAAGATTTCATGGATGTCATCGAGACGAATCTTTTGGGAGCCTTTCGCCTGATGCGTGGAGCAGTCAAGGCGATGATGAAGCAAAGATACGGTCGAATCGTCTCGATTTCTTCCGTGGTTGGTGCCACGGGCAACGCCGGTCAGGCGAATTATGCCGCCTCCAAGGGTGGCCTCGTTGCGATGTCCAAGAGCCTTGCCCTGGAAGTGGCGTCCCGCGGTGTCACGGTCAATGTTGTTGCGCCAGGGTTTATCGAGACGGACATGACGGACGTCCTTTCCGAAAAGATCCGGGAGAATGCGCTCGGACATATACCGGTGGGGAGGTTTGGAAAGCCGTCGGAAATTGCTTTTGCCGTTCGTTACCTTGTATCCCGTGAAGCGGGATTCGTGACGGGCCAGACGCTCCATGTCAATGGAGGAATGGCACTCGTCTGATGTCGAGGGAGTATCGGGGCCTGACCCGCCCGATTCCCGTTCTGAACAGGGTCTGGATGTATATGGAGGAAGGTTTCTGTATGGCTATTGAGGAGCGCGTCAAAAAAATCATTGCTGAACAGTTGGGTGTCGAGGATGAAGAAGTCAATCCGGAATCCCGTTTTGTGGAAGATCTGGGAGCCGATTCCCTCGACACAGTCGAACTGGTCATGGCGCTGGAAGAAGAGTTCGGAATTGAGATTCCGGATGAAGACGCCGAAAAAATCGCCACCGTTCAGAACGCCATCGACTATATTAGCGAGCGTGTTTGATGTCTTCGGCCCCGCAGGCACCCCGACGAGTTGTTGTGACAGGAGTGGGAATGGTGACCCCTCTTGGAAACTCTGCCGGAGAAACCTGGAAAAATCTTCTGGCCGGGAAATCCGGCGTCGGCCCGATCACCCGTTTTGATACGACCGGTTTTCCGGTTACGATCGGGGCCGAGGTCAAGGGTTTCGATCCGGCCGAATGGATGGATCGGAAAGACGTCAAGAAGATGGATACTTTCATCCATTATGCGCTGGCGGCTGCGAAGATGGCCGTTGAAGATGCCAGGCTCACGATTGATGCTTCCAACAGAAATATGGTGGGTGTCTATGTCGGTAGCGGCATCGGGGGACTCCCCGGAATCGAGTTTTACCATCAGGCACTAATGGAAGGGGGACCTCGCAAGGTGTCCCCTTTTTTTATCCCCATGGTGATCATAAACCTTGCGTCGGGACAGATCGCGATCCATCTCGGGGCCCGGGGGCCGAATTCCTGCGCGGTGAGTGCCTGTGCGACCGGCACTCATTGTATCGGTGATTCCTACCACATCATTCGGCGTGGAGATGCCGATGTCATGATTGCGGGAGGAAGCGAATCGGCGATGTCGGATCTGACTGTGGCGGGATTTGCTTCCGCGAGGACGCTTTCTTCGCGCAATGACAATCCGTCTTCTGCCAGCAGGCCCTTTGATCGTGACCGTGACGGCTTTGTCCTTGGAGAAGGGTCGGGCGTTGTCGTTCTGGAAGAGTATGAATCAGCCCGGGCTCGCGGGGCGTCCATCTACGGAGAGATTCTTGGTTATGGGCTGACCGGCGACGGTTTTCACATCACATCTCCGCCAGAAGACGCCGAAGGAGCCGTTCGTTGTATGGAAATGGCGATCCGGCATGCGGGCATTCCGAAGGAGAGCATCGGACATATCAATGCCCATGCGACCTCTACCTTTGCCGACAGGCTGGAGACTCTGGCGATCCGGACCGTTTTTGGTGAGCATGCACCGAATATCGCGGTGAGCGGGACAAAGTCTATGACCGGACACTTGCTCGGAGGGGCTGGGGGTATCGAGACCATTTTCTCCCTCCTATCGCTCCGGGACGATATGGTGCCTCCGACCATCAACCTGGACAATCCGGGTGAAGGATGCGACCTCGATTATGTTCGGGAAGGTGCCCGCCCGGTAAGGTTGAAGGCGGTTCTAAAGAATTCTTTCGGTTTTGGTGGTACCAATGCCTCACTTGTGATCGGAAAATCGCCGGTCGCTTGAGATTGTTCGGCCGACTGAATCAAATCGTTTCAGAGGAGCAGGAAAACGGTGTTTTTCGGGCCGGAATTCCTGAAAATCTGTGATACCAAGAATGAAGCCCCATCGTGATCTCTCAGAGCTCGAAGAGCGTTTGCGCTACCGTTTTCGCAAAATCGATCTTCTTGAAGAAGCCACGACACACAAATCTTTCATGAACGAAGGCCGTCGCCTCGGAGTCACCCAGAACAACGAACGGCTGGAGTTTTTGGGGGATACCGTTCTGGGGCTTATCGTCGCAGAATATCTGATGGTGACCTACCCAAAGTATCCCGAAGGCGTTCTTTCCAAGTTCAAAGGCCGCGTTGTATCGGAACCGACGCTTGCAACGGTCTCCCGCGTTCTGGGGATCGGTGGTTTCCTGCTGATCGGGAAAGGCGAGGAGCTGACGCAGGGCCGGGAAAAAAGCTCTCTCCTGGCCGATGCGATGGAAGCGATTATTGCCGCCATCTATCTGGACAGTGGACTCGATGCCGCCCGGACATTCATTATCGGACATTTTCGGACGGTGATCGAACAGACGGTCCATGAAGACTCCATCCAGGATTACAAAACGGATCTTCAGGAATATTGCCAGCGCGAACTCGAAACTCTCCCGGTTTATCAGGTCATGGACCAGAGAGGACCCGATCATCAAAAAGAATTTGATGTGGCGGTTCTCATCCGGGGTAAAGTCTACGGGGAAGGCTCCGGGAGATCGAAGAAAGAGGCTGAACAGAAAGCGGCCAAAGACGCGCTTTCGCGTCTGGCCCGGACCTCGCGCGACGTGTTTCAACCGGGAAAAAAGACGCCGTTATAGAGCGTCTACCCGGATTTACATCCAACCGAAAGCCACCTGCAACGTCAGAATGTGATTCGGGTTCTGACCCGGAACCACTCCCGCTTCTTCCGTGTAATAGCTTCCGTTGATCTCAAACGCCCAGAGGTCCAGTCCGAACCCGACGGTCGGATACCCTTCGTAAATACCGGCAGACAATGTCAGTATGGAGGGAAACTGGTACTGGATTCCCGCATGGGTATGGAGCCAGAGGGAATCTCCCGTGTAGTAGAGGTAATTGGTCACATCGACGTAGTCGACATCCACGAGCAGCCGCCCGAATCCGATGTCCGGATCGAGTCCCACCCCGGCATTGATGAACTGCGGGAGCGAACCGGCCTGGCCGAATGACGCGGTTCCGATGTTTTCGACAGAAGCGCCGATCGTGGGGTTCAAGGGAAGGTCCAAATGATAGATGGCCCCCACATTCCCCAGGATCCCGAGCCCATGGGTGAGATTCGCATTGATAGTGGACTGGAGGTTGGATACCTGGGAGACAGACAGTTGTGGAATGTCCACGAACATTTGGTTCAGTCCCATCAGAGTCCCGCCGATCTGAAGATGGTGATTGAAAAAACCCATGGCTCCGGAGATGACGATGCCTGTGTCCGACAGAGCGGTAAGCGAAGCCAGATTGCTGGTCGTCGCCACCGCGCTGGGAACGCCGAGGACCTGGTTGTTGGTCAGAAGTCCGATGGAAAAATCGTGCGTCGTGTAATTGGAGTAATTGCCGACCCGGGCATAAAACGACTGATTCGCCACCGAGTTGAAGGTATTGATAAATGCTGTGTCCTGGGCTGTGCCGGAGAGCTGATTGTCGCTCTGGACGTTGTTGTAAAGGGTGAAAAGCCCAGGATATGTTGCGTCCGTAGAGACGTTCAGGATCTTGAAGGAGGAATTCTGGATGTTATCGAGGCCTGCCGGGTTATAAAAGACCGCATTTTCATCGTCCGCCACGGCCGTGAACGCCCCTCCCATTCCGAGAGGCATGACTCCCTGGTAGAGAAGCGGAAACTGCTGGAAAAGAGCCGTTCCGGCAATTCCGCTGGGTCCGGCAGCCAAAGCGTGGCAAGGGACAAGGAAAAGGGTTGCCCCGAAAAAGAGGAGGAAAGGTATCTGAAGAAAAAGCGGGCGAAGGCTTTTCATGGACGGGTCTCCCATTACATGGTGGCGATGCTGGTCAAATAATTTTCGATGTTCGTCTGAAAGGATGTCATCCCTCCCAGAGAAGTGGGTGTCGAAGTCTGTGTGCTGGGGGCGCAGGGGGAGGCGGAGCAACCGATGACGGAATTCAGAAATTCGTTGACGGAATTCGTAACGTTGGTCCCGGTCGAGCCGAGAGAGGCGGTGAGTGTTCCCATGACGCTCACCAGGGAAGCTGCCTGGGTAAGAGAACTCGAAGGCGTTCCGCAGGGGGAAGTCGAAGGCAGACCGTTATAGAGGAGGTAGCAGTCGTTCGCGAGGTCTGTGGATGACAAGTTGAAGGAAGACGACGAAATCGTCGTCGAGCAGGAGGATGTCCCGCCTCCGGAGGTTGTACATTGCTCCCATCCGCTCTGGGCATTATAGGTGATACCCGTCTGGAACTGAACGTTGGCGAGAACGTAAACGCCGGCCGCCAGAAGCTCCATGGATGCGAGATCGCTCGTGCAGCTGTTGACCGTGCATCCGCTGTTGGTCAGCACGTTGATGGCCGTCAGGAGAGTTGACAGACCGCTTGAGGTGCAGTTGTTGTTTTCGATGCATGGAACAGCCTGTGCGATCGCCTGGAAGGTCTGGTTGGCCGTATAGGACGAACCGGAGTCCGAGACCAGGTTGGCGATGATCTGGTTCGTGCCTGTGTAGCTCCCGGAAGATGAGGTGACCAGAATCCCGGAGGCCGCATTGTAGGCGGAGTTGGGAGCGGAACCGAGCGCGATATAGGCGTCGGCCAGAATCGTGGCCGACGTGGAGTCCGGGCAGGTCTCGTTCGGACAGTAGGCAGAAAGGGCCGCCGCCGCTGAAGCGTAATTTCCGGAGGCAATGTCCTGGAGCGCAGTGGTTTCCGCGCCTTGAAGAGTACCGGTGCCGTTCCCTCCGACTCCGCTGAACAGGTTTCCGCACCCCGACAATGCCAGGGAGCAGATGACAGAGCAGATCAGGGTGAAGCGGTGAAAGTTTCTTGTCGTGCCGAAGATGGAAGAAAGTGGACCGCTTGGGGCAAGCATGGGATTTCTGGCTCCTGTTTGGTGATACGATGCCGGAAGCGACAATACAATCTATTAATCGGGTGAAACCATCCGGATTCAGTCCGTGGGATCACCCCGGACAATATTGCAGATCATTTTGGGGAGGAGTCCCTCTGACGGAAGACGAGGTCTGTGGAGCCAAAATTGCCGGACTGACGTCTTTTCGGTATACTTTATCCGTGACTTGAGCAGGGCAGGCCCAAAACAGAAACAGGCAAACCGTGCCCCTTCGCAAAATAAACACGCGTGCGAAATATAATTCTGTTCAATTCCCTTGTCAAACGATTAATTTTATTTATTTATAAATTGGATACCGAGGAACTGAATGTCCGGAGAGGATCTTGATCGTTATGCGTCGGCCGGAGTTTCCATCGAGCGTGGCAACCGGTGGGTCGACGCGATCCGCCCATTGGCGGCGGGAACCCACCGAAACGGTGTGATCGCCGGTATCGGCGGATTTGGCGGGGTATTTCGGCCAGAATGGGCAAAATACCGGGACCCTGTTCTGGTGTCCGGTACCGACGGAGTTGGAACGAAACTCAAAGTCGCTCAGTGGGCCGGGATTTATGAAGGTCTGGGCGTCGATCTGGTCGCCATGTGCGCGAACGATATCGCGGTCATGGGGGCCGAACCCCTGTTTTTCCTCGATTATTATGCGTCCGGTCGTCTCGATCCGGAGGTGGGAAAACAGATTTTTTCGGGGATCGCCGAAGGTTGCAGGCAGGCAGGAGCGGCTCTTCTCGGGGGAGAAACCGCCGAGATGCCGGGGGTCTACCAGGACGCCGATTTTGATCTTGCCGGTTTTGTCGTCGGAATCGCCGACAGGGAAAACATCGTGGACGGTCGAACGATCGGACTGGGGCACCGGTTCTACGGCCTTCCGTCGACGGGGATCCATTCAAACGGATTTTCCCTCGTCCGCAAGGTTTTGCTCGAGGAAAAAGGAATTGCTCCGGAGGATCGTCCGGACTGGTCTTCCGGAGAGGACTGGGCCCATATCCTCACCCGTCCCACAAGAATTTATGTCCCCCTGATCCTCGAGATGATCTCCCGGGTGAGTGTGAGCGCCATGGTCCATGTTACGGGAGGGGGATTGACGGAGAATGTTCCGAGAGTCCTGCCGGAAGGCTTTTCCGCCCGGATAAACCCCCGGGCCTGGGAGAAACCCCAGGTGTTTCAGGAAATCCAGCGGGTGGGCAAGGTGACGACCCGGGAAATGTTCCAGGTCTTCAACATGGGCATCGGACTGGTCGTAGTCGTCCCATCGGAAGCCGGAAAAGACCTTGAGCGTTTTCTGGAGGAACGGGGTGAAGAGTTCTTCTTCCTGGGAGAAGTCATCCCCGGAGGCCGGGAGGTCGTCTATGACCGTTCATTCTGATCCGGCAGGTCTCGCCCTTTTTGCTTCGGGATCCGGAACGAATTTCGAGGCGATTGTCCGGGCCATCCGCGAAGGAAAGCTCCCCCGCCTGAAACCGGCACTTCTTGTTTGCGACAAACCCGGGGCCCAGGTCGTGGAGCGGGCAGTCCGGATGGGGGTTCCCGTGCTGGAAGTGCGACTTGGCGCTTTTCCGTCGAAAGAAGCCTATGAGAGGAAAATTCTGGAATCGTTGCAGGAAAGGAAGGTCGATACCGTCGCGCTGGCCGGATACATGCGATTGGTCGGGTCCACGCTGATAGAAGCCTATCCGAACCGGATCCTGAACATCCACCCCTCTCTTCTTCCCGCCTTTCCGGGACTGCATGCCCAGAGGCAAGCCGTCGAATACGGGGTGAGGGTCTCGGGAGTGACGGTTCATTACGTCGATCTCGAGATGGACCATGGACCGATCATTCTCCAGAAAGCCGTTCCGGTGTCGGATTCGGACACGGAAGAAAGCCTGACACTAAGGATCCGGGAGGCCGAACACGAAACGTACGTCGAAGCTCTCCGGCTTCATTCGGAAGGTCGTCTGTTGATCAAGGGGAGAGCCGTTCTGGTCCGATAATCGTTCCGGTCGTTCCTAAAAACTCAAGGTCGTGGACACTTGCCCGGAAGTTCCCGGTTCTGCTATGGTAATCTGATCTTTTTCGGGGGGTTAGCTCAGTTGGGAGAGCGTCAGGATCGCACCCTGAAGGCCACGAGTTCGACTCTCGTACCCTCCACCATACTCCACAAGTTATTTTCTTCTATATCCCTTGAAAATCTTCCTCAAGAACTCCGTTCGCCGCACGATTTGTTTTTTCGATAGGGGAGTCGATCTGGTCAAATACCTGGATGAGCGGCTAAAATCGGTGTCACCAGAGACTGTCAGTCACGAGCTTGAAATCTTGTTTCGTCTTCTTATCGGGAAAGTGGGGAGGATCCTCTCCGCCTCCGAATCTCCTGTCCATTCCAGTATCGTCCAGTTTTTTCTGGAAACGGCTATGTGTCGGTTAGATATTGGAAGGAATGCGAGGAGCAGAGAGGTCAACCGGCTCCGGCCTTCCTGGTAGATCTCTCTTTTCACAATCTCCGGCATGAAGCCAAAGAATGACAAGTTTTTTTTCTAAAGTGCTATCCTGAAAAAAGACGATGTTGAGGATCGTCCCACGGAAAGACGACCGAGACTATGTGATAACCGCTTACTTTGACAGAAGAAAGCCGTGCGGGTGAGGTTAGATCAACAGGCGGACGCTATGGCCTGATCTGACGGATTAGACAAAAGGGGTTCCTCTCACCTGGAAAACCGCCTGCCTGATCGACAGGTGGGGATGGTGGAGGGTACGAGAGTCGAACGATGTCCATTCCAAAATCCAACAAAAGGAGGGTTCGGCAATGCAGATCGGAATGATCGGACTGGGGCGTATGGGGAGCAACATGGTCAGACGGCTCTTGAAAGCGGGACACCAGTGTGTCGTATTCAATCAGGATCCGGGTCCGATTCGGGACCTTGAAAAGGAAGGTGCTATCGGAGCCGGATCCTTGGGAGACTTTCTCGAAAAACTGGAAAAACCGCGAGCGATCTGGCTGATGGTTCCCGCTGCCGTGGTGGACAAACTTCTTGATGAGATCGTCAGTCTCTCATCGCCCGGGGATATCCTGATCGACGGGGGAAATTCCTATTACCGCGACGATATCCGGCGCTCGGAAAAGCTGAAAAAATCCGGATTCC
>JAMCWZ010000011.1 GCA_023480765.1 Nitrospirota bacterium
GAGGGTTCGAGAACCGGCGGGACATAGTATCCGAAGGTCCGTCCGGAAACAGCTTTCCGTGCGCATTCATGAATCATCCAGGGGGACCCGGTCACATCCAGATGCCTGTTGGCCCGGCAGGTTTCACGACGATAGGCCGGATGGTGCTCGAATGCCGGATCCGTGTACCAAAGGGCATCCCCGTGGTAGGTCATGGGGATGGCTGGAGGAACGATGTGTTCGCGTGCGTGTTTCAGGTCTACCGTCCGTCCCCGGAAGACCTCCACGAAATCCGGCTGGAGAGCGTTTTTTGCCAGAGTGTTCAGCAGGTCATCGAGCGGAGGAAAATAGAGGTCGGTCGAGAGTCCGGTCCCCAGACAGGGAAGACTGTCGGGGTTCAGGGAAGATGTCACAGAAAGTCGCCTTTCCGGGAACCCGGCTGGTCGCGCAAAAGTCTCTTCAGCCGCCTGGTCATCTGTTTTTCCGGTGCAAGAAATCCACCCGATCGGCTGACCTCGATCCCCTTCTGATAGATCCGGATGGCCTCGTCACGTTCTCCCAGATTCTCCAGAGCGTTCCCGAGAAGTTCCCATGCCGCGGCATAGCCCGGCTTCTGGCGGAGAACGGCTTCCAGAACATCCCGGGCACGCGCCGGCTGGCCAGCTTCCAGAAGGCCGGATCCGAGGCCCAGTCCAACCACCGGATCAGAAGGGTCCAGTTTCCAGAGTTTTTCGAGGCGATCCAGCCGATCCTGTTCCATGTTTCTTCCCCCGTCTTCATTTTAAGCATCAAAAACACTCCGGGCAACAGGAGGGAGTTGTTGTCAGGGACGAAGGGGTTCTGTACTCTTGAGAAAGCCGTCTTGGTCCTGGTTCTGATTTTGTGCGCGTCCCGGAAACAGACATGGACTGCCCATGGTCTTGAGGGTTCCCTGAATGACCGAACATGTTGATCGCGACCGATGGCCCCGTTGGCTCAGGACACAGGCCGTCCTCCTCCTGGGCATCCTTTCTCTTGTTGTCCTGCTCCTGGTCTTCGGCACACTGTCGATGCGGGACGGGATGAAGTTTTACCGGGAAATGCAGCTCCAGGAAGAGCTGATGGCGTTTCGCCATGACCTGGACACGGTGTATTCGGATTTTCTGGAAGCGGGGGGAGACGACAGAACCTATCTTCTGACCGGTCATCCGGCGCAAAAGGAAGCGTTTGACCTTTCTGCCCGCCGTCTTGTCCGGGACCTGGGGCATCTCCTGCATGATCCGGAGGCAGGTGCTTCGACAGGAGAAGATCTTCCCGGACTGAGCCGGGCCATTCTGCACAACCTTTCCCGGATGGAGCAGGAGGTTTCTTCACCACGCCTCCCTAAAGAGAAGGAGGCCCGGCCCTGGAAGACCATCCGCCCGGCCATTCAGGCTCTCAATCAGTCTCTCGCCGTTAAAATTAGCCGGATCCGGGTTTCCCGCGAAAGAGAACAAACCCGTCTTGTTATTCTCTCCCTGTTTTTCACCAGCCTGATTCTCGGGGTCCTTTTCATGGGCTACGCCTATCTTTACCGCCACAATCAGGGAATGCACCTTTTACAGGCGGAGCTTTCGGAACTGGCTTCCCGGGACCCCCTGACCGGACTGTCCAATCGCCGTCATCTCCTGGAAGTGATGGAATGGGCGCTCGCAAGAATGGACCGGCATCCTCATGCGTGCGCCGTCCTTTACCTTGATCTGGACGGTTTCAAGGGGATCAATGATCGATTGGGACATCAGGCCGGGGACCGGCTCCTCGTGGAGTTTTCCCTGCGCCTCGCGGCACGGGTCCGGAAAAGCGACCTCGTTTCCCGTCTGGGAGGGGACGAATTTGTCGTTTTTTGTGATCCGCTGCAGAACCCGGAAGAACTTCCATCTTTGGTTCAAAAAATCCTGGACAGGATAGAAGAAGCCCCTCTCCTCACGGAGAAAGGGGGAGAGTTTATCAAAATCAGTTCCGGCTGGGCGATTTATCCGGAAGACGGAAAGACGGCCGAAGACCTTCTGAAGGTGGCGGACCAGAGAATGTATGACGCCAAGAGCCGGGATAAAAAAAAGGGTCCTTCCCGCAGGAAGGACCCCCTGGATTCCCCTTGAGGAAAATCCTCTGACCGAAATCAGTTCTGATTGTTGTGGTGCTTGTGGTGATGCTTTTTGTGGTGCCTGTAGTGATGGCGGTGGTGCGGGTAGCACCGGTGGTGACGCCGGTAATACTTTGTGTGGTGATTGCAGTGGTGATGGCGCCAGTGACGGCGATGCCTCTTGTGATGTTTCTTCATGTGCTTCGTAGCGGGAGCTGCCGGAGCCGTGGTTGCTGGTGCGGTGGTTGCCGGCTGGCTCGTCGCATCGGCCGCGCGTGAAACGGGGGCCTCAAAAGCGAGCAGGGTGAGCATCAGCGTGGAGAGGAGGAGACTGGAAACAAGTTTCCGGATAGACATCGGGACTCCTTCGTGTAAGTTCATGTCACATCAGGGAGGCGATCCCCCCTTTGGTCCGGAATTTTAGGGGAATATTTTTCGAAAAGCAATAAACGCGACCCGAATTTCCCTTTTCGATTCCTTCAGTCTAAGGGATCTCTTCATCTGAAGATTTTTCGAAATGCCAGATAATTTAAAATGATCTTTTTTTTTGTTCAGAGACACCCGCGTTGAGGGAACACGGAAGAGCAGGTGCGGGTGGGGTTTTGCCTGTTTTTTGGGGGAGATGTTAGTTTAAAGACCGCCCGGTCGAGCTTTTTCGGCGAAGAATGCGGTCCTTCAACTCCAGTCGGTCGAGGTCATAGGGGTCCAGCTCAAGGGCTTTTTCAATCGTGTCCAGAGCGAGATCAATGCGGTTCGTATCTTTGTAGAGAGATGCCAGACCTTCCAGGACTCCGGGATCATTCGGATGAAGGGCGAGAGCAGTTTCAAACGCCCGGATCGCCCGTTCCTGAAGAACAGCGGCTTTTTTCATGGCCCCGAGATCTGCAAGGCACCATCCCAGATCCACCTGGTAACTCACATTTTCGGGTTCAATGGCAATCGCGCGTTCGAGGGCCACCAGCGCTCTGTCGATGTCTCCTGTTTCGCGATGAGCCTGTGCCAGAAGATGAAACTGGGAGGCGTCCTGGGGGTCGAGTTTGACCGCTTCGTGAAAACAGCTGACCGCCTCTCGGGGAACGCCTTTTTTCAGGAGACACTCTCCCAGCCTTCTCAGAATATGCGGGGAGTCGGGGGCCTGGACCAGAATTTGCCGGTAGGCGGAAATCGCCTCGATATATTGCCCTTTCCGGCGAAACTCTTCTCCGTTTTCGTAAAGCGTATTCAGTTCGCTGATATCCATGGTTATGTCAGGACCTTTCCTGTTCATCGGGTGAGAAGTCCATTCTTTCACATCCGCTTTTTCGAGTCGAGCGAATTTTTCGGGACCGACTCCGGAGCAGTCTCAGGGCAGCGTCCCGGACGTCAGGGCTGTTGGTGCTCCGCTGGAAGTGTCTTCTTTCAGGAGTGTTTCAATCTGGCCCAGAAGACGCGTTCCTCCCATGCGGTAGGAGAGAACCTGGGTCTGCATCCCGTTGACGGACAGGATTGCCCGGATCGCCTGACGCGTGTTGCCGACGGTGCCGACCGCCTGAAGAGAAAAAACGGAACTTTGAACGGTGATGAGTCCCTCAATATTCGCAAAAATGGAGGGGCCCAGGATGGAAGAGAGCATCGACAGGCTGGTATAGGGACGCCCCTGGATAATCTGGTTGGCAATCGCGGGAGAAATGCCCGGATCCAGGGATTCCAGGACAACTGCCGAAGCGGTGTTCACATTGACCTGCCCTCCGGAAGAGGCCGTAATGTAGGGTTCCAGTGCCTGGTATTGCGCTTCGGTCATCCCGGCCACCTGGTGGAGTTCGGACAATGCCCCGATGGGGCCGCCCCGGGGACGGTAGGGAGGTATCATCGACTGATAGGGCCCTCCCACGGCGGACGAGCCCGTCGGGACGGGAGTGACCCACTGGATGATCGCCGGAATCAGTCCGGGGTCGGCCCCGACCAGGGAAAAAAGACGCTCGAACTGGAGCTGGGCCTGGGACGTGCCTCCAAACTGGTTTTGTCCAAGCAGATTGATGTCGAGCTTGGAGGATTCGTCCACAATTCGCCCGGAGAGAAACCCCTCGTGGCCGATGGGATAGTTGATAATCGGAGTCGCCCAGGGCTGATTGAACGCCGTGTAGTTTTGTCCGGACTGCTGGGCGGCAAGCGTACTGGATACCAGAAGAACCTTCCCGGCTTCGATCGAAGCTCTCGCCAAATAATACGCCTGGGTCTGGTCCCGGAAAATTTCCGCCTCCCGGAGTGTTTCCCGGCTCTGGGAAACGAACCGGAGCACAAGGAGAGTGATCAGGGCGACCATGAAGAGGGCGAGGACCAGGGCAAACCCGCGGTCTTTGAGAAATCCCTCTGATTTTTCAGGAGGACTGGATACTTTGAACATCGATGCGTACATCCAGAAGACGGTGCTGGTCAAAACGTCGCTCAAGGGTGATCCGCGTGATCCGGATCAGATGCCGGGAGCGTTCCAGTCGGGCCAGAAAAACAAGAATGTGGGGAAGATCCACTTTTTCAATCCGGATACTGACCAGGGTTGTATGGTAGTTCCCGTCCGGCGGAAGGGCTCTCGGGGTCATTTGCGTGACGGAGGAGCGGATGTGCGTTCTGTCGGCCTCCTGTTCGAGATAGGAAATCAGGGAGAACCCTCCCCGGTCTGCTGCCAGAGTCCGGCTTCTTTCCCGAATTTTCTCCTGACTCTGGCGAATTTCCCGTGAAAGGGCGAGAGCCTGGAAAATGTCGGACCGAAGGGAACTTTCCTCGTCCCGGTAGCGATGATAGGGAGTCATGAGGAACGTTTCAACAGACACCTGAAGAAGGTAGAGGGCGAGGATTGTTCCGAGGACGGACAGAAGGCGCTTTTCCCGTCGGCTCAACTGCTCCCACTTGAGTTTGATCGGAAGAAGATGGCGGTTCGAAAGGCTCCCGAGAGAGGTTCTCCAGTCAGTCATGGATCCCTCCCAGGCGGAACGCGACTGTCTTCCGGTCGATGTCGAGCCGTGCGCTCTGAACGACAAGCGAACGGATGTGAGGTGTTTTGAGGAGAGCGGTCCGGATTTTTTCAACATCCTGAAAACTTGCTGTTTTTCCGGAAAGCGTCAACGATTTTTTTCCGATAGACAAAGACACCATGGAGAAGGGGATTCCGGGGTCCGGTCCTCCGGCGATGTCTTTCAGGATTGCGATGATATCGGTTCCCCGGGAGAGAATTTCTTCCTGTTTTGCAAGCTCGTTTTTTCGAGTGGTCAGCTGGGACAAAGGTTCGACGACAGGAGACGGCCGCAGGATCTGACTGGCAAGATCCGTCAGAATGGCCTGTGTTTTTTCGACCCGGGCCTCGAGAGCCCGGACATGGATCCAGGCGTCCGAGAGGCTCAGGAGGAGGAGGAGGAGGGCGACAGCTCCCAGCGTCCGGATATGACGGACAAGGTCATCCCGGTCTTTCCGGAATGCGAGCGACGCATTCCGGAAATCGGGAAAAAGAACCCCATCTCCGGCTCTGCCAGTCCATCGTCCCAGGGCGGCCGCGGTACGTTCTTCTTCTTGTTTTTCCGGATCAGGGGATGTCATGTCAGGAGCTCCGGGGGGGAGGGCTGCTTCCGGGTGTGTCCAGAGGAACGCTTCTTCGGCCGAATCCATGAGAACAGAAGCAACCAGGAGATCCATACAGACAGAGTTGTCCGTGTTTTCACCTTTTGTTTCCGCGATCGTTTCCCGGCAGGGATTTCCGTTCCGGAGTGTCATGACAAGGGTCCGATCCCCCGAAGGCGCGGACAGAAATTCGTTTGTCCGGGGCAAGGCCGGATCCGTCTCCCGGAACAGGAGTAAAAAAAAGGATTCCGGAAGGATGTATTTGGGCTCCAGACCATAGGTGGCAAGGACGGAAAGGGCATTTTCAAGCCAGCGACGGGGGGTGGCCCATCCATAGATCTCCCAGGTCTGGTCCCGTCGAACAGCGTGGATGGCCGTTTGACAATCTTCGATGTTCCAGGGAAGGAGTGTTTCCAGTTCTCCGGCAACAGCTCCCGGTATTTCCCCGCGCGGGAGGAGGGGAAGTTTTGCTGGTCCGGCAATGGAGAGCTGTGTGGGCCAGAGAAGGACTGTTTGTGTCGGTGGTGGGCTTTCCGGGAGGATAATCCCGGGCTTCGAGTCCAGAGTCTTCTCAAAACCTGCCAGCCGGGAAGTGGAAAGGGGGATAAGAGCGGGAGGTTCGGGAATCCAGAGTTTTCTTACGCGATGGTAGGCCTGGATCTTCAGATTGCTGGATCGGGGGGTCAGGACCCAGAGACGGGAAGACGCCATGGGGGTCCTAATGCGGGAGCATCAGGCCGTTCAGCGCGACGGTCGGGGAAGCGAGGACTCCCTGCAGATGAATATGGACTGTCCCGTCCTTCCGGGCCTCCAGAGAGGGGATCGGGATGGCTTTGAGCTGCCCTTTCAGGCGCGCATGAAGGTCCATGTTGATCAGGCTGGCGGGATAGGGAAAGCGGAGAAGAATAGTTCCGGAGCCCGTAACCGTGGCCAGCGGACCGTCGGCTGTCAGCGATTCGATGTGACCCGTTCCGTCATGCAGGAACAGTCTGCCACGGACGGACGTGAAGGCCAGATCGGGAAGAGGGATTCCGTTCATCTTCAGAGACCGGACGACCAGATTGCGGATGGTGAGCCCCAAAATGCCGTGACCCAGCTGTTCGTGACCCTTTGTCCAGGTGTAGTCGGTTTCCAGATCCAGAGAGCCGGAGAGATCCTGACGAATCAGTTTCCGGGCGGTCAGAAGATTGATCGGGTGAATGGTTTTTCCCCGCAGATGATTCCATTTTCCCTTGCGGGCCTGCTGAAGACGGCCGCGGAACTCTCCCCCGTACGCCTTGACGTCGAAGTTGTAACGCGGTTTCCCCTTGACGTAACTGGCAAGGTTCATACCGCCTTCAAATTTGGGGATTTCCCAGACGACAGGCCCCATGGGAGATGCCGAGACAAGGTGGAGTCCTTCATAGTCAAGGTTTGCCGGCCATCGGAATGTTCCGGCGTCGGCCGATATTCCGAGTCCCGTCTGATGGGATATCCCCGCAAGAATCTCTTTTGCCAGTTCGTTTCCGGGAAAGCTTCGGACGAAAAAAAAGCCGAACATGACCGCTCCCCAGGAAACGAGAAGGAGAAGGGGCAACCGCTGACGGAACTTTTTGGGGGACGGGACGGAAGTGAGGTGTCCGGCGGACAGAGCCCGACTGTTTTCCGGGACAGGCGCTTTTGCCGACCGGTCTCTTCTGTTCCTGTTTTTCAGGGAGGTCAAAAGGGAAAAGAGAGATGCCAGGACTGAACTCCGCCCGTTCAGGTTCATCTTCGTCTCCGATGTCCCTTATTTATCCATGGCCCAGGAGTCGATGTCGGCGTTGTTTCCGGTGCCGCCACGGACACCGTCGGCTCCATAGGAGATGATGTCAAATTCCCCGTGGTTCCCGGGAGACAGATAAATATACGGGTGTCCCCAGGGGTCTTTCGGGATCTTGGAGATATATCCCCCGTCCTTGTAATTGTTCGGCACCGGAGGTGTCGTCGGTTTCTTGATGAGGGCGTCGAGAGTCTGTTCTGTCGTCGGATAGTTTCCATTATCCAGGTGATAGAGGTTCAGGGCGTTTTCGATCTCCCGGATTTGGGCTTTTGCCGAGACCCGTTTTGCTTCTTCTGTCCGACCGATGATCTTCGGCACCACAAGAGCGGCAAGAAGGGCGATGATGAAAATCACCACCATGATTTCGATCAGGGTGAACCCCCTGTCATCCTGCGTCCGTTTGGAAAGAAAGGAAACGTGCCTGGGAATGCGGCGAACAGATCTCAAAGAGGCCCTCCAGGGATGTGTGCGGCAAAGGTCTTCACTCGACTGCCTGGCTCATTTCGAAGATGGGCAGGAGCACTGCCAGAACCATGAAAAGCACGATACAGCCGATGAATAATATCATAACCGGCTCGATGATTGAAGTCAGTGTCGCGACAGTCTGAGACACTTCCGATTCGTAACCTTCCGCCATTTTCAGGAGGAGTTCTTCCAGTTTTCCCGATTTTTCCCCGGTCTGGATCATGTGGACAGCCATCCGGGGAACCCAGGGAGAACGTTTCAGGGCAGAGCCAAGGGATTCTCCGTTCCGGACATCTTCCCGGGCCTTGATCGCCGCCTCTTTGATTGTCTGGTTCGTCAGGACGGACGTGCCGATTTCGAGAGCGCGCTGCAAAGGGACCCCGCCCTTCAGCAGAACGGAAAGAGTCCGTCCAAACCGGGAGATCTGATCCTGGGCGATCAGAGTTCCCACGCGCGGGATTCGGAGAGCGAGCTGATCGATTTTCGCCCGGTGGCGGACAAAGGCCCGGACCAGAAAAACGAGCAGAAGAAAGAAGCCCGGGAGAATCCAGAAGGCTTCCCGACGGAGCCCGTCGGAGAGATCCATCAAAAGGATTGTCGGGAGCGGCAACGCGGCATTCAGACCTTTAAAAATCGCTGTAATGCGCGGCATGACGACAGTCAGGAGAAAGATGACCATCAAAATTCCGACCATCATCACGATCGAAGATCCGGTAAGGCTTCCGAGAACCTTCCTGCGGGTTTCCACCTGCTTTTCGAGAAAGTCGGACAGGCGGTCCAGCATGACGTCGAGTGTTCCGGACTCTTCCCCGGCCCGGATCATGTTGACGTAGAGATCGGAAAAAATTCTTGGGTGAAGGGACAGTGCCTGATGAAGAGGCTGCCCTTCCTTGACATCTTCACGGATGGCAGCCACCGTGCTGCCCATCGGATCGGGAAGACCCTGATCCAGAATGGCCCCGAGAGACTCCACCACAGGGATTCCCGAACCGACCAGAATTCCCATTTGACGTGTAAAAAGAGCGATGTCCCCTGCCTTGGCCCTGCGTCTTCCACCCGTTTGTCGAAGAGACGGTGCGTCTTCCCGCGGGACGAGCGTCAGCGGAAGGATTCCCTGGCTTTTCAGTTTCTGCCGCGCGGTCCGGGGACTGTCGGCGTCCACCAGGCCTTGAATGCGGGCGCCGTTTTCCTGAACTCCCTGATAGGAGTATACGGGCACGCCGGATCGTCCTTTCTAGCTCTCGACAGAGATTTCGGACAGCGCGACGCGCAGCACTTCCTCCGAAGTGGTGATACCGGCGAGGACTTTCCGTTTTCCGTCTTCCAGAAGGGAATACATTCCCCGACTTTTTGCCTTTTGCCGGATTTCCGCAGCCTGGGCGCGCCTGTCAATCATCTGCGCGATGGTTTCATCGACCACGAGGAGCTCGTAAATGCCCTGCCGCCCCTTGTACCCTGTGTTGAGGCACTGGTGGCACCCTCTCCCCCGAAAGAGGGGGCCCTGTTTCAGGTCGTCCGGTGTGATGCCCAGACGGGACATCTCGTGTTTGTCCGGTTGATAGGGTTCGCGACATTCCGGACAGATTTTCCGGACGAGTCTTTGTCCCGGATGGAAACCCCTGCCG
>JAMCWZ010000002.1 GCA_023480765.1 Nitrospirota bacterium
CGCCAGAGATAGAGCCCTGCCCATACTCCGACAGGAACGGAGAGCGAGCTGGCGATCACAACAAGAACAAGGCTTCCGACGATTCCGTTCAGGATGCCCCCCTGGGTTCCCAGGGGAAAACCGGATGGCACCGTCGAAATGAAATCCCAGCTCAAAGCCGAGCGCCCCTGGCTCCAGGCGACATAAATAATGAGAAGGAGAGGGGACACAGCGAAGAGAAAGAAGAGCCCCGTCAACCCGCCCAGAAGGAGATTCCGGAACTGTCTATAGGGAGAGAGTCCTTCAGAAACGCTGTTCATGGAAGAACGAGACATGGGTTTAGCCTCCTCCGACGGAACCGGCAAGTCGACCGCCCATCAGACGAAGAAGCAGCTCCCGGCCGAGGGTATTCACCGCCAGGGTAATGAGCAGGAGGATCAGTCCCAGTTCGACCTCCGCGGCCGCATACAGGGGGTCGATGACCGCATAGGTAAAAGTATTGGCCAACAGGGAGCTGATCGTATAACCGACGTCCTGTATCGTTTCGGGAATGGAAGGCTGATTTCCGACGAGAAGAAGAACCGCCATTGTTTCCCCCACGGCACGTCCAAATCCCAGGATGACCGACCCGACAATACCGGGCAGGACTTCCCGGAGCTTGACGAAAAAAACGGTTTCGGCCTTTGTCGCTCCAAGGGCATAAGAGGCTTCGACCATTTCCTGAGGAACCATCAGCAGAGAATCCCTCGTCACCGTCGCGACCAGGGGAACAATCATAAAACCCACGACAAAACCGGCAGCCAGAATGCCGTATCCGAGAGGGTCTCCGTTAAAAAAATCCCATCGTTTCCCGAGCGTCTGGGCTAGAAAGGGCTCCAGATGATCCCGCAGGAAGGGCACCATGAACGTAATGCCGAACGCCCCGAAGACAATGGAGGGAATCCCCGCCAGCATCTCCATGAGCGTTGAAACGATTCCGGAAAGCCAGGAAGGAGCGTAGTCCGAGAGGAACAAGGCGGAAAAGATGGCGATCGGAATCGATGTGATCATGGCGATTCCCGTCACCCACAATGTCCCGACAAGATATGGAAAGGCGCCGAAAATCTTGCGATTGGGATTCCATGCGCTCGACCACAGGAAAGAAAGTCCGAACCGGTGAATGGAAGGCCAGGCCGCCACAAGGCAAACCAGAAGAACCACCCCAAAAAGGGCCAGGATCGAGATTCCCCCGCCTTTCAGAATCCACCCGAAAAGGCGTTCCGATCGACCTGCCAGGTCCTGCTCTTCCCGCACTTCCGGACGATTTTCCACATTGTCCGATGGTTTGGGAATCTCTTGCCGCACCGTTTCAGGGGTTTCCAAGATCAACTCCCGTGCTGTTTTCCCGTCCATTCACCATAACCGTTTCAAAGTGTCTTTTTTCGAGACCGGTATTCAGAGGTCTTTTTCGATTGTGTCCTTAAACGCAGGGCCGGACATCTCCCTGCACAGGAGTTGTCCGGCCTGTTTCATCTCTTCTTTTCCGCATCCGCGAAACATCAACTGTTCGGATCCGGCAAACGTTATCCGGGAGATCGTTCGTTGAACCCGTTCCCCGGAAGAAGCCGGTTGATGATCTTGTCCAGACGCGGCTTGAGCGGACGGAAAGGAAGAGGAGCAAAGCCGCTCTTGACGGTATACTGTGGTGCCTGGCCTTTCGTCAGGGCCCACATCAACAGATTCCGGACATCTTTCATTGTTCCTGCATCCAGGTTCGTATTGATCATCCAGAATTCGAAATTCGCATCCGGATAGACGTTTTTTCCGTGAATGTTCCAGACGATCGACCGGTTGAAGTCATCGGGAAAGCTGGGGTCCTTCAGGGCCGCGTGTCCTGCCGCCCGGATCGTGTCAACGGACCCCCGGACAAACTCTCCATCCAGATTCTTCAGGGCACCGGTCGTCAGATGGTATTCCATCACCCATCCCAGACCGACATAACCGATAGAACCGGGAGAAGACATCACGGCGGCAACAACCGCATCACTTCCGTTATAACCGGATCCGACAGGCCAGGCCGGAGACATATCCCGACCGACCTGGTTGTACCACTCCCGGGAAGTCTGGTTCAGATAATCGGTAAAGACAAAGGTTGTGCCGGACGCGTCCGCCCGGTGAACCACCCGGATCCGGGTGTGGGGGAGAGACACGGAAGGGTTGAGGGCACGGATCTGACGATCGTTCCAGAACCGGATCTTTCCCAGATAAATCCGGGCCAGGACTTTTCCGTCGAAATTCAGGACGGTCTTCTTGTCCAGACCGGGAATATTGTAAATCACCTGGGCATCGTCAAACGCGATCGGCACGCTCACCAGGTTTGCATAACGTTGCCGGAATTCTTTTGTCAGATAGGCATCACTGGCTCCGACGGTGATATTTCCGTTGGCCGCATTGGCGATTCCGAATCCCGATCCTGTCGACGCGACGGAAATGTGGACACCCGGATGCTGTTTCATATAGGCCAATGCCCAGACCTGCTCAAGAGGAAAGAGCATCGTAGAACCAGAGATGGTGATATTGCTGGCCGCCAGGCTTCCGGTGGGCCGGAATGCCCCCGCCATCAGAAGAGTGCAGAAAAGAAAAGCCGCCATAAGAATGCGTCGTCCGGAAAAACCCCCATCCAGACGGGTCATGCTGCCCATGAATTCCTCCTTTGGGTGTCGTAATGGAATATCAATAAAACAATACGGGAAAATGACAGACCTATGACAAAACAGTTACAGAACGTCGGAAGCCTTCTTTTTCCTCCTCTCTGATCTGTTGCTCGTCCTTCATCCGCTCGGCAAAGCGCTGCCGGGCCACCCGGGAAGACCAGTCCAGATAGATCCTGCAGGCCTGATGTTCCTTCGTCCGGCAAATGACCTCCCGATAGATCTTCCGGCTGACCGGTCCCATGTGTCCTTCTCCCGACAGGACACAAAAAGATTGCGAAGGGCTCTGCGCCTTTCTTAAATGCGGGCAATCTTCGGGAAGTCTCCCCCAGACACGACCGGCATTTTCATTCGCTGTATGCAGTTTTCGACGGAGAGCCCATATGTGAACATTCAGATTGTGCTCATCCACTTCCCAGGATTCTCCCCAGAGGACTTTCATCAATTCTTCCCTGCGGATCACCACATCTTCGTGACTGACGAGATAGACCAGAATACGAAACTCGATCGGGGTCAGACGGATCTCCCGTCCGTCGATGCGCGTCTCATACCGGTAGGTATCCACAACCAGGTCTCCCAGGTCATAGCGCGCTTTCGGCATGGGACCCGAATCGCGTTCCTTTTCCACACGACGGGCCAGGGCATGGACACGGGCCACAAGCTCTCTGGAAGAAAAGGGCTTTGCAAGAAAATCGTCCGCCCCTTCTTCGATCGTCCGGATTTTCCAGTCCGCGTCGGACACGGCGGACAGGGCCAGAATCGGCACCTTTCCGATATTTTTCTGGGATCGGATAAAACGGACAACCTCGACTCCGTCCCGCAAGGGCAGCATGATGTCGAGAATGACCAGGTCGAGCGTTCCCTGCCCCATAATCCGCCGCAAGACCCAGACGGCCTCTTCCCCGTCCCGGGCGGTCACGACCCGGAACCCTTCCCGGGTCAGGAGATTCCGGCACAACAGCAACAAATCCTCTTCGTCATCGACAATCAGCACCACTGGCATTTCTTTGCTCTCATCCATCGCCCATCCTCCACCCGATCCGAACAGCTTTGGCTCCCGGGATTCTTCCGGTTGTGCTCATCCTGACAGAGAGACTTTTCGGGCGAATGTCAGGATGATGACAAACGGAAGACAGGAATTGGGGAGAGGGGATTCCCCTCCCCCCCGTTTCCTCAGAAGAAATAGAACCAGGACATCATTACCCGGTTGTCGAGGGCCGAGATGCCGGTTGTATACAGCGTATCGTACTGACCGTATTCAAGACCCGCCCGCACGGCCGGGGTAAAGTCGTGCCAGATGTTCACAAACGTAAAGGTATTCCGGGTCCAGGGCGCCAGGTATTTATAGAGCCCGTTCGTCGAACCGGCTCCTCCCAGCGTTGTCGCTCCCACCGCATCGGCGATGGACTGGAGGTTGGACGAGTTGTCCACGGCGAACCCCAGGGATATCGACGTGTGGGCATCGTCGGGAAAGTAATATTGCAGATTGACGTTGTAGGTCTGGATGTCCAGGGGAACAAAGGCGTTCCCGTTGGCGAACCCTTCTCCCGCCGGAAGGCCGGGCGCCAGGGCCGAACAGGTGGAATTGGGAGGACAGTTGCTGACAAAGTTGTTTGGCCCGATGCCGAAATTCATGTTCGGAAACTGGAAGGCATCCCCCTGTCCCCAGGTGTACTCGGCGGTCAGCGTCAGGTTGTTGCCGGGTTTTCCATTCCGCACCGGCAGGATGGGAAGCCACAGATCCACCGCTTCGGCCGAGGTCCAGGAGTTGAAACCGGAGCTTGGCAAAGTTGTACTGACCTTTGACGAGTTTACATTCGTCTGCTGAAAATACCCGTCATAATTGGACTGAATCGCGGAAAATCCCAGAGAAGCCGGGAACTGGCCCTTCCCCGTATCTCCGATCATCCCCTCTCCCATCCAGTCGGAATCGGCAATCTTGATCCCTTCCACGAAGGCGGGCATGCCGGAGGCGTTGTACTGGGGCATCATGGCGCTGATGGCCGGCTCGACCTTCAGACCGTCCGTGGCATGAATGATCTTGTACCAGCGGGCCTGGGGAAAACGACCGTAGAGGGTTCCCGGTGCCGGAGCGATCTGGACCGAGTTGTAAATGTTATAGGGCTGCCAGCCGAACAGGGACCAATACTGTCCCAACAGAAAGTTCCCGTATCCGGGGGTCGTGATGTCCATGAAGAAATGGCGGATGCGGAAGATCGGATTGGTGAAGTACCCCGTGTTTTCCCCTCCGGCCACCGCGTATTGAGACTCTCCCGGATCGGCCAGAAAGTCCATCTCGAGAAGGGCGCGCAGCTTGTAGCCATGATACACCGGCGAAGACAGGGCAAATCCGATACGGGAGTTATTCACATCAAAACCGTAGCTGGAGGAGTTGATCGTCTTGCCGAGAGCGTCGTTTCCAGCACTCACTTTGGAATTATTGGGGTTCTGGATCGTCCCGGCATTCGCCGCCCCTCCGTTGAACGGCCAGTTGTTGAACGAGTTGGACGAGTCGTACATGGTGTCGAATTCGACAAACCCGTACATCATCGTGGTCCACTTGCCCAGCATGGATGTATATCCGGGAGGAGGGGCGTCCGGCATCAGGTTCTGAAACGAGTTGTGGAACTCCGAGTTGTAGCTGTCCGGATCCGTCGGGACGGAATTCGCTGCCGGAGCGGGTGCCGGTGTTCCCGACTGGTTGTTTGCCGTATTGCCCTGATGAGAATAAGGGGTGTCCGGGCTCAGGTTGTCGGCCATCGAAACGGCCGGCGCGCCAAGAGCCAGAAGCCCTGAAGCCAGAAGGCCGACGGCCTTCTGAAGTGTTTTACGCATGACGAAAACCTCCCCAAAAGAAAGAGTCCAGTGCAACCAACGATCTTGCCTGAAACCAGCCAAACGCGTGTTTGGGAAATCTGGCCATTGTGCTTTATGCGGGTTCGGAACGGAGACCACTTTACGAAACAGTGAAGACCATTTCCTCAAGGAGATGTGACAAAACGGTTAACGGACTCCTCTCTGAACCGGATCCCGGGAATGGTTCCGATCGATTGGAGCGAGCGATCCTCGAAGAGGTGGATTTGAAAAATTGACAGAGCAGAATTCGTTGCGGATGATGAAACAAAGGTCGCGAAGGAGAAAAATTTGTTCTTTCCGGGAGAGGATCGCCTGTGGACTTTCCAGAGTCTTCCTGTTCCGGTTTTGCCTGTCTTTAAATTTTGTTTGTCTTTAAAATTGAAAGGAGAATGATGTATGTCCGTCCTGCTTGAATTCAGCATGAGCCCTCTCGACAAAGGGGAAAGCGTCGGGGACTATGTGGCACGATCCCTGGAAATCATCGACAAAAGCGGCGTCAATTACCGCCTGAATCCCATGGGAACCGTTCTGGAAGGGGACTGGGACACCGTCTTCGGAGTCGTCCGGAAGTGCTACGAACGCATGAGCCAGGACTGCAGCCGGATATCGGTTTCCATTAAAGTGGATGCCCGAAAAAATCAGGAAAACCGGCTTGAAGCCAAAGTCGCCTCCGTGGAAAAGCGTCTGGGAAAACCTCTCCGGAAATCCTGACCTTTTGGAATGAGGGAGTCGGAGACGTCCCTTTCACCCGCCAGCCTTTCAATGATATGATGGCCCCGTTTTATGAAAGGCCGGTCTGAAACGACGCCGGCCAGGAATCCCTATTGACCTAAGGAACATGCGCGCACGATGGCAAACATTATCATTCTCGGAGCCCAATGGGGGGACGAGGGCAAGGGAAAGATCGTTGATCTTCTGACAGAGCGGGCGGACTGCATCGTCCGCTATCAGGGGGGACACAACGCCGGACACACGCTTGTGGTCGGCGGAGAGAAATTTGTTCTTCATCTGATCCCGGCGGGTATCCTTCATCCGGGCAAAACCTGTGTCATCGGAAACGGCATCGCACTCGATCCCCAGGCCCTGATCGAAGAAATCGACGATCTCGAAAAAAGGGGCATTCCGGTCAAGGACACTCTCAAGATCAGCGATGCCTGCCACCTGATTCTTCCCTATCACCGGGCCATCGACAAGGAGTCGGAAAAGCTCAAGGGGACCCGGCGCATCGGAACGACCGGACGGGGAATCGGCCCGGCCTATGTGGACAAGATGGCCCGCATCGGGATCCGGACAGGCGACCTCGCCCATCCGCGCATTTTCCGGGAGAAACTGTCGCAGAACCTTCAGGAAATGAACTACCTGATGGAGAAGCTTTTCCGTGCGCACGGATTCGACCTGGAAACGCTCTACAGCGAACTCATGACCCAGGCGGAACGGATTCTTCCCTATGTGACGGATACCTCGCTCTACCTCTGGAAAACTGCCCGAGAGGGAAAATCGCTTCTGTTCGAAGGCGCCCAGGGGACCCTCCTCGACGTGGATCATGGAACCTATCCCTATGTGACCTCCTCGAACGCGTCGGCCGGCGGAGCCCTCACCGGATCGGGCGTTGGCCCGACCCTGATCGACGGGGTCATGGGGGTGACCAAAGCCTATACCACGAGAGTCGGGAGCGGTCCCTTTCCCTCCGAGATTTCCGGACCGGAAGAAGAACGAATCCGCGAACGGGGACAGGAGTACGGGGCAACAACGGGAAGAGCCAGGCGGTGCGGATGGTTTGACCTCGTTGCCGTGCGTTACGCCGCACGGGTCAATGGACTGACCGGAATCATCCTGACAAAGATCGACGTCCTCGATCATCTGGAGACGATTCCCGTCTGCACGGGATATCGCATCAAGGACAGGATCGTTTCCGACTTTCCCCATCACGTCGAAGACGTGGAGGCCGCCCGCCCCGTTCTGGAACACCTCCCGGGCTGGAAAACCTCTACCCGGGGAATCCGGAAGCTCTCGGATCTTCCCAAAGAGGCCCAGAACTATATTCGGTGGATCGGCGAAAAAGTTGGAGTGCCGGTCGTCATGGTGTCGACCGGATCGGAGCGAAACGAGACCATCCTTCTTCAGGACCCCTTTTCCGCTTCCGCGTAAAGGAGATCAAACGTCCGGATCGTTTTGACGATCCCGGCGAGAGATGTATCGAACGTCACCCGGAATCCGATGTCGAGGCTTGCGCTTTTGAGCGAGCCCAACCGTTCGCCAAACACGCGGGGGTCCCATTCGACTTTCGGAGGATCCGCCATCGGGTCATCGTGAACCGGACCGAAATCCCGGAGATCTCCCACCTTTTTTTTCCATTGTTCAAAAGCCGGACCACTCCTGGACATCCATCTCCCGAGATTCTTTCTCTCTTCGATCGCCTCGTCCTTCAGAATGAAGCGCACCGACAGACCCCGCCCTCCGATAAACACCCCGGAATGGGCATAGGATTTGTAGCCTCTTTTCTCGGGACCCAGAGCAAGCCAGGTCTCCGGCGGAGGGTTCACTCTTCGGCGCATGTGGCTTGCCACGTGAGGATACCAGGGACGGGGGCCCGGAGATTCGTTCAGAAGTTCGGCAAGCCGGGACGCCAGTCTCAGGAGCGCCGGCCGGATGTCTCCCCGGATCCGGAGCATCCGGCCCGAAAAATCAGCAATATCAAAAATGGACACCCACTCCGGGAGCAGGTAATCCTGAAGACGCTCAATCGTCTGGACAGACATGCGCAACACGCCCCTTTCCTGAAGGAATGCAGTTTTTCTCCCGGGACAACAGAACCCGACCGCCCCGAATCCAGCCTATCCTAACACACGACTGTCCCCAACGTCCCGTCTGGCTGCGGAAGGCCGACCCGGAAATCGGGTGACACCATTTCGGGGCAGTCGTGGTACAATGCCTTATTGTTAACCGTCTGACTGAAACGTTGATCCCTGAAGGAGTCCTGTTTTGAGTGCTTCACACGAATCCTGTGCTGAATATTACCACGAAGATACGAAATACGACCGAAAAACCATCCATCGCTTCCAGTCCCTGGACTTTTCATCCAAGCCGGCCCCTTTCAAGGATTATCAGACAGACAACCCCATCAGCCTGATGCCGTATCTGCCCTTCAACTTCATTCCGTTCACGCGAACGCCGCTGCCGGAGCCTCCTCCCCAACCGCCCTATCCGTAACGCCAGGCCGAACTGTCGCAGCTCCTGTTTTTTTCTTACGGCGTCACCGCCATTATCGATTCACCAAGAACGGAACAGACCTTCCTGAGAGCCGCACCCTCTGCCGGTGGACTGTATCCGGCAGAGGTCTACCTGGCGACACGCGACCTTCCGTTCATCTCGGACGGGATCTTTCACTACAACGGAAAAGACCATACGCTCGCCACCCTCTACGAAGGCGACTTCTGGCCCCGCCTCTCTGCCTGGGCGTTCGACCATCCCTCGTTCGAAGAATCCCATGCCGCCCTGATCCTTTCGGGATATTTCGACCGTTCGGCCTGGCGTTACGGAGAAAGAGGATACAGGCGAATCCTTCTCGACACCGGACATCTGCTGGGAAACATTGTCCTGATGTCCTACCAGACGGGATTTGTCCCCTATCCCCTTTCAGGGTTCAACGACCAGGCAATCAATTCCTTCCTGTTTCTCGGAGACCAGAAGGAGGTCGTGCTTGTCGTCGTCCCGTTGGTGCGTCTTCAGGACGCGAGAGACAACAGTCTCTCCCTTCCGTTCTTTCCGTCTCCTGTTGCCTTCCCCTATCATCCTCCCGAAAAGCCGGAAACCGGGGATATTTTCCGGGATCTGCACCGATTTTCCTCTCTCGGAAGCCAGCCTCCGGCCGTTGTGAACACATCCGGACGCGAAAATGAAAGAATTCCGGGAGAAGAC
>JAMCWZ010000100.1:0-1374 GCA_023480765.1 Nitrospirota bacterium
TGAAATCTGGGTGAAGGACGCCATATCCGACACTCTCCGGTCTTACCTGAAGGAGAGGGGGCAGGGGGAGGATCTCGCCACATTGTTGCCCAAGGGAGTCCGTCTGGAGTTTCCCAAAAAAGACGGGTTCGGGGACATTTCTACCACCGTCGCCATGCATCTCTCTGCACAGTTAAAAACCCCTCCCCGCAAAATCGCCGAATCCCTCTACTCTTTTTTGTCGGGGTCCCCTCTTTTTCAATCCGTCGAAATTGCCGGACCCGGGTATCTGAACTTTACTTTTTCGGAGACGTCTGTCCGGAAGGCTCTTCTGAAAATACTGGATACACATTCGGACCTGGTGTTTCCGGAGGATGAAAGAAGACGGATCCTGGTGGAGTTTGTCAGCGCCAATCCCACCGGTCCCCTTCATGTCGGACATGGGCGGGGAGCCGCTTACGGAGATGCATTGTCCCGTATTCTGAAAGCTGTTGGCCATGATGTGACAACCGAATATTACATTAACGACGCGGGCAACCAGATGGAAATGCTGGGGCGTTCAACCTGCCTTGCCTGGCGGAAGCTTCACCGCGTGGTTCCGGAATCAGAAGAAAACGCGTTTTTAAAAGGCGCAACTCCCTACAAAGGAGATTATATCCGGGAAATTGCCCAGGAAATGATCAATACCCCGGGAATTCTCTCTCCGGAAGAATCCCGTGCATCTCTGGATCCGGAAGCACCAGAGACGCTTTATCTTGGCGCCTTTACAGAATATGCCCAGAGTCGGATCATGGAAGGGATACGGGAAGATCTTCAACTGTTCGATGTTCCCTTTGACGCGTTTTTTTCTGAAAAAATTCTGCATGAAAAAAAGAACGGAAAAAATTCGGATACCGTTACTCTCTGGATAAACCGGATTCGCGAGGCCTCCCTTCAGGCCACCGATCCCGGCGTTCCGGATGTTTATGAATCCGAGGGGGCTCTCTGGCTCCGAACCACTGTGCTGGGAGACGATAAAGATCGCGTCCTTGTGCGAAGCGACGGAAGACTGACCTATTTTGCGGCGGATATCGCCTACCACGCGCTCAAGATTGAAAGGAAATTTGACGTTCTGATCGATGTATGGGGAGCCGACCATCATGGATATATCCCGCGCATGAACGCGGCCGTGAAAACCCTGTCCCGTCTTCTCGATCATCCTGTTGAATTTCGTGTGGCCCTGATCCAGCTTGTCAGCTTGGTTCGTGACGGGCGACCGGTGAGTATGTCCACACGGGGTGGCGAATTTGTCACTCTTCGAGAGGTTCTGGATGAAGTCGGTGTCGATGCGACCCGTTTTTCCTATCTGTCACGTTCCCATGAGTCTCCTCTGGAATTTGATCTGAACAAGGCAAA
>JAMCWZ010000100.1:1384-9340 GCA_023480765.1 Nitrospirota bacterium
TCCGCCAGGCAAAAGAACGTTCCATGGACAATCCGGTTTACTACGTCCAGTATGCCCACGCCCGGGTCAAGAGCCTCCTTCGCCAGGCGGACACAAGAGGGTTGACCCTTCCCGCCGAGTGGAGTTCCCGTGACCTTGAAGCTCTTCGGGAACCCGCAGAAAAAGATCTGGTCAAACGGCTCGACCGATTTTCAGGGGTGGTCAACGATGTTTCCCGGACACTGGAAGTGCACCCCATGACGGAATACCTGACCGATCTGGCGGGACGATACCATCACTTTTATTTTCATCACCGTATTCTTTCCCAGGAACCCCAGGACAGGGAATTGACCATTGCCAGGATCGCCCTTTCCATCGCAGTCGGTCGTGTTCTGGAAAAAGGACTGGGCCTTTTGGGAATTTCTGCCCCGGATGTGATGTGAGGTGAAGTTTCATCTGGAGACGGCGGACCCGTTTTCGAAAGCCCGGACAGGGTGCGTCGACACAAGAAATGGATTCTTCGAGACGCCTGCTTTCATGCCGGTTGCAACCCGGGGAACGATTCGCGGTCTCACAGCCGGGCAGGTGCGTGAAGCAGGAGCTGGCATTCTCCTCGTCAACCTCTTTCATCTCTGGCTTCGTCCAGGGGAAAAGATTGTCCGTGAAGCCGGTGGAATTTCATCTTTTATGGGGTGGAAAGGGCCAGTTCTGGCGGATAGTGGCGGGTATCAGATCTACAGTCTTTCGGGGTCTGTGAAGATTCGCGAGGAAGGGGCCTTTTTCCAGTCTCCGTATGACGGTCGCAAGGTCTTTCTCTCTCCGGAAGACGTTGTCTCCGTCGGATCCGGAATGGGAATCGACCTGATCATGGTGCTGGATCACCTGGTTTCTCCGGATTCTTCTCCCGAAGTCTTGAGGGAAGCCAGAGACAGAACGTTGCGATGGGCCAAACGATCTCTGGACGTCGCGCCTCTGGATGGAGCTCTCTTCGGAATTGTTCAGGGGGGATGCGATATAGATGCCCGAAAATGGAGCGCCGAAACTCTCTCCTCCATGACGGGTCCCGAAGGACAGACGTTTTCAGGATTTGGTATCGGAGGTCTTGGCATCGGGGAACCCTTCGAAGTCCGCAATCGAGTCGTTGGAGAAACACTGGGGGCATTGCCTCCGGAAAAACCCCGCTATCTGATGGGAATTGGTTATCCTGAGGATCTTCTCACCGGTATTATTCAGGGGGTCGACCTTTTTGACTGTGTCCTGCCGACGCGGAACGGGAGAAACGGCATGGCCTTTACCTCCAAAGGCCGTCTTCTGATCCGGAACGCCCGTTTCCAGAAGGAGGATACTCCTTTGGACGAGGAGTGTTCCTGCGCGGCCTGCAAGTCTTACAGCCGCTCTTATATTCACCACCTTTTTCGTAATGGAGAAATGCTGGGTCCCATTCTGAATACCATTCACAATCTGACGTACTATCTGGATCTGATGCATCAGTCCCGAACCAGGATCCGGGAAGGCACGTTCAACGCCTGGGCACGCCAAAAAATAGATTCTCTTCAACAAACGGAAAGGGAACAATCATGAACGCTCAACCACCTTCCGGCGGCGCATCCGCCTTGCTTAACCTCCTCCCCATCCTTCTTTTTGTCGTCTTTCTCTATCTGCTGATCATTCTCCCCCAGAAACGCCGGCAAAAAAAACATCAGTCGTTTTTGAGCGCACTGAAAGAAGGGGATCGGGTTCTCCTGTCGGGTGGACTCATCGGAACTGTCGCTTCCTTGGGGGATCGGACGGTGGAGCTGGAGGTGGCACCCTCCGTCCGGGTGACCGTCCTGAAACAGACCATTATTTCCCTGGCCTCAGAAATATAGCCGAAGATCTTCTGCGGATTTATCTGGAAAGGGGTTGACTGTCCAGCCATGAAAAGAAAAATCGGGTTTCGTTTCACTCTCCTAGGAGGGGCGGCTCTTTTGTCGTTTCTGCTCCTTCTCCCCTCGCTTCCGGTGTGGAAAGATCTTCCGGAGGGGCTCCGAAAAGTTCTTCCTTCCGGAAAAATTTCCCTCGGACTGGACCTCAAGGGAGGAATGTCCGTTACTCTTCAGGTGGACCGGGAAAAGGCCGTCGACGGAACGTTACAAGAGATCGCGACTGCGATGAAGACCCCCGCCATGCAACCCTCCATTCAGGGTGCGACGATTCATTTCCCTGTCCCGAAAGGGGAGCAGCGGGAAACAATAAAGAAACGGATTGCCCGGCACTATCCATACCTGACGATTTCCTCGTCGGATGCATCCGGAGTGACGTTTTCCCTGTCTCCCGCGGAACAGAAGCGGATCCGAACCCATGCCATGACACAGGCGATGGAGGTGATCCGAAACCGTATCGACCAATTTGGTGTGGCAGAACCTCTGATCGAGCGGCAGGGAAAGGACCGTATCCTGGTTGAATTGCCCGGTATCAACGACCCCGAACGGGCAATGTCGCTTATTGGTCGAACGGCCCGCCTGCAGTTCCTTCTCGTGGACGACAAGAATCCGGACGCAGACAAGATTCTGGAAAAGAAAGCTCCTGTGCCGCCAGCAGACGAAATTCTTTTCTCTCACCGGACGGATGCGAACGGTCAGAGAATCGAGCTCCCCTATCTTCTTGTCCGTGGGGCGCTGATGTCCGGAGACCTTATTTCGGATGCCCGGGTCGCGTTCGGCCAGTTCAACGAGCCTTATGTGTCTCTGACATTCAATTCTGCCGGCGCCAAGCTTTTTGATACGATTACCCGGGAACACGTCAAGGAGCGTCTTGCGATCGTTCTGGACAACGTCGTGTATTCGGCTCCGGTCATTCAGGAGGAGATCGCCGGCGGTCAGGCTCAGATTACCGGCAACTTTACACTGAAGGAAGCGAAAGACCTCTCCATCGTCCTCCGGTCTGGCGCCCTGCCGGCTCCCGTCCATATTCTCCAGAATGTGACGGTGGGACCGTCTCTGGGTAAAGATTCGATCCGGGCGGGGATCCGGGCGACCATTTTTGCCGGGATCCTCGTGCTCCTGTTCATGGCGGTGTATTACCGGTTGTCGGGAATGATCGCCGACGGAGCTCTTGTTCTGAACCTGATCCTTCTGGTCGGTGCGATGGCCGCTCTCCATGCGACCCTGACGCTTCCCGGGATCGCCGGTATCATTTTGACGATCGGAATGGGGGTGGACTCGAACGTTCTGATTTTCGAGCGCATCCGGGAAGAGCTGCGTCTTGGAAAGCCGGTCCGGTCCGCAATCGATTCGGGGTATGACAAGGCATTTCTCACGATTGTCGATTCGCATGTCACCACTCTGATCACGGCCCTGATTCTATTTATTTTCGGGACGGGACCGATCAAGGGGTTTGCTGTAACGCTGTCGGTTGGAATCGCGATCAATCTTTTCACGGCGCTTGTGGGAACGCGTGTTGTGTTCGATGCCATGACGGCCAGGAAAAAACTTGATCGCCTGTCCATCTAGGCGCAGTCCGGGACAAAAAATGCCGACAGTCAAACGTTCGGCTTGGAGAGACAGATGATAGAGCTCATCAAGAATCCTTCCATCGACTTTATGGGAAAGCGGAAAATATCGCTGACAATTTCCGCCGTTTTCCTTCTTCTGGGCCTTGTTGCCCTCTTGCAGATCAGCCGGGGGAAGGCAAACCTCGGGATCGATTTTGTCGGGGGAACGGCTGTCCAGGTTCATTTTCAGAAAAACGTCTCCCTTCAATCTGTCCGCTCCCTTCTCGAAAAAGACGGGTTTCACGGGGTGCAGATACAGAACATTCAGTCTTCCAGCGATATTCTGATCCGGACGAAGGTTGAAAAAAAGGACGGGTCTCCCGTTTCCTCGGCCCTCCTGAAGGATCTTCGCTCCGGATTTCCGGGGAACCCGATGACGATTCTGTCCGCAACGGAAATTGGGCCCACAATCGGGAATGAGCTGGCGGGAAAAGCGTTTCTTGCCATTTTGTATTCCATTTTTGGAATCATCGTCTATATCGCTTTCCGCTTTGAGTTCCGGTTTGGCGTAGCGGCAGCGATTTCGACGTTTCATAATGTGATGGCTGTTCTGGGTATCCTTTATCTGCTCGGGGTCGAGATCAACCTTCTTGTCGTGACCGCTCTCCTGACCCTTGCGGGGTATTCCCTGACAGATACGGTCGTGGTTTTTGACCGTATCAGGGAACAGCTTCGCCGGGCCACTCGTCAGTCGATGGAGGAATTGATCAATCAGGGAATCAATCAGGTTTTGAGTCGCACAGTTGTGGTATCATCTACAGTAGTGCTGGTGCTTGTCGCGCTCTTTTTCTTCGGTGGTCCGGTGATCCATGATTTTTCCCTGGCCCTGTTATTGGGCGTTGTCATCGGTACCTTTGCCTCGATATTCGTGGCAAGTCCACTGCTTCTGGTTATTCCGAAGGGAAAGAAGTCGACTCTCGTGGCAAGCAGGCCGGCTCCTGCCGACGGGGTCCGGAACACCAACCCGAGAAACGGATAGGGAAGGGGGCAGCACTTGGGAAGCAACTATGTCGATCCGGAAGAGGTTCTTGGTAGTCTGGGTTTGTTCGTTCTTCCGGTTGTTTTGATTATTTTCCTGCTTTATCTGAAGAGAAAACAGATCCTTTAGGACATGACCGATGGATATCGAATACGAAAGTCGGAAGTCGAAGCCTGGATGGCTTCTCCCTTCCGTCATGGATTCGGATGTTTCCGATCTGGCAAAGGAAATTGGCCTGGATCCGATCTGGGCTCGCTTTTTGCTGGGCCGGGGGTTTCACTGGGATTCTCTGGATGAGTTTTTTTTCCATCCGCAGCCACCGGGGGAGGAATCGGTGGGGGATATCCGTCTTGCCCAGAACATCCTTGGAGATGCGCTGGATGAACGAGCCCCTATTGCAATTTATGCGGATCTCGATGTCGATGGTATTACTTCGGCCGTCATGTGTTCACGATTCCTGTCCCGGAGACAGCACCCCCATCGTGTGCTACTCGTACGGCGGGAGGAAGGCCATGGTGTCAATCCCGACCGCATTCTCTCTCTCCCGCAGGAAGGCTTCAGAGTCCTGATCGTTGCCGATCTCGGAGTCTCGAATCTTCCTCTCCTTCAGGAAGCCGGCCGAAGAGGCCTTGCTTCTATCGTTGTGGATCACCATCTTCTGCAGGAACCCTGGCCGAATGACATGGCAATCGTCCACCCCCAGGGCAGATCCCACCTGACAGCTGTCGGTTGCCTCTATGTGCTTCTCCGGTCACTGGTCAAACATCCGGAAGAACGGGAGATGGCGTTTTTGGCCGGCCTGGCGGTTCTTTCGGACAGAGCTCCCATCCTCCACGAAAACCGGTATTTCGTCCAGGCTCTGCTTGACCGTGAAATCCTGGAGGCCTTTCCGGGGGTTCGGGCCTTGCTCCGGAAACGGGTCCACCGCAAGATCATGATCAACGACTATTCCTTCTGGGTGATTCCCTCCCTGAATGCTCCCGGTCGGATGTCCGATCCTTTGCCGGCATTTCATCTGCTGATGGCCCGGACATCCTCTGAAGCCGAACGGTATTCCATTCAGGTCATGGAAATGAACCGCCGGAGAAGAGAGGCCGAGTGGAGCATCTACGAGGAAGCCCGCAGACAATGGGATGGGACCCCTGTTCTCTTTGCTCCGGACTGGGCTCCCGGCGTCATGGGCCGGATCGCCCACCGGTTGAGTGAAGAATTTGATCAGTCCGTCTTTGTTGCCACGCTGAGCCCCAATGGAGGAGTTCGTGGTTCCCTGCGTCTCAGGGGAGGAATCACATTGTCCGACATTCTGAAGGAGCTAGAGGGACTCCCGATCTCCGGGGGGGGACATCCGAAGGCCGGCGGGCTCGGGTTTCCGGTCGAACTTCTGGAAACGGTCCGAAAGGTGCTCGGAAACATTCTGAAGGAACCCTCTCCCTGTCCGGAAGTTCAGGATTCCTCCTCGCTGGAAATCGACGCCTTTCTTCCTGCCTCCTACCGGTCGCCTTCCTTCTGGGAAGGCCTGGGAAAGCTTGTTCCGTTCGGCGAGGGATTTCCGGAGCCGCTTTTTGGCATCCGGAACGTTCAGATTGAACGGATGGAGTCGACGAACAGCCGTCTTGTCCTCTGCCATTTCCGCTGGAGCCACGGAACCGAAAAGGCAGCCTTCAGACAGACCTCAAATCTGCCCAAGCCGGGAGACAGGGTGGACCTCGTCATGACACCGGAACTTGTCGGAAAGGGAGATCACGTTGAGCGGCATTTCTCCATCCGTCGCTACCGATCCGCAGGATAGGTCCAACACGACCGATCTGTCGGAAAACCGCGACCATGTGTCGGACAGTGTTCCGACGATTGATACCCTCATATCGGAAGTCTCTGTCTACAACAACGGGCCGGAGGTCACAGAACGGCTTCGCGAAGCCTACAGACTGGCGGCAGAAGCTCACAAGGGCCAATATCGCCGTTCGGGGGAAGCCTATGTGGACCATCCTCTGAGCGTGGCTCTGATTCTGGCCAGTATGAAAGTGGATGCGACCTGCCTCATTACCGCCCTCTTGCACGACACCCTTGAGGATACAGATCTTCCCCCGGACCTCATCGAGGAAAAGTTCGGAAAAAAAGTTCTGACGCTCATCGATGGTGTGACCAAGATCGGGAAATTCCAGTATCAGACCTCCAAGGCGGAAAAGCAGGCAGAAAATTTTCGCAAGATGCTTCTCTCCATGTCAGAGGACATTCGGGTGATCCTGGTCAAGCTTGCGGACCGGTTGCACAACATGCGGACTCTTTCTTCGCTGGATGCTTCCCGGCAGCGCGCGATTGCCCAGGAAACACTTGAGATCTACGCCCCTCTGGCAAACCGGCTTGGGATCGGGTGGATGAAGTCCGAGCTCGAGGATTTGTCCTTTTCGGTGCTTGAACCGAAGACATTCCAGGACTTGCGCGCGCGGGTTTCGGCCCGGAGGAAAGAGCGGAAAAACTATATCAATCTTATTGTCCAGACCGCGGAGGAGGCCCTGCGATCGAACGGTATTCCCGGTCGGGTTCTCGGGCGATACAAGCATATCTATAGCATTTATCGCAAGATGACGTTGCAGGAGATCCCTTTCGACGAGATCTATGATCTGATGGGCATCCGGATCATCACGGATACCAAGCTGAACTGCTACGGGATTCTGGGCCTTCTCCACAGCATCTGGAAGCCTATCACCGGGCGGATCAAGGACTTTATTGCCGTCCCCAAGTCCAACATGTATCAGTCCTTGCACACCACGGTGATCGGTCCGGAAGGTGTTCCGGTGGAATTTCAGATCCGCACCGAAGAAATGCATCGTGTGGCGGAAGAGGGGATTGCCGCCCATTGGAACTACAAGGAAAAAGCGGACACCTTGCCCGCGGAAGGGGAACGGAAAGTCGTCGCCTGGCTCCGCCAGCTTGTCGAATGGCAAAAAGAGCTTCCGGACAACCGGGAGTTCATGGACTCGGTGAAAGTCAATCTTTTTCCCGATGAGGTCTATATCTTTACGCCCAAGGGGCAGGTCAAGGAATTGATTCACGGGGCGACGGCGATCGATTTCGCCTACAGTATCCACACGGATCTGGGCAACCATATCGTCGGTTCCCGGATCAATGGCCGCTGGGCTCCGATCAAGACCGTGCTGTCATCCGGGGATATCGTCGAAATCATGACCTCTCCCTCCCAGACTCCAAGCAAGGACTGGCTGCGGTATGTGGCCACCCCTCGCGCAAGAGCCCGTATCCGTCATTGGCTCAAGGAGGAAGAGGATCGCCAGAGTGCCGAGATCGGCAAGAAAGCCCTGGAAGCAGAGTTCCGAAAAGTGCACAAGTCCCTGAGCGAATTTCTGAAGCCCCCCCATCTGGAAACGGTTCTGTCCTTTTCGGATCTGCCGGTTCCGACGGTCGAGAATGTCTTTTCCCGGATCGGTTTTGGAGGTCTGATACTGGAATT
>JAMCWZ010000078.1 GCA_023480765.1 Nitrospirota bacterium
GGAACACATTCCGGGCGTTGATCATTCTCCTTTCTATTGTAGTCGGGAAAGCCCCCCGATACGCAACCGTTTTTCATATGAGACCGATTCTTGTTCTCATCAAGCCAAACGGGACCGGAAAGAAACAACCGTGTCCCATGTCCGGGAAGAAGAGCAGAGGGGAAGACACCAGTTTTGACTTGCGAAAGCCTTGTGGGGCGATGCGAATGGCGTCTTTTCCTCTTTTTGATGTGGCATGCTTCTTGTACATCACTTTTTTCCAAGGAGGAACCATTGCATGCATCCAGAGAAAGTGACCCTTTTTATCCAGAATTATGGGGAAAACTCCCTCATCACAACCTTTGCCAACAATATCGCCAATTTCGTCGTGTATGGCCTCGGGGGATTCCTCTTCATTCTGGGCATGGCCCGGGCCGGCTTTGCCATGAAGTCCCATGACGCCGACGGGATCCGCCAGGGCGTCATGACCATTGCGGGCGGTTCCCTTGTGCTGATGTCCAAAGCCATCTGGGACACGCTCACCACATGGGCGGGATTTTGATGACCGGTCCAAAAATTCCCCGGGGGGTTCTGGACCCGCCCCGGATTGGAGGAGTGCGCGTTCCTCTCGACATTTTTCCCTTTTTTCTTTTGTTCGCTGCGGGTTTTTTCTTTGGTGTGCCGGTCGCAAGCCTTTTGGTGATGGTGGGAGGAATGGCTCTGGGAACGGGGTTTCTCCGGAAAAAAGGGGACGGATTCACCAGAGGGTGGATCCTGTGGAAGACGGCTTCGAAACATCATGTTTGGAGGCCGCCCGTTAGAAAGGAAGGAGGAGCGTCTGAACGGGATGTTTGAAAAAATTCTTCGCTCCTCTCCTCCTGTCTCCCGGGCTTTTGATCTCTGGGGAGAAGAGGCGGGGGCCGTCTACGGGACCCGGGAACGATACGCCCTCCTCTATCACCTGTCCGGGGTGAATCTCTTTGTCCGGCCCGACAGCGCGGTGGAACAGGTCTATCAGGGGCTCCGCCGCTTCCTGCACCATCTTCCCGAGGGATGGGGCCTTCAGTTCCGCGTGCGGATCCGTGTCGGGGTCCCCGCGAACGGGGATGTGCTTGCTCCCCGATGGTGCCGGGAGCCTCTTGACGGGAAATCCTCTTCCAGAGAGGAGGATCCCGCGACCTGGTACCTGCGCGACCGCCAGCATCATTTTCTGAACAGAACCCTGCGCACCCGGGAGCTCACCCTTGCACTGATTTCCTTCCCCGACAAAGAGAAAATCCGTGTGCGCCCCTCTTTTTACCCGCGGAGGGAATCCTTCGGGCGGCCGTCACAGTTTTTGCGGAGAACCCATGAAAAACGCATGTCTGGCCTTCTTGAGACCGGCGCTTTGCTCGAACAGCTTTTTCCGGGGTGCGGGATAGAAGCAGAACGGATGAACGGGACACGTGTCCGGGAGTATTTGTCCGCCATCCTGAACCCGTCCCTCCCGTCTCGCCTCTGGACGCCTGCTCCGGACCCCCGGATGACACTTTCGGAAGAACTCGCCCACACATCGTTTACCGAAACCCCGACCGGACTCGTTGCCCGCCATCCGGACGGAGGGACTCTTTACGGCCGCATGCAGTCCTTGCGTTCCTGGCCACCGGACCCCGACCGGGACACCCTCGCCCTGTTTCTGGAAGAAGCCGACTTCAGCCACGATCTGGTCCTGAACCTCTGGAAGCCTCCGCGAAAAAAAACCCTGGACGCTGTCCAGAGCCACATGACCGTCAGCCGGTTTCTGGGATTGTTGCTGCCGGGACGATCCTACCGTCTGGAAAACGATCAGCGCCAGAGGGAACGATTTCTCGAAGCCGCGTTCGAAGACGACCGCGAAGGAGGGGACCCGTTTTCGGTGAACCTTTGTCTTTCTTTCTGGTCCGACAGGGAGGAGGACCTGACGGAGATGGGTCAGGAAGTTTTCCGGGCCTATTCCGGGGTTCCCGGCACCGTGCTTGCGCATGAGCCCTATCGCCAGTGGCCCCTGTTTTTGTCCGGTCTTCCGTTGCAGACGGATGCCAGCGATCGCTGGGAAACCATACTTTCCGGACCCTTGCCGCTGTTTTTGCCGATCTGGGACAAGGCTCCCGATGATGAAAAACCCTGGTTCTGGAGCCACAGCCACCTGGACGAAGGCGTCGGACTCGATTTCTGGAACCCGTTTCACCCCAACCACAACGGGCTGATTCTGGGATCCTCCGGAAGCGGAAAATCGTTCGCCAGCAAAATGCTGCTCGGACAATTTCTATCCGAAGACGAAAAACACGAGGCGATCGTCGTCGAAAGCGGGGAAGACTTTGAGAGATTCTGCCGTTTCTTCGGAGGAAGGTACATCAAAATCGCTCTGGGGGGATCGTTTTCGCTGAATCCTTTTCCCGAGCGGTTTCGTCTTCTGGCCGGAGGGAAAAACGTGGATCGCTATGACCCGGATATGCTCGGTCTTCTGGGAAGTGTTCTCGAAACCTTTCTGACGCCGAGCTTCCCGGTCGGCCCTCTTCATCGACGGATTCTTCTTGCCTGCGTCGAAACCGTCTACGACCGTCTCGAAGACGACAAAAGGCGACCGGTTCTGTCCATGCTGGCCCAGGAGCTCCTCTCCTTTCGCGGAAAAGACCGGGAAGACGAGACCCTCTCGTATGCCATGGGCAAGGTCCTGGAATCCTGGGCGACCGGGATTTACCAGGACCTGGTCAACCACCCCGGAGGGTTCGACTATACAGAACGCCTGGTCGCATTTGATCTGTCCGCCCTGGAAAGCCACGGGGCCCTCAAGGGGATCGTCTTTGCCTTCATCGGGAGCTTGTCCCTTTTCCGGCTCCGGGAGGGAGGAGCGGACAGGAAGCTCTATCTGGTCTTTGACGAGGCGCACCGGATCTTGAGGGAACTCAAGGGGACGGAGTTTCTCTCAAATCTCTACCGCACCGTGCGAAAGTGGGGAGGAGGCGTTGTCGCGATTACGCAATCCCCGGCGGATCTCCTGGAGGAGGAACTGGCCGCGGGTCTCCTGAACAACACTTTCTGGACATGGGTCTTTCCTCTGGCCAACGGACATGAACGGCTGGCGGAACTGGGGTTCGACGAACGGGAACAGAGTCTCGTCCACTCCCTCGAACGTGTCCGGGACGCCTTTTCCGAAGGATACCTCCGCATCGGAACCGACGGCCGGATTCTTCGTCTGGAAGCATTTCCCCTGGCGTTCTGGCTGGGAACGCGATCCCCGGACGAAGACCGGACCTTTCGGGAGGCGGAAAAGCAACACGGCGGGTTTCTGGAAGGGTTGCGGTTTCTCAGTCGACGGGGAGAAGGCCGGTGAGCGAAAGGCGGCCTCCCATTTTCCGGGCGGCATTGGCCACCGGGATCCTCTTGCTTGTCTTTTCGATGGTTGCCGCACCGGAGAGGGCATATGCCATCGCTGGTCTCGGCAATATGATCGAAACGCGCATCCTCTGGGTGGAAAGTCGGACTCTTTCCAATCTTCAGCGACTGAAAAACTTTTTTGCAGTCAAGGATGCCGGCGTCGATTTTTACCGGGCGCCGGTTCTCCCTCCGGAGCCGCCCCAGCCCCTGTCGACCCCGGTCGGTCCTCCTCTTTCCCTGACCGACATCACCCGGTCGGCCCATGAAGGGATGGGGGCCGCGGTCGGGGGCATCTCCCGGACGTCGGGAGAGGAAGCGATCGGAAACGGCATCCACCAGATGGCCTATGAAGCCAGTCCGGAGGGAGCCCTCCGTCTGGGTGCGGACACCGAAGGGCACATTTACCAGATGCTTTTGTCCATCCACAAGGATCTTCTCTACCTTCTCAAGGAACAATCCTCTTCGCTCGGGCTGGAAGGGGAGGCGATCGAGCAGACAAGAAAACGAAGCACCATCGACCAGATGAGGATCCGGACGGAAATCCCGTCCTGGATCATGCTCCGGTAAACCGATGGTTTGCTCGGAACGCTTCGGGAGTCTTCTGTTTCAGGATTCCTATACCATTCCCTGTGTCCTTGAACCGATTCGCCTCCAGGTCTTTTCCGTCGCCCGGACCCTCTTTTTGATCACGATTCCCGTGGCGACGCTTCTCCTCTGGGGAAAACTGAGAGACGAAAAGCCTGTGTTCACCGATCTCTTGAAGGGACTTTCGGTCTTCTTTCTCCTCATGGGGTACGGCGGCGCCTTTCAGGATCTGTCCCTTCTGGTCGGGTCGATTGCGTCCACCGTTTATCCCTCCACTCTCATTGTCCAGTTTTATGAAACGATCTGGGGGGTTCCTCTCCTCCCTCCGTCGGGAAGTTCCTTTTTTTCGCTGCTGACCGATCCCATGGGACTTGTCTATCTTCTGCTGATGGATTTTCTGAAAGTCCTTCTCTTTCTCTTTACGCTTCTCCGGTATACCCTTCTGGCCTTCCTGTATGCCATAGGACCCGTCCTCTGCAGCCTGGCCATCATCCCCGGAATGTACTTCCTTCTGGTGCAATGGGGAAGAAACATGCTCGAAGTCATGCTCTGGCTCGTCATCCACAACCTTTTTGTCGGGATCTTCACCGCGATCAATCTTGCCGGTGCCCTTGGATCGGCCGGGGGGTCGACGCTCCTGATCAACGAAACGCTCTCGATCGGGATCATGCTTGTCCTGGTCCTGATGTTCCTCCTGGTCCCCATCGTGACCCATCTTCTCCTCGACCGGTCCTATGAAGTGATCGGTTCGTTTGTCGGCCCCCAGGCGGTTCTTTTCGGAAAAAAACTGTTTTCGGAAGCGGTCGTCCGGCCGGTGACAACCGGGGAGCTCCCGATGGGCATGGGAGAGCTGAAGTTCGGCAGTGTGACCCGGGATATCGGACAGGGCCGTCGCGTTTACCGGAAGAAACAGGTCCGCTTCGGGCCTTTCAGCCTGACCTCGCTCGTCTGGAAGAGAAAAAACCGGAAAACGGCCGGATCCAAAGAAGCGGAAAAGCAAGAGGACGAAGGGACGGAGACGAAAACGCCCCGGCGAAGGAGCGCTTCCTCGAGCGGGCGCCGGACCACCGCGAAGAAGCCCCGCTCTGCCGCCGCCACCAGAAAGGTCGCGACACGAAAGAGCGCTCTTCCGGAAGAGCCTGAAGCATCGGATCCTCAAAAACCGGCAGAGGCCGCTCCTCCCCGGCCCCGATCCCGGAAAAAGAAGGAGAGCTCATGAATTTTCCGTTTCTGTCTCCCCGGGAAGACCCCGGGGAGTTCCACCCCCCTTCGGGTCTGGACCGCCTCCTGGAACTGGAGTCCCGCCTGTCCGACTATCGGCGCATGTTCTGGGTTGTTTCCGCCCTGTATCTTCTTTCCCTCGGACTCGTGTACCGCTCGGCTCCGAGAGTCCCCCTGGTCGTCGGTCTTTTTCAGGACGGAAAGATGCGCGTCCTTGCCCCATTGTCGGCCGAAGACGAGTCCGGACGTTTCAGGCTCGTCCTGTCCGCTTTTGTCGGAACCTTTCTTCATGACCTGACCGGATATGACTCCTTTCAGGAACCCTATCGTCTCAAGAAAGCCCTCGACCGGATGACCCCCGAACTCCGGGAGCGATTCGAACGCGACTTTTCCAGGAATCAGTTTGTAAAGCGGATCCGGGATTCCCGGGTCCGGAGCCGGATCGAGCTTCGGGAAAGCCAGATCCGGAAAGTATCTCCGGGAGTCTATGCCGTCGTCGCGGTGGTCGTCCGGCATGTCTCCTCCTATGACAATCCGGCTTCCCGACGGGACGACATTCTGAAGTCCCGCTTCATCGTCCGTGTGGGAGCGCCCCTTCCGTCGAACCCGTACGGCCTGTGGGTTTCGTCCTACGCCGAGCATCTGATCGACAGGACCGCCATCGCTGGCGGGAAAGCCCCATGAAAAAAGGGTTTCTGGCCGGCTTCCTCCTCTCTCTTGCGGTGGTCCTTCTTCCCACCTTCTATTATATGGATGCCCGCTCCTCGTCGGGACGACAGGGCAAAACGGAGATTCCGGCCACACCACCGGATCTGTTCGGGGGCAACCCGAAGGGGGATCCCTTTCCCTCCGCTTCCCACGCGCCTGATCCCTCCCTTGCCCCGATTCCGTCCTCCCCGGCACCGCCCGCTTCTTCCCCTGGCCCGGACGCCGGTCCTTCCGTGTCGCCCTCCGCAGAAAAAGAAGAACCGGCGAGCGAAATCGTCATGCTGAAAAAACCTCTCCCGGTTCCGGCGATCCCCCCTTCGCCTCCCGCCCGTCCGGAAGGGGGGATCCGCACCCGGGTCTACGATCCCGACCGCATCTACACCCTCCGGACAGCGGTGTCTCACGTCACTCTCGTTGACCTTCCGGAAGACGCCAAGGAGGTCTATATGGGGGACTCCAAGCTTTTTCTGGCCGAAGTGTTCGGAAAAAGGGTCAAGATCAAACCCATCACCTACAATCCGGACGCCCGGACGAACATGATCATCTACACGCTCAACAAAAGGTTGACCTTCCGAATCGTGATGGTGCCTCCGGGAAAGGAGGACGACCTCGTCACCTTCCTTTCTCCCCGGGAGGAAACCGTGGTCAACCTGAACCCCCTGAAAACAGAAATTCAGAAATCTCTGGAAGTAAAGGAGTCGAAGAAACGAGCCGTCGATCGTCTCCGGTCCATGAAAGAGGCCGGACCGACCGATCCCCTTCCCATCGAGGGAAGGGGGAACGGGATCCGGTTGAGGCTTCTGGGATTTACCCGTATGCGGGAAGATTCCCGGACGTTCGGATTGTTCGAAGTTTCAAACAACAGCAGGACGCCGTTCCGGGTGGAGAGGATCCGTCTTCGGGGATATCGCAGGTCGATCTTGTGGGAAGGGCAAAAACAATGGACGGAGAATGCGGACTGGGAAACCACCTTCGACCGGGAGATCCCTCCGGGGAAGAGCAGGAGATTTTTGCTTCCCGTCACCCGGATCCCGTCTTTCGGAGGACGAACGGGTCTCGAAATCGAAATGAACGGACAGACGCAGGCGGGACCGGAGATCATCCGGGGAGATGCGGGAGGAGAAGGACACTGAGATGACCGGACGATGGGGTTTTCTGATTGGACTGGCCGGATTCGGCTTTTTTCTGTATTCCGCGTTGCATCCCTCTCGACCGGATCTTCCCGGTGGCGCCGCAGGAGTCCCTCCGGCCGACAGCTGGCAGCCTCTGTCGGCTTCTCCGGCACCCACCTGGAGCAAGTCTGTCGGCCTGCCCACGATTCCGGGGAGAGAAACACCCCTGGAGCACACATCTGGCGGAACACCGGATCGCCACGATCTGAACACCCGAAGCACCGTTTACCTTGGCGCTCCCGAATCTCCTCTTCCCCCCGAAAATCCTCTGTTGGGGCTCGTCCGGACCTTTCTTTCCGGAAACAACAACGGCTTACCGGAGCTGTCGGCAGTGCGGCGGGTGGCCGAGCCATTGACGGGAGCGGCCGGTCCCGTCATCCCGGCCGGAAGCGTTCTTTCCGGAAAAATCCTCCGGTCCGCAGACGGGCCAGGAGAAATGCCGATTTTTGTTCTCCTTTCCCCGCAAACCGTCGGATCTCTCAGGCTTTCCCGTCCGGTGAAGCTTCTCGGCTATCCGGACGGGTCGGGGAGCGGGACGCGTCTTCGGATTCGTTTTGTCCGGACCATCTTCGAAAACGGTCTTGAGGCCCCCATGTCGGGATATGCGGTCTGGGGGGATCGGGAGGGCATTCCGGTTCAGTCGGATCACCATGTCGCCGGGAATGTCGGACGTTCATTGGGTCGGGACTCCCTGATGCTGGGAGGGGAGACACTGGGTGCGGCAGGCTGGATGGGCAATCCCGGTCTGGGCAGCATGCTGGCGATGCAGGAGGCGAGCAACGCGCTCTATGAGGCGCAGAACGCGCTGCCTCCGGGATCCCGTCAATCCTCCTGGCATCTTGACCGGAATACCCCTGTCCGGGTCGTCGTGATCTCCGGATTTCCTGTCCCGCAGGAGGAAAAAGCACCATGACCCCCGAAGACCTCTTTCGTCAGGTGGAAATCTGCCACTCCATCGAAAAACGACTGAACACGGTGTTTCTGGAGAGGGGGGAGGTGATCCGCATGGCGTTTCTGGCGCTTTTGAGCCAGGAACACGTCTATCAGATCGGGCCTCCCGGAACCGGGAAGAGTCTTCTCGTGCGCACGCTGGTGGAACATATTTTCGGGGCGCGCTACTTCGAGACACTTTTGCACGGGGAAGTGACTCTCTCCTCCCTGGCGGCCGCCGAAGGGTTCCGGGAGGCCCAGGTCGTCTTTCTCGACGAAGTCTTCCGGGCCCCCAAAAATACCCTGTTGGGTCTCTTGCCTGTCCTGAATGAACGCATCATTTATTCCCCGGCCGGCCGACGCCTCCCGCTTCTCTCTCTTTTTGCGGCAAGCAACCAGAACCCGTCTCCTGCCGACGGACTGGACGCGTTTTACGACCGGTTCACCTACCGCTCTCTTGTCCGCCCGATCCGTTCCGGAGAAAACTTCCTGAAACTTCTCCTTTCCGCAAGCGAAAATTCCGGGACCGACCAAGCTCCTCTCCACCTTCTTGAACTTGCCGGATGCCGACAGACCATCCAAAGCAGCGTCAGACTGGATGCGTCCGCGAAAGAAGGATTCCTTTTTCTGCGGGAACGCCTGAACCACGAGGGGATCGTTCTGTCCGACCGGCGTTGGCGCAAGGTGGTCCTCGCCGCCCAGACGATCGCCGTCTATTCCTTTTCAGAATCAGTCAATTCCCGTCACCTGCGTGAGCTTTCCTGCGTTCTCTGGTCGTACCCTCCCGAGATCCGGAGTATCGACCGGATCCTGGGAGAAATCGACTAAAAACTCCCTTCAAAAAGAGTCCGATGAGAAAAGTTTGGCTGTTTTTTTCTTGACCCGGTCTTGACCAAAAGTTGACCAAAGAGAAAAAGAACACAGGTTGACAAGGACTAAGAAGACTTCCTCACAGAGTTATCCACAGATGATCCCCGGAAGGCTGGGGATGAAATTCCCTTTTTAAAGTGTACCTGGGATGTCTTTTTTAAGGCGATAGAGTCCGCGCCTCTCCCGTTCGACCCGGTGGGAGCGGCGAAGAAGTGCGACACGAACGGCGTTCTTCAGATCCGCCGACACGTCTTCCCCGAGACCAAACCGGATTTTGCCGGCCAGTTCGTCCAGGCTGAACGGACGGTCTTCCGATTCCAGGATAGCGATGGCCATTTCTCCAATCGTTTGCCCGGAAGAGACGGGACGATTCTCGGGTTCCCGGGAAGGAGGGAGGGGACGATTGCCGTCCGGAAGGATTTCGGGAGAGGGAAAGGGAGGCTCCGTTTGGGTG
>JAMCWZ010000093.1 GCA_023480765.1 Nitrospirota bacterium
TAAACGATTGAATCCAGGAGACGTTTCGCCTGGGGGCCCATATCGTCAGGAAACATGGGGCGAACTTCGGGGTATTTTCTAAACAGATAGTTATAAAAATATTCCGTGACTTTTGTTCCATGCGGTGCCAGAACATCGACGCTCTTCTTGATTGCTTCCGTGTTGATCGCCATCCTGAAAAACTCCTTTTTTGGGGGCAGAGCCCGTTTGGCCGATTGTTGCACCTCCATAAAGATGCATCGGTAATATATTATATATTTTAAATGCATCATTCAAGGGGGGGAACCTCACCCGGGAAGTTCCACGAGATTTTTCGTCGTTTGAGGAAAAGAAGGAATAAGAAAATGAGGGAGTAAGGAAAAGAAGCCCGTGTCAGGAGGTTTGAGGGAGAGTTTTTTCGGCTTCGGACAGAAGGGCTTCGATTTCTTGCTGAATCGCGTCTCTTCTTTGCGGAGTGGGACCTTCAAATCTTAAAACCAGAACGGGTTGGGTGTTGGAGGCGCGCACAAGTCCCCAGCCGTCCGAAAAATCGATCCGGACCCCATCAATGTCGGAAAACGTGTAGTTCTTTTGCAGGAGGATCTCACGAAGACGGGACACCACCAGAAATTTGCGATCATCGGTGGAGTCTCTTCTGATTTCCGGTGTCGAAACCGCTTTTGGAAAAGGAGCAAGCAATTCGGACAAGGTTTTTTGCCGAAGGGTCAGAAGTTCAAGAAGACGAATGCCGGCATAGAGGGCATCGTCGTACCCATAATAGCGATCCGCAAAGAAGATGTGTCCGCTCATTTCTCCAGCAAGAGGGGCTTTTGTTTCTTTCATCTTCGCTTTGATCAGGGAATGACCGGCCTTCCACATGAGCGGTTTCCCGCCCATTCGGGCAACTTCATCATAAAGAATCCGGGATGCCTTGACTTCCGAGAGGATCACAGAGCCCGGACGGGATTCCAGGACCTGCTGTGCGAAAAGAAGAAGAAGCTGATCCCCAAACAGAATATGTCCCGATTCTGTCACGACACCGATCCGGTCGGAGTCTCCGTCAAAGGCGATTCCAAGGTCCGCCTGGTTTTTTTTGACGTGCGCGATCAGGTCGGAGAGATTTTCCGGGACAGTCGGGTCTGGGTGATGGTGAGGAAAATGTCCGTCCGGATCCTGGTATAGGCAGTGCAGTTCGATTCCCAGGGGGGAGAAAAGATCCTGTGCGACGAGACCGGCTGTTCCGTTCCCGCAATCGAGGACAACGCGCAGGGGACGATTGTGAAAAAGGGGCAGCTTTCCAAAGTTGGCGGCCATTTCCGAAAGATAGGTTTCCCGGATGGGAGAGTTTGTCCGAACCCCTTTTCTGGAGGGGTGACCGTTGGTGGAGGGGGCAAAAGAGGTCCGTTTTCGGATTTCCTGAATGGCGCTGCCGAAAATGGTCTCCTTCCCGATGGCCATCTTGATTCCATTGTCGGCAGCGGGGTTATGACTGCCGGTGATCATGATGCCACCGTCCACCGGAAGCTTGAAAAGAGAAAAATAGAGAAGGGGCGTCGGAACCTTGCCGACGTCGAGAACGTCGACTCCCGACGCCAGAAGGGCATCTTCCATGGATCTGGCAATTCTTGGTGAAGACAGCCGGACGTCCTGTCCAAGAGCCACCCGTTTTCCGCCGGATTCTTTCAGAAGAGAGGCATAGGCCTTTCCGATCGCGTAAACAGTCGCATCCGAAAGGTCGCGGTCTGCATTTCCCCGGATATCGTATTCACGAAAAATCTTTGGATCAGGATGAATCATGATTTTTCTCCGGCTGCCGGACCTGTGCGGGTTTCTTCTGTCTGCCTCTGATAGTCGTCCGAGAATCGGATGATGTCGTCCTCTTCAAGGTATTCCCCATTCTGCACTTCAATGATGACAAGGGGAACCTTGCCGGGATTTTCGATCCGGTGACGCGTTGTTTTGGGAATGTCGATGCTCTGGTTGACGTGCAGGAAAATCTCCTGGTCTTCGAGGGTGATCCGGGCAGTCCCGGCGATGACGACCCAATGTTCGGAGCGATGCAGGTGCATCTGATAACTGAGACGCGCCCGGGGATTGACTGTCACGTTTTTGATCTTGTAGTTCGGCCCCTGGTCCAGAATCGTGTAATGTCCCCAAGGCCGGTGGGTTGTCCGGTGCTCCTGGGCTTCGACGCGGTTCCGGTTTTTGAGTTCGTTGACAACATCGCGCACTTTCTGGGCTTCATCCTTGTGGCAGACAAGGGTGGCGTCATCCGTATCGACGATGACAAGGTCCTTCAGTCCGATGGTGGCGAGAATGCGTTTGTCCCCGTAAAGGATGCAATTGCGGTTGTGCAGGGAGACAACATTTCCACGCAGAATGTTTCCACTCTCGTCTTTTTCGGCAATGTCGTCCAGGGCGCTCCATGAACCGACGTCCTTCCAGTCAAGGTCCGCCGAAATCGTCCAGACATTTTTCGACTTTTCCAGAAGACCATAATCGACGGACGTCTGAGGAGCTTTGGCATAAAGCTCCTTCAGGAGACTGTTTTCCTCTTTTGTTCCGATCGCGTCTGCGTAGGCTCGGAGAGTTTTGTGAAATTCGGGCTGGTGTTGAAGGAGTTCGTCCAGAAAAACGCGGGCACGAAAGGCAAGCATTCCACTGTTCCAGAGATGGCGTTTCCCGGCGATATAGCTTTCGGCTCTTTCGCGGTCCGGTTTTTCAACGAAGTTTTTGACCCGAAAGACAGGGGAGAGCCCGGCGGATTCATCGCGAACGACTTCCCCCAATTCGATATATCCAAAGCCCGTTTCGGGACGGGTGGGCAAAACGCCGAACGTCAGGATCACATCCTGTTTTTCCGCGATGGAACAGGCCTGTTTAAGAAGGGCCAGAAACTTTTCCTGCGGGGCAATCAGGTGGTCGCTGGCCATCACGGCCAGAACGGCCTCCGGATCGGTCCGCGCAAGACAGGCAGCTGCAACGGCCAGAGGAGTCAGGGTATTCTTGGATTGGGGTTCGACAAAGACTTTTGCCGGAAGTCCTTCGCGTTCTGCCAATCGTAAAACGCGGCGGGTTTCGGCTTCGTGCTTGGGTCCCACCATGATCCAGAGCCGCTCCTGTGGAATCAGGGGCATGACTCTGTCGATCGTGCCCTGGAGAAGCGAAGAGCCTCCGTCAAGAGACAAGAACTGCTTGGGATAGAGTTCTCTGCTCAGTGGCCAGAAACGTGTGCCAGAGCCGCCCGCCATAATAATGCCAAACCACATCTCCAGGACTCCTTTTTCGTGCGTTAGGAAGAATGCCTTTTGAATGACTTCAGGGTAACGGTAAGCATTCTTATCGGTTTTCCGGACCAAAAACAACAGGCCCAAACCTATCAAAATTGCCATTTTTTCGCAATTTGACCTGGAAAGGTTCCGTCTCCGGAGTTTCTTGACAGACACCTCTTCGGTGGTATTGTGACACCATCTGAAAAAATAGGTATGAAAATATTTCTTGCAAAATCAGAAATTTTTATCCTTAGCCCCTTCCCTTCCTCACATGATGACCTGGATGCAGCAGGTGATCTGGCCAAAACGGTTTCGATGATCCATAGACAACGGGGTGACCGGTCGAGACAGCGGGAGAGGTGCTTGACAGGAAAAGTTTCAGGAGGCAAAGGGTCCGGAGAAAAAGATTTCATCGAGAGACGGCAAAACAATCGGGCAAAAGGAAGACTCCTGTGTCTTGAAGCCCGATAACCCGTCGGGAGGTCCCAAGATGGTTCCCTGGTCTATCGTGCTGGACAGAAAGGCTCTTTCCCACGGGGTCCTGCGGTTGTCCGATTTTCTGATCTGTCCTGTCTGTCGGGAAAAAAGGATCCCGGACGAATGGGCTTCGATCCGCCGTTCTGGCATGTGTGAAGAGTGTTCTTATGCGCAAAGACGGGGAAACCCCTATCGAGGAAGACCTGTCAAACGCCGCACCTTCTTTCAGCGCTTGGGTTTGTCGAAGGTTTTTCCGGGAAGCCAGCGTCCCCGAATTCCGGCCTGAATCCAGTCTTTAAACGTTTTTTTCCGGGGGTATAGTTTAGAAGAGAGATGCAAGAGTCGGGCAATGTGTTAACTGTTTCTCGCCAACAACCGTCAGATCAGCCAGGGAGGTGGATCATGATTCGTGTGAAGGGGCAAGATGCCGTTAATGAAGCTTTCTGGTATTTGGGAGAAAGCCCGAACCTACCCAAGGCCGCTTTTTTCCGGCTGACACCGGAGGGAGACAAGCGAAAGATCTCTCCGGAAGAGATTCAAAAGCTTGTGGCAAGCAACCGGGCGCGTCCCCAGGAGTTTATGTGTGAGGTTCCCTGTGTGTGGGATCTGCTCCAGGGGTGTGAGAGCGATCGGGTTTCTTTTCCGCTTCCGGATTTGTCAATTTATCCGGGCACAAAAGTGGTCGTTGTGCAGAACCGATTTTTCGGAGCGGAAATCTGCCCGGGAAGCCGATGGTTCTCCATCAGTCGACCGGTTTATGACAGTGCTGTGCGCTGGGCGAAGGGAACTCCGGTCATCGAGCCCGAGTATTCCCAGGACGAATTCATGAACCGTCTTTTTCCGCGCACTTTTCTGAAACCCGGTGTCTGGCGGGGAGACTGCCATTCTTTGAAAGAATGCCGCCTGACGGGCGAGCATCTTCTTCAAATCTTTTCCCTGCCACATCTGCAGAATTCAGGGTGGGAGGACCAGCAGAAAGCTGCAGGGCGGGAAATATCCGAAGAATACGGGGATGGTCTTTTCTATGACCGGGTTCTCGAAGATGTCCGGTCGGCATGCCCAAAGGATTCTTTGGAGACCTTCCCATGACCCCCTCCGGGGACAGGGGTATCACGTTCGTGAAGGATGTTTTCTCCGGACTACCCTCGACAGGAGAAACTCTCTCAAGGGCAGGGGGAGAGAAGCCAAAAATCTTAAGGGCCAGGCCAGACCAGCAGGGAACGAGTAGACGGGTGTTTTTTTTCTGGCCGCCTTCAGAATGAGCCGGGCGGCTTTTTCCGGTTCCAGAACAAAGGGCATGGGATAGGGATTGTCCTGTGTCATCTCTGTTCGGATAAATCCGGGATTCACAAGTGTGAGGGTGACCCCATGCTGTTTCAAGTCGTACCGAAGGGATCCGCACCAGAGGTTCAGGGCCGCTTTTGATGCACAGTATCCTCCGGCTTCCGGGAGTGCAAGATAGGATGCAAGGCTGGATATGACAAGGATCGATCCACTCCGGTTGCCTGTCATTCCAGGAAGAAAAGGCAGGATTGTATTTCTTGCACCATGAAAGTTCGTCTCCATCACGTCCTCTTCACATCGATCTGTCATCCCTGCATATAAAGGCCCCCGTATCCCGGCGTTGGCAATCAGGCAATCGGGAACGCCGTAACGCTGTTGAAAGTCCATTCCCGCTTCTTGCAGAAAGGTTTTGTCACGGACGTCTCCCGTGTAGATCGTCACGTTGACCCCCTTTTTCCGGACTTCTCCGGCCAGAGATTCCAGGAGACTTGTTCGACGAGCCAATAACCCCATGGAGACACCGGGATGGGCGGATTCCAGGGCCAGGGCTTTTCCCAGACCAGAGGATGCGCCTGTCAGAAAAATCCGGGAGAAGAAAGGAGTGCGGGACGACGTTTTCTCCGGGGGAGTGTTCCCGGGAGATTCCGGATGGATTTCCATTCTTGACCTGGCCCATGATAAAGTTTCTGAAGTTGAGACAATTCACCCTGGCAAACGAAAATTCGTCTGCTGATGACCTGAAAGGCCCGAAATGCCGAAAAACCCCGTTCCATCCTTGCCTGTCGGGGAGGAGCAAGCCTCGAACAGCGCCCATTCCCGTTCCGGATTTGTCTCTCTGGTAGGACTCCCGAACTCCGGAAAGTCGACACTGGTCAATGCAATCGTTGGAGAAAAGATTGCGGCAACCTCACCCGTCGCCCAGACCACCCGAACCCTGATCCAGGGGATCCACACCACCACTCGCGGTCAGATTGTCTTCTATGATACGCCGGGGTTTCACCGTTTGTCGCACGCTTTCAACCAGCTCATGGGGACTGTGGCGAGAGAAGCTCTCCTTTCGGCCGATGTTGTCGTCTGGGTCGTGAGTCTCGATCCTTTGCCGGGCCCGCAGGATGTGGAGAAAATGCGGCAGATTCTTCTTCCCGCTCTCGGGGGGAGACCGTTGGTGATCGCCGCGACAAAAATGGACCGGGCAAAGCCCCAGGGGATGATTCCACGCCTTCTGGAAATTGAAAAATGGGGGTTCCCGGGTGAAATCATACCGGTTTCCGGTTTAAAAGAAAAAAATCTTGACCGGTTTCTCAATCTTCTCTTTGACCTTCTTCCTGCAGGAGAGCCCGTCTTCGACCGGGAATGGTACACAAGCCAGACCGTCCGTCAGTTGGCGCGCGAGTATATTCAGGAAAAAATTTTCTTGCAGCTGAGAGAGGAAGTTCCCCATCAGGCAGCTGTATTGATCGAAGAGTTTGAGGAACCGCAATCCCCGGGCGAAATTACGCGAATCACGGGTTCTATTTTTGTCGAACGACTCTCCCAGAAAGGCATTCTGATCGGACAGAAGGGAGAGAGGATCCGTGAAATCAGCCAGGCAGCCAGGAAGGATATCGAAAGACTTGTGGGAGGAAAAGTTTTTTTGCGTCTGGATGTGCGGGTTTCCGAAGGTTGGCGTGAAAATCCCGGTATGCTTCGGGAGCTTGGATATATGCCCGAATAACGAGGAGACTCCTTGGAGCAGTATGCCCTGGTTCTGCGGTCGGTCCGATATCTTGAGTCCGACAGGGTGGTGACCTTCTTTTCCAGGGAAGAAGGAGTTCTTACAGGATTTGCCCGGGGAGCGACGGGGATGTCAAACCGTTTTGGAGCTTCCCTGGAACCCCTGACTCTTTCAACAATACTCGGAAGGTTCCATCTCGAGGGAACTCTTTACCGGATCCATAAAGCGTCTATTGTGAACCCGTTCTCGTACGTCAAATCTGACCTGGACCGATGCTACTGGGCGGGAATGGGGATCCGTCTTTTATTGGGACTTCTTCCTCCTGCCTTGCCGGAACCGCCTGTTTTTGATCTTGCGGTCAATTATCTGGAACTCCTCTCGGCCCAAAAGATCTCGCCGGCTTTTGCCTGGATCCGTTTTGCGGCATCCGCGCTGGACCTTCTTGGATACCAGATCCGGGCAGATGACTGCAGCCTTTGCAAAGAATCTCCCTTCGGAAATTCCCTTTTTTATTATCCAATGGATGGAAGGGTCCTGTGTTCCCGTTGTCTCGAGAATCCCGGAAGGATGGAAGTGGGACTGAAAGTGGAAGTGAGGGTCTTGCGCTTTCTTGATGGAATTGCGAGAAACGGGGGGGAGATTCCAGCGGATACCCCGATTCTGAGCAGGTCGGTTGAGTTTCTGGATCGGATCCTGTCCTGTCGGGTGAAGGACTGGCGAACGATCGATTCCCTGCCGGTCCGTATTGTCTAGACTTCCAGGGAATATCGGGGCGAGCGTGAGAATGCCTGCTTATATCAGAACTGAAAGAAGTGAATTCCTACCGATGTGATGAACATGATCAAGGGACCAGACCCTGATGGCTGATAAGCCCCAAAAGCCAGTGGCATCACTCCAACACGCTCTTCAAGAAAAAATTCCTTCAGACTGAACCCCCCGCCAATTTCCGCGTATGGCTCCACTTCCGGATGGTCTGCTCCATAGGAAAATTCAAATCCGGGACCGATGCCGCCCGTTAAAAAGAATGTGTTTTTCTTGCGCGTCCGGTAGATGACATGGGAAAAGCCGAACGTGACAGGAACGACAGAGACAATTCCGCCAGTATTGGGCTCGAATGTTACCGTATTCGGGCCGGGATTGGTTCCCGTCGGGAAGACCTGAATGCCGGCGGAAAACATGGCATCCCAGTCCGGAAGGACCTCCCAGAGCAAGCGGATGTCTCCTCCCCCGCCAATGATGCCGGCATTTTGAAGGGGAGAGACAGGAGCAATTGTCATGTCTCCCAGAAATTCAAGATCAACGGCTGAGACTTTCTGTGGGGCAAGAGAAAGCAGGGCAAGAACAAGGATGAGGGCGGGGATTCCTGGTCGCATGCCTGTTTTTCGAAAAATGAAAAAACGTTTGCACTGCCGGAAGAATTTTGCAGAAAACCGCGAAGAAATCAGAATCAAGGGACCTCCGCCCGGTCACGAAAAAATCTCATCCGGGCTGGTAGCAATCTTTTCGGGTTGAGAAAGGGTTGTCCCGATCGAAACATAGGAATACGGTCCGGCAGTGCCCCAAAACCACAGATCACAAAAAAGAAAGCCGGAGAAAAACACGATGAAAGAGGGGCGTGCTTTCCATAGAACAATCCCGGAATTTTTGCAGGTCTGGGGTTAAAAGTCAAAATAGACCCCGAGAGAAACGTAGTGTTCTTTTTCGAACAGAAGGTCTCCCATATAAGAATAGCCGTTGTAAATGTCGATGGCCGGACGGATTTGCAGGTAGGACCCCGGACGATGGAAAAGAAGTCCGAACTGAAGGTCTTCGTCCGGTGTATAGCCGTTTATGCCCCGGGCTTCCAGATTGAAGGCCAGATATCCTCTCGCGGATAAGGAAGGGATCTCCGGAGAATAGGCTTCGATGCCTCCCAGAACGGTGGTCGAGTCTTCCATGGTGGGATAGAAGTAGAGTCCGAAGACCCGATACTCGGCTCCACCGTATATCCGGATGTTGGGTGTGATGTCCCAGGAGGGGATGACCTGAAGAATTTCATTTCCGAAATCCGAAATTTTCGAAATATGCATCAGGGTTGTGTAGTTGTACCCTGTGTGGGAACTTTCGTGGTAGAAAAAGACTCTTCCCGAGAAGGAGTGATATCGAAAGGTGACCGGAACTCCGATGACATAGTCTGCATCTTCAAGGAAAGTGGAGGATTGGATGATAGAAAATCGGGAGAAGCTGGCCCCCATTACCCCAACTTGAACGGATTCGTTGATGCCCTGGGTCGGGGATTCCCAGCGGGCGACTCCAATATCCGCACCAAAATTTCCGTTAAACTGAATGAACGGCTGATTGGAAAGGGTGAGAAAATTGATGGATGTCGTTGGCTGACGAGGATCGGCGAGGAGAGGGGTAAACGGATCCTGGTTCGGAAGAAGTGTCAGTTTCCACGGCCCTCCGGAATTTTGGCTGCCCGTTGTCGAGGAAGATGCGGAAACGGTCTGGTTCAGGTCCTGATCCAGAGTGACGGTATCGGCGGGAGGGGCCGGATAGCCCACAGACGAAAAAGGGGACAGGGTTACCATGACTCCGAGAAGAGCGCTTGCACCCAGTTGTTTAATGTTTCTCCAGTGCTCACCGAAACAAGATTTTTTTTTGGAATCGATCCCCATCAGAATGAATGATTTCCCCGGAAAAAGGCCTTTGGAAGATATGGGCAGTTATTATGTCTCTTGCTGATCGGAAGTGCTTGGTGAATCGTACGGGAAGCAGAATGCACTCCGGGAAATACGGAAATACATGGATGTTGTTTTTTCTTGCCAATTGGTGTCTGCTGTCCGTCAATACATCATCACACAACCGACCACACTCTCTCTGAGATCAGAACAAAAAATCATACTATGGGAGAATGTGAAAGATTGTCCAGTCCTTTCCGGTTCAGCCGTCGAAAGACCGTTTCCGGAGTGTTCGGGTTTAAAAAAAGAGGAAAAGGAAAAGATGAGTGACAGACCGCGCATCATACTCCGTAAGGGAGAGGACAGACGGGTCCGTTCAGGCCACCTCTGGGTTTTCAGCAATGAAATCGAGCGTCCGGATAATGTTCCGGCAGGGTTGGTGGATGTCTACGGAAACGGAGGAGCATACCTCGGAACAGGCATGTTCAACCCGCACACCCTTCTTGCGGTTCGACTCCTGAGACATGGACGCTTTCAGGACTTTGGAGAGTACCTTGAAAAACAGATTGAGGAAGCCATCCGGTTGCCCGTGCGACAGTTTCGTGAAGGGGACGCCGCCGTTCGTCTGATTCATTCGGAAGGCGATGGGCTTCCGGGACTGATTGTCGACAGGTTTTCTCACTGGCTGTCCATCCAGATCACGACGCGTTTGATGGAAGAATACCGCAAAACGATTCTGGATATTCTTCACCGAATGCTGGCACCGCAAGGAATCCGGACGGACAACGCTTTGCCGGCCCGCCTCACGGAAGGGCTTTCGACGGATCAGGACGAATTTTGGGGAGATGTTCCCGAGACGCTGACCGTTCCGGTGGGTGGTGCCATGATGCGTTTTCCCTTCCGGGCCGGACAAAAAACGGGTCTTTTTTTGGATCAGAAAGACAATGTTCGTGCCTTGGCAAAGTATTTTTCGGGACAACGTCTTCTGGACGCCTTTTCTTACGTGGGGGGATGGTCTGTGGGTGCAGCCCTGGCGAATGCCGCGTCTGTGGTTGGTCTGGACAATTCGATAAACGCACTGGAGTGTTACGAGGAAAACCTTTCTCCTTTCGCTTCCAGGATTTCCGTATCGACAATTCGCGCGGATTTTTTTGACTGGGCCACAAAAGCTCTTCACAAGAGAGAGGAATTTGATGTTGTTGTGTTGGACCCGCCTGCTTTTATCAAAAGCCGGAAGAAAAAGGAGGAAGGACTGAAAGGCTACTACACGGCGAACGAGCTTGCCGCCTCCCTCGTAAGGCCGGGGGGGATCCTTGTGAGCTGTTCCTGTTCTGCTCTCCTGGAGTGGGAAGACCTGTTCGGTATCCTCAGAAATGTGTTGCGTAAAAAAAAGAAGACGGCAAGGCTCATTTATCAGGGACGGGCGGCGGCGGATCATCCGCGTGTCCTGGCGATGCCCGAGACAGACTACCTGAAATGTGTTGCCCTGGTACTTTAGGGGTTTTCCATCCACGGAAGCCCGGATGGCTTGATCCTGCCGGGAGAACCGTCTTTCGTCGTCGTGTGTGTCCGTCAAAGCCGGTCACTCCGGCAGTCGATTGACCATAACGCTTGAGTCAAAGTAGAATGACAAGATTGATCATTTTGTCAGATGAATTCACAGGGAATTTGGCCCCTCTTCACGGAAGGCTTTATGGAAAATCAGACGTCGACCAGTCTCCTTCACATCCGTAACCTCGCGATCATTGCCCATGTTGATCACGGAAAGACCACTCTTGTTGACAAGCTTTTGCAGCAGGGAAATGTCTTCCGGGCAAACGAGCAGGTGGAAGAAAGGGTCATGGATTCGAACCAGCTCGAAAAAGAGCGGGGTATCACGATTCTTGCCAAGAATACCGCCGTTCACTACCTGGACTACAAGATCAATATCGTCGACACCCCCGGACATGCCGATTTTTCCGGAGAAGTCGAACGGATCCTGACCATGGTGGACGGAGTCCTGCTCGTTGTGGATGCCTTTGACGGTCCGATGCCACAGACCCGTTTCGTTCTGAACAAGGCCCTCTCTCTTGGCCTGAAACCCATTGTTGTCCTGAACAAGATAGACCGTTCAGACGCACGCCCTGTCGAAGCCTTGAACGATGTCTTCAATCTCTTCATCGAGCTTGGTGCGACAGATGAGCAAATGGAGTTTCCTGTCGTCTATGCTTCTGCCAAAAAAGGATTTGCAATGCGGGATCTTGCTCAAACCAGTGAAAATCTGATTCCGCTTTTCGAAACCATCATCAGTCATATTCCGCCTCCCGAAGCAGACCTGTCCGGACCTTTTCTGATGCAGGTCACCAGTCTTGAGTATGATTCCTATATTGGTCAGATGGCTTTGGGCCGGGTTGTACGCGGAAAGGTGTCGGTCGGGGAAACCATCGGTCGGGTTGTTGGGGGAGAACTGAAAGAAAAAGGCAAAATTAAAAAGCTGCTTTCTTTTGAAGGCCTTAAAAAAGTTGAAGTCGAAACAGTCCAAGCGGGAGATATTGTTCTTTTAGCCGCATTTCCCGACCTTCGCATCGGGGAAGTCTTGTCCGACGTCAATACGATTGGAGAGCTTCCGCCCATCGAAATTGGTGAACCGACGATCTCGATGGAATTTCTCGTGAACAACTCGCCTTTTGCCGGTCAGGAAGGAAAATTTGTCACGTCCCGGAACCTTCGCGACAGACTTTTTCGGGAAATCAAGTCGAATGTCGCCCTTCGTGTGGAGGAAACCGACAGCCCTGATTCTTTCAAGGTTTCCGGAAGAGGGGAGTTGCATCTCGGCATCCTGATCGAAACAATGCGGCGGGAAGGCTATGAGTTCCAGGTCTCAAGACCCAAGGTTCTTTTCAGGGGAGAAGGGGCACAAAGACAGGAACCATACGAGTATCTTGTCATTGATGTTGCCGAGGAATATGTCGGGACCGTTATTGAAAAGCTTGGGCCGAGAAAAGGGGAAATGCTGAACATGGCCCCACAGAAAGATGGTCATGTTCGTCTCGAGTTTCTTATTCCCGCAAGAGGACTCCTTGGATACCGGAGTGAGTTTCTCTCCGATACGCGTGGAACGGGTCTTTTGACTCATACGTTCCATGGGTACGGGGAATACAAGGGAGATATTCCGGGCCGGAATAATGGTGCGCTCATTTCGATGGAAACGGGTGAGACGGTTGCCTATGCCCTGGAAAATGTTCAGGAACGCGGAGTTCTCTTCCTTGGAGCAGGGGTCCGTGTTTATGAGGGAATGGTGATTGGAGCGCATTCACGTCCGACGGATCTGGCTGTCAATCCCTGCAAGAAAAAACATCTGACGAACATCCGTTCGTCGACGGCTGAAGACGCCATTACCCTTACTCCTCCGCGTCATTTGAGCCTCGAGCAGACGCTTGAATTTCTGGAGGATGATGAACTTCTGGAGGTCACTCCGGAAAACCTCCGGATCCGAAAGAAACTCCTGACAGAAAACGAGCGCAAACGTTCATCCAAAAAATAGGGGGATCTGGATGCTCTGTCTGGAAAAAAAACGAACAGTGATGGTCCTTGCCTCAGTCTGCCTTTTTTTTCTGGGGTTTATTGGCATACCGCTTACAGGAGGAATGACCTTGGCGAACGCAGATGAAACAGCAAAACCGACTCTTCCTCCGGGAGAGTATGCGGAATTTGATACCTCGATGGGAACGATTATTTGTCAGCTTTTCCCCCAGTCAGCTCCCCACACAGTCGAAAATTTTGTGGGACTGGCGGAGGGCACAAAAGATTTTCAGGACCCTCAGTCGGGAAAAATGGTCAAGCGCCCTTTTTACGATGGACTCGTTTTCCATCGTGTCATCAAGAATTTTATGATTCAGGGAGGAGACCCCCTCGGAAATGGGACTGGCGGTCCAGGATATCAGTTTGACGATGAAATCGATGCTTCACGGGATTTTTCTCATAAAGGTGTGCTGGCGATGGCAAATGCCGGTCCGAATACAAATGGAAGCCAGTTTTTTATAACGGTGGCCCCGGCCCCATGGCTGAACGGCAATTATTCGATCTTCGGTCAGGTGGTTTCAGGGCAGTCCGTGGCGGATAAAATTTCCGAAGTTGCGACAGACCGCCGGGACCGTCCCCAGACTCCGGTTGTCATCCAGCACGTAAAAATCTTTCGGGTCAATCCCTGATCCGGAAGATGTGATGGGTGCAGAGACTTCGACGGAATCACCCAGAAACCCATCAGGGGACGCCATGGAAGTTCTTTTTATGGGAACAGGGGCGTCGACGGGCGTCCCTATGATTGGTTGCGATTGTTCTGTCTGCCAGTCTTCTGACCCAAAAAACGAGCGCACCCGCTCATCGATTATGGTCCGGGTGGACGGAAAAAATATTCTTGTAGACACCTCCCCTGATCTTCGTATCCAGTCTCTGAAAAATCACATCAAGCGTATCGATGCTGTCATTTTTACCCATCCCCACGCCGATCATATCCTGGGAATAGACGAGCTCCGGACGTTTAATTTTTGGCAGAAGGAAGAAATTCCAGTGTTTGCCGATCCGGAAACATTGGGAACTGTCATGAAGATGTTCCCCTATGCTTTTTCGGAGGAAAACCGGGGAGGGCTGACGCGGCCTCGTCTGGCTCCCAGGGAAATCGTGGGAGCCATGAAAATCAATGAAATTCAGGTGACTCCTTTTCCGGTCAAGCATGGCCCGGTTTATAATCACGCCCTGCGTCTTGATGATTTGGTGTATCTCACGGATTGCAACGAAGTATCGGACGAAGGCATGGAAGTGATGAAGGGAGTGGACACCCTCATCATCGGGGCGGTGCTTTATGAACCCCATGCTTCTCATTTTGGAATATGGCAGGCGTTGGATCTGATTGAAAGAGTTCAGCCGAGGCAGGCATTCCTGACGCACCTTTCTCACCGGATCGATTACAACGAATTAACCACTCGCCTTCCGTCGGGTGTCCAGGCTGCATTCGACGGATTAACGGTTTCTCTCCCCCGGCGGAAGATTCCCGTCGCCTCCTAGCTCGGTGGTCGTGTCTCCAGACAAGCCTGAATCAGCTGTTCGGCCAGAGGAACGATGGCGCCGACATCCTTGCCATATCCATCGGAACGAATTTCTTCTGCAAACCGTGGAGTGACAACCGCTCCGCCGATCATGACCTTGTACGGAAGGTCCCGTTCGTGAATTGTATCGATGGCCAGTTTCATCTGCATCATGGTTGTTGTCATGAGTGCGCTGAGAGCAACAATCTGGGCCTGGTGTTCCCTGGCGGCGTCCAGAATGGTCTCTAGCGGGACATTTCGGCCCAGATCGATGACGTTAAATCCGAAATTCCGCAGCATCAGGATGCAAATATTTTTTCCGATATCGTGAATATCCCCTTTCACAGTCGCAAAGACAATTGTCCCCTTTTTTTCTACGGGACCGTCGCTTTCAAGATAGGGCTGCAGAACTTCGACACCTTTTTTCATGGTATCCGCCCCGGCGATCAGATGAGGAATAAACTTGATCCGCTGTCCGAAGAGATCTCCCAAATGCCGGATAGCAGGCGTCATGTGATCCAGAAAGATGGCGAAGGGAGACTCCCCTTCGGCCAACGCCTTCTGGACGAGTCCGCTAATCGATTCCCGTTCTCCCTCTTCAATTGCTTTGCGAATGGCTTCCACGGTCGTCAGTGGCTTTTGAGGCTGATTCTTCTGGGTGGGGCTGGCGTCCTTTGCGTCAGGAGAGGCCCATTGAGCCGATTTGTCAATATAAATCCGGCAGTCCGGATCGCGCCCTGCAAAGACGCTTGCGGCGGCCACTGTCTGGTGAAGAACCGTGTCATAAGGATCACAGATGGCCGCGTCCAGACCGGCTCCAATCGCCATGGCCAGAAAATTGTCGTGAACAAGTTTTCGCGCCGGAAGACCGAATGACACATTGGAAAGTCCCAGAATCGTCGGGAGACCGAGTTCCTGTCGGATCAACCGGATCGTTTCCAGAGTCTGCCGGGAGGCTTCCTGAACGGCAGAGACTGTCAGGGCCAGGGTATCAAAGATGAGGTCCCGGGGGGACAATCCGAGATCGAGAGCCCGCCGCAGGATTTTTTCTGCGTTCTTCAGACGGTCTGTGGCTTTTTCAGGAATATCATCCCCGGAAACAAGACCGATGACGGCAGCCCCGTATTTCTTGATGATCGGCAAGACCTCTTCCAGCCGCTCCTCTTCCGCGTTCACGGAGTTCACGAGTGCCCGGCCGGGATAGACCTTGAGTCCGGACTCCAATGCTGAAGCATAGGAGGAGTCGATGACGATCGGCAACTGGACAACGTTCTGGATTGCCGTAAGGGCCTTTGCCATCATTTCGGCTTCGTTGACAAGGGGAACGCCGACATTGACGTCAAGAGCTCCCGCCCCGGCTTCCATTTCCTTGCGGGCTTCGGCGACGATCAAATCCGTCTGTCCCGCTGCAATGGCCTCCGAAAATTTTTTCTTTCCTGTCGGGTTGATTTTCTCTCCGACAATCAGGAAAGGAACACCCGGACCGACAAGGGTCATGTGGGTTCGCGACGAGATTTTCATGAGGGTCGGTGCAGGACGGGAGATGGGGGAAATTCCCTTCAGCATGCGAGACAGGAGACGGACATATTCCGGGGTTGTACCACAGCATCCGCCAATAATATTTGCCCCCGCCTCGACAAACTGCGGGGCAAAGCGGGCAACGTCTTCGGCGTTTGCGGGGTATACGGTATGGCCGTCCCGATGGACAGGAAGTCCGGCGTTTGGTTCGACTGCAATGAACGTGGACGTGGTCTGCCCCAGTCTTCGGACAACGGGGACCATCGCTTCCGGGCCGACCGAACAGTTTAGACCCAGAATCTCCACTCCGAAGCCTTCCAGAACGGAGGCCGCTGTCTCGGGATCCGAGCCGGAATCCGTGATTCCGTCATTATTAAAAGTCATGAGGGCCATGACCGGGATTCTGTTTCCAACGGCTTCCCGGACACCAATCAGGGCCGCGCGCATTTCCTGGATGTCGAACATCGTTTCAATGGCGATCAGATCGACGCCGGCTTCGAGAAGGATTCGTGCCTGTTCGTAAAAAATACCGATGGCATCGTCGAAGGGAAGGTCTCCAAATGGAGCGATCGTTGTCCCCGATGGGCCAATATCTCCCGCAACATAGGCTTTTCCTCTCGACGCCCTTCTGGCCATCTCGACGCCGGCCTCGTTGATTTCACGAATCTGGCCTTCCGCGTCGTACTCGCGGAGGCGAAGGCGGGAGCTTCCAAAAGTATTTGTCAGGATGATATCCGATCCAGCCTCGACATATTCACTGTGAACTTGCTGGATATCCTGGGGGCGTTCCAGGTTCCAGAGGTCCGGGGCATATCCTGGCGGAAGTCCGCGGGACTGAAGAAGTGCTCCCATGGAACCATCAAGTAACAGGATCTCGTTTTTCAGTCTTTCCAGAAGTGGTTTCACCCTTCGTCCTCGATTTCATCTGCGTTGTCTTGTTTGACAGCTCCCTTTTTTTTCTCCGGAACATCCAGAGTTCTTTCCCATCCAATGACTGCCGATACGGAAAGACGGGGAATCATGATGTAGGATTCGGTAATGGAGACCCCAATTTTGTGCGCCTGTGTGAGCTCCATGACCTCTTTTTGCGTTGAGAGGGGCCAGTCGCCATATCCGACGCCAAAGCGAAATGTCCGGCCGTACCCGAAACGCTTGGCTTCTTTTTCAATCGAACGGTCGACAAGAATTCCCATGTAATCCGCCATCCAGGCTCCGACTCTTTCCAGAAAAAAGGAGTAGGCGGGTTCATCCGAAGCAAGCTGGTCGACGCGATTCTCGAGATCGGGACCGATCGTTGCAACAAGCAAAGAGGCAAAGTCACAATAGCGGAGCAGTTTTTCCATTTTTTCGCCGACGAAAAGCGTAGAACTTTCCCGGGTCAGCACTCTTTTGTCTTCTCTGCCTGTCAGTGCAAGGGTCCGGTAAACACCTTTCCCCTGGATCAGTCGGTAACCTTCGTCAATGGCTTTCTGAATCTGGTGGGCGAGTCCAGGTTCATCCAGCTCTTTCAGAGCGGACTTTCGGGGGATCCTCATTTCCCGGAGGATCTGCCTTTCTTCGATTTCGAAAGGGATATTGTTAAAGAAAACAGGAGATCCGATCCGCATGGAAGGCATATGTTCTCCCTGGGTTACCGGGAACCGGAGAAAAAGGAAAAAACAGAGGAAGAAAACAAGCGGGAAAGAACCACCAACGCCATGAAGGAAAGCACACTTGCTGAGCGAGACAGACCGGGAAAGAGGAAAAAACAATTCCTCCTTCCCGCAAGTCTGCATGTAATCCGGCTATGCTCCAACTTTATCCGCAGCGACCGGGTTGTGCTTCGACTGACGTGGGTCAATCAGTGTCTGGCCCTGAGCTTCTCTCCGAATTTCTTCGTTGATATGCATGGAGCAGAATTTGGGCCCGCACATGGAGCAAAATTCGGCCGATTTAAAGGTTTCGTGAGGTAATGTTTCATCGTGCATGCTTCTGGCTCTGTCCGGATCGAGGGAGAGCTCGAACTGCCTGTTCCAGTCAAAAGAATAACGTGCTTTGGAAAGCTGGTCGTCCCTGTCCCTGGCTCCCGGTCGATGGCGCGCCACGTCGGATGCATGTGCTGCGATCTTGTAGGCGATAATGCCGTTCCGGACGTCTTCCAGGTCGGGAAGGCCCAGGTGTTCTTTCGGAGTGACATAGCAGAGAAGGGCTGCTCCCGCTGTCCCGGCAGCTGTGGCTCCGATTGCCGATGTAATATGGTCGTATCCCGGGGCTATGTCTGTCACGAGAGGGCCCAGAACATAGAAGGGAGCCTCATGGCAGAGTTCCTGTTGCTTTTCAACATTCATCGCAATCTGGTCGAAGGGAACATGGCCAGGACCCTCGATCATGACCTGAACATCCGCTTCCCATGCCCTAAGTGTCAGTTCCCCAAGGACCTTCAGTTCCGCAAACTGGGCTTCATCGGACGCATCGGCCAGACAACCCGGACGCAGTCCATCCCCGAGAGACAGCGTCACGTCGAATTCCCGACAGATCTCCAGTAATTCATCAAAATGAGTGAAGAGGGGATTTTCTTTCTTGTGGTGCATCATCCACTGGGCCATCAGGGACCCCCCACGACTGACAATCCCGGTGATCCGATTCTGGGTCAGGGGAATGAAATCCGCAAGGATACCCGAGTGAACAGTCATATAGTCGACGCCCTGTTCGGCCTGGAAACGGATAACGTCAAGCAGGTCTCTCTCCGACAGGTCCATCGGGTCGCCGACGCGCTGAATCGCTTCATAAATCGGGACGGTACCGATCGGAATGGGCGAACGTCGCATAATCGCTTCCCGGATTTCCGGAATTTTTGGTCCCGTGGATAAATCCATTGCTGTATCCGCCCCGTATTTGATGCAGGCATCAAGCTTCGCAATTTCGTTTTCCAGGTTCGGGATGACGGCGGAGTTTCCGATATTTGCATTGATTTTGCAGGAAATGCCAATTCCAATACCCATCGGTTCCAGTTCGGGGTGCCGGATATTGGCTGGAATGATCAGACGTCCCCGGGCCACCTCGGACCGGATGAATTCGGGAGAGACGTTTTCCCTTTTGGCAACGTAGAGCATCTCTTCCGTGGTGATTCCTTTTCTGGCGTAATGCATCTGGGTGACAACGCCACGCCGGTTTTTCACCCACTCCTGTCTCATCTCTGAGCCTCCGATCATCATATATGGGAGTTTCGTTTGAAGCCATTAAAGCATCCGGCTGAGGACAGGGGGTCTCGCCGGACGCAGATGACAGGATTCGATCTGGATCCGTACTGTATCTGGCAAGGTTTAACTAAGCCGAGAGTTTACCATTTGGCGATTTTATTATGCGTGTTCTGGGTCTGTCAATTTTTCTCTTTGTATGAGATCCGGAAAATGGCCCCTGGCAATCTTTAAGGAGATACGACAGCCTCTTCTTCGGTTTTTTGTTCCGAAGGACTGACCGTCACGGCGGATATGCCCCTTCCGTCCCAGGAGAGAAGAAAGTCGTGCGGACCCGGTTCGTTTTCAAAAGTTGCTCGGATTTTAGTCAGGGCGGGGAGAAACTGGGACTGGAGCTTTCGATCGAGACCATCCATGCCGCGCCGGGAAATATCGAGTTTTGACGTCAGCTGCTCAAAGAGACCTGGTTCAACCGAAAGGGTCCCCGGAAAGGGAATATTGCGGGAGAAATCATGCAGAATTTTCGTCGCTGTCTGCCGAAGAATGGTGTGAATGTCCTCCGTGGAGTATTCGGGAAAGGGCAAGATCAGGTCGACGTGCTGGAGGAACGGCGGCTGAAAAAGGGGGAGATAGGCCAATCTTCTGTTGTTGTTCCGGACGGCCTGAATCATGACGTCGGGACGGCTCCAGGGCTCTACCTGAGCAAAGTCCTGGGGAGAGAACAATGTTGAGGCAAGGACAAAAATACTGTCGGAAATATCTCTGGTCTTTTCCCCCCACGAAAGGCGACCGGTCTTGAGAACCGGTAAAAGAGCGTTCCAGAGGCTGGGATGTGCTTTTTCCACATTGTCCATATAGAGGAGACGTCTGGGGTCCTGATGGAAGACTTCCCACAGATCATCAGGAACGGGAGGGTTCGTCGGTGCCGGGGACGCGGATTTTTTCAGGAATTGTTCTGCGAAAAAAAGCTCGTCAAACAGACTCATATCCCGGTACACAAAAGCCTCTGGTTTCTTGTAGACCTGTCTGGATAGAGCTTCAGCCAGGAACTTTCGGCCACTCTGGGGCGGGCCCAAAAAGAAGAAGGTTCCGCTGAGGGCAGACCCGTCCTTTCGGATTTTCAGCCGCCCTGTCTCAAGAGTTGCCAGGATTTCGTTTTGTAGGGATTCCCGCCCAAAGTAATCCCGGATAGGCGGTGGGAGCTCTTCCGGAAGAGTGAGGGCGAACGTGGATTTGTCTGTTTGATTTTTGTCGTCCGAAGAGTTTTCCATGAATGGGGAGGACCCGGTAAAGAGATGGAAGCGTGAAAAATCAATATTATCCGACGAGAATCCCTCCAGTAGCTTTTCCATGGCGTAGGCTTCAACATCCTGAAGAAATTCTTTCTGGATGTCTCCGATCTCGATCACGCGTGAAAACTTCCGGAGGATCATGGGATCGATATCGTTGATCCCGGATGTCCCGCAGATGAGCCAGAATTGTCGCTCCTGGAGAACCTGGGAAAGCTCGATCACCTTCTGGTTGTAAATTTCGCCGTGATAACTGAAATGGGAAAGCTGGACCCTGGGAAAGAGAACTTCAAGAGGGTCGACAAAAAGAACGGCCGGCCGGAGTTTTTTGTTCTGAATGACGAAGTTGCGGAAAGTGCCTAGGCTATCCCGGGAAAACTCCTTCTGGGAAACGGAAGCGAAGTGATAGTTTTCTCTTTGCGCAAGGGTCTGTGCGAGCTTCTGTCGCAAACTTGGAGATTTTCCCACAATAAGCAAGGACTCGCTCGTGTGGCGCTTTTGTTTCAGAATCTTTTCAGAAGCGTTGATGATGAGCGCAGGAGCAATGGCTTCTTCGGTGAGCCGGGCACGGACAGCTTCCATGGGTTCCAGTGTCGGATCCTGCCAGCCTTGCATCTTCCGACGAATGGAAACGTCGATGTCCAGCTGACGGAGAGATCTTCGGAGGGAACGGGCACTTTTGATGCTCCGCAGAAGAACGTCATCGATATCCTCAGGGGAAAATCCTTCCATCATCTCTGCCAATTTGAACAAGTCATACCCGTCGATCATGTCGAGGGTCAGAAGGGGCACCTGCCCGGGAAGAATCTCGTTTTGACGGGCGACTTCCCGCAGAGCGAGCCGGAGGAATGTTGTTCGGGTTGGCGTATCGGCTTCTCCTGTTCCGATGACCCAATGCACCACCGGTGGAGTTTTGAACTCTTCCGGAATGTCGTCGATCTGATGTGCGTTCATGACAACCAGGGCGTGTTTGTTCATCAGAAGACGAAGAAGTATTTTTTTCAAACTTTCTCTCTCTGGTTGCGAGAGGGAAGAGACGGAAGCTTCGAAGTCGGTGATATGCAGAAGGACCGGTTTGTAAAGATGAATCTTGTAGAGAGTGTTCCGCAGCTCGTGTTCCGCGGTAGAGAGAGAGAGTCCCCTTAGAGAAGCGAGTTCGAACGTCATGTAGGCCCTTCCTGACTCTCCGGCCAGGGCTCGTGCAAAAATATGGTTGGCCTTGACGGAAGGTCCCCACAGGAGAATTCCGTTTTTTTGCGACCGGAAGAGGGACCGGGCGCTCAAATGAGCCGAGTAGGCTTCGATCAGGGCCATTCTGGTCGGATTATTCCTGGGAAAGACGGAAAGCGTATCTTCCGGAACACTGTAGGAAGAGGGCGGCGTTTTTTTCCGAAACGCCCCCGACAGATGAAAGGTGCTGACCAAAGAGAAGGAGACAGCTCCGAGAAGCCAGGAAAGGCCGGTTCCGATCGAAAGAAGTCCGGCAACGATGGAAATGGGCTTTAGCAGGGTACCGGTGACAAGAAAGAACCCGCCGGCCATGATGCATGTGTCCCAAAAATGATAGGCCTGATCCTTGAGCCGAAGCCGATTGGGAATCAGGTCGACTTTGCCGGGCCCGGTTTCCTGTCGAAAGTTGCCGGGAATCATCAGGAAGAGAAACTGGGAAAGCATGGTGATGGTCCCGGTCAGCCACAGGAAGCCAGACAGATAAGGCATCATGCCGATGGTAAAGAATCCTGAAAGAATGAAAATGGCCCCGACAAGAGACCATTGAAGAATGTAATACAACGGAGGGGCGGCGGAAAAAGGGATCTTCCCCTTCTTTTTTTCCGGAAGGGGCTTTCCAAAATTGCTGCCGGCAAGGAGAAGGATCGTTGCATAGGTGAGGAGAACCGTCGCCATGACGAGTGCCGACAACAGAGGGTATGCGTTAAACCAGGGATCGACGACCGACCGAAAAAAGGAGGTTGCGATCACCCAGCCGACGCCGGCAAGGACCATCATGATGCTGAGGATCACGACGAACTCCCGGGCGGAGCATCCTGTTTGTCACGGAGGGAGTGGTAGATTGAAGTTGCCAGAGCCACGGATAGTCCAGCGTTTTGCACAATCTCTTCGATCGTTGCTTCCATAAGGTTTTTTACCGATCCGAAAGACTGGAGAAGTTTTTTTTCTCTTGCCGGCCCAACGCCGGGAATATGCAGAAGCCGGGAGTGTGTGAGATACTCTTCTCTTAATGTCCGGTGATACTTTATCGCGAAACGGTGGGCTTCATCGCGCAAGCGGACAAGAAGATGTGTGACCGGGTGGTGTCCGGGAAGAATGAGCGGCGTATCCTGTCCGGGAAAAAAGATTCGTTCGGACTTGTTCTTGTTCGTTCGTTCCTTGGCGAGGGATACAACACGCCGCCTGGCATCGTCATGCCCCATTTCCTCAAGTGTCCGGACGCAGGCATCAAGCTGAAGCGGTCCTCCATCGATTACCAGAAGATCCGGGAGCGGATTTTCTCTGTATTGTCGCTCCATCACCTCGCTCAACATTTTGAAATCGTCCTGGCCTTTTTCGTAGCGAATCCGGAACTTTCGGTAAAGCGATTTTTCCGGTTTCCCGTCCTGGAAGGTGACGAGAGAGGCGACAGGAAGAAGGTCTCCAGTGTTGGAGATGTCCACACAGCATAGAAGTCGCGGGGGACGATCCCTTTTCAGGAGAGATCGGGCCTCGTCGAGTACTTCTGTCGAGTTGAGCGATCTCTTTTCGCGGGCATTTAACGCCTCTTCCGCATTTTCCCTGACCAGATCCAGAATCATTTTTTTGTCCCCTCTCTTTGGAGAGATTATCCGGACGGGGTCTTCTCCTTTCTTTTCGGACATCCAGGAGAGTGTCATGAGGTCTTCTTCGGGCAATGAAACGGGAAGAAGAATTTCACCCGGAAGGAAGGCGGACTCTTTTCCGTAGAACTGTTCGAGAAAGGCGACGAGAAGTTCTTCGTCCGAAGCTTCTTCGGTATTCTTGAGCTCAACTTCCTCTTTGCCGATCAGAAGGCCGTTTCGTATATGCATCACCAGCATGACCGCCGTCGTGCCACTGCGTGCCAGATAGAGTCCATCGATCGGATGATGAAAGGGAAAGGAGACGGTATGTTTTTCCAAAACCTGAAGGACATTCCTGTACCGGTCGCGGACGGCAGCGGCTTTTTCAAACTCAAGGTTTTTTGCGCGTGCTTTCATCTCGTTTTCCAGTAGGTACAGAAGATCGTTGCTCTTGCCCTGGAGAAAAAGGCGGACGCCCATTGCCACCTGCCGGTATTCCGTTTCTGTAGTCAGTCCCTCAACGCAAGGGCCAAGGCATCTTTTGATCTGGTATTCGACGCAAGGCCTTTCAAGTGTTGGTTTATCGAGAGGAATGGTGCAGGTCGCCAGCGGGAATGTCCGTCGAATAAGCCTGAGCGTGTCTTTCATGGCCGAGGGATTGGGGTAGGGACCAAAATAGAGACTCCCGTCGTTTCGAACCCGGCGCGTGACGGTGAGTCGTGGGTAAGTGTCGTTCCAGCTGAATTTCAGGTAGGGGTATGTTTTATCGTCCCGGAGGAGGACATTGTATCGGGGGCGATATCGTTTGATCAGCGTGTTTTCGAGGATAAGGGCATCCAGTTCTGTTTTCGTCCGTATAATCTCGAGATCCCGAACGCGTGATACGAGAAGGGCTATCCTCGTGGAACGGACTCTCGTCTCCTGGAAATAGGAGCGGACCCGGTCCTTAAGACTTCGGGATTTTCCCACATAGAGGACCTCACCGGTTTCACTCTTCATGAGATAGACACCCGGCTCTTCCGGAAGAGTTCTCAGACGGTCTTCGACAAGGGATGAAAAAGGGAGATTCGCAGACGAATTCTCTGGGTTCGACACATTCCCTCCATTGTTCTCGGGCGGACGGGTTGATTATACTACAAGGTATCGCGGGGGAGAGGACTTAACCGATTTTTACAAGAAGGAAGGTTCCCAATGGATCCGGCAAGCGTGCACGATACCCGGTCGGAGGAAACGGAGGGGAAGGCAGACCCCGCCGATGAGGAAAAAATGACTGGAAAGGACTGGATAAGAGCTTTCGTCTATTTTGTCCTCGGTCTTTTTCTTCTTTTCGTCTTTTTCTATATGATTTTCGCCGGTCCGAAAGCAGCCCTCATCGCCGGAGTCACCCTTCTGGTCGGCATCGTTCTTTGGGTCATTTTCCGGTACGTTCTGAAGGAGATCGCCTAGTCCATGCTTTTTCTCTTCCCAAGAGTCTTCCGAAAAGAATGAAAAAACTCTATGGAGTGATTGGTTATCCTGTTTCCCACTCCCTGTCCCCTTTGTTCCAGCAGGCGGCAATGGAATCCTTGGGCCTTGACGCGGCTTATGTGCCTTTTGAAATTCCTCCGGATCAAATCGGGATCGCCTTGAAGTCGATGGAAATTCTTGGTGTCGAAGGATTTAACGTGACAATTCCCCACAAGGAGGCGGTTTCCGGACTGGTTGCGGGGAAGGACCGTATCTCAACAATTGTCGGTGCCGTCAATACGGTATCCCGGAAAGCTGACGGATGGTTCGGTTCGAACACCGATGTCGGGGGATTTCAGGAAGCATTTCGCCATTTTCTGCAAAGCAAAATAAAGAAAGACGTGTCCCATCCGATGGTTTTGGGGGCTGGAGGGTCTGTCAGAAGTGTGCTTTTTGCTCTCCGGGAGTCTGGTTTCCGTCGTTTAACCATTGCCAATCGTTCTCTTGATCGAGCACATAGGCTTCTGGATTCTCTTTTTTCCCCGGATACGAGGAAAGAGATATCGGTGATTTCCCTTGAGGAGATGTCCAATCAGGGAGTTGGGGAATGCGACGTCCTGATCAACGCTCTGTCTCGGGAAGCTTTTCCGGACAGGTTTGCACTTCTGGACAGGGTGGACTGCTCCGGTATCAAAGGATTTTTTGACTTGTCCTATCGGCCGGATGGTCTGCCGACATCCTTTCTGAAGGTTGGGTTGTCCCTGAAGAGACCCGTGGAAGATGGCCTCCGAATGCTTCTCGAACAGGGTGCTTTGTCATTTGAGATATGGACGGGACAGTCGGCGCCGAGAGACGTCATGGCCGAGGCTCTCCGGAAAAAATTGGGAAGGAGCCTTTCCTTTGGAGGTGAAATGCCCAAAATGGTCTAGAACCGGGAAGAGTCTTCCGGTCTCAAAAGGGCCCGTGCATAGAGAACCGGATCGAATTCCACAAGGTCGTCCTTTCCCTCTCCAACCCCGACAAACCTGACCGGAAGATGAAATTTTCGGGCCAGGCTGACGACAATCCCTCCTTTTGAGGTGCCATCAAGTTTGGTGAGGATCATTCCGGAAACCGGGATGGCTTTCCGGAAATGTTCCATCTGGCTGACAGTGTTCTGCCCAAGAGTTGAGTCCAGGACGATCAGTGTTTCAAAGGGCCTGTCTTCCATTTCCCTTTTGACCAGTCCATGGATCTTCCCAAGTTCTGCCATCAGATTGTGTTTTGTCTGGAGCCTTCCCGCCGTATCGATGATGGCAACATCCACTTTTCGGGCCAGGGCTGCTTTGACGGTATCGAAAGCGACCGCTGCCGGATCGGCACCTTCCTTCTGGTGAACAACAGGGATTTCCAGTTTTTCTCCCCAGAGGCGCAACTGCTGGACCGCTGCCGCACGAAAGGTGTCTGCGGCCCCCAGGATGACGGACTTCCCGTCTTGCTGGAATCGGTGCGCGAGTTTTCCGGTTGTTGTGGTTTTGCCCACCCCGTTGACGCCGACCATCAGGATGACAACGGGCTTCCAGTCAGGCTGTTCGACCCACACCGGAGGATTCAGTGGAAAGAAACTCGCTATTCTCTCTTCCAAAAAGAGCAGTGGATCTCCTTTTGTCCCATTTCCCGAATTTTTTTCCCAATCTTTCAAATCCCGAATCAAAAGAGTTGCTTGTTCCGGGCCAACATCAGAGAGGATCAGAAGGTCCTCAAGTTCTTCGTAAAACTGGGGAGACCGTTCTTTTCCGAACAGTTGTGCAAGATTGTTTCCCAGTTTTTCCCGGGTTTTTTTCAATCCGGCACCCAAGCGTTGCAGAATATTCATGAGAAACCTGTCCTTCTTCTGAGAATTCCGTCAGTCGGGAATTTTTCCAAAAATCTGGCTCGGCGCGTTTTGTGGTCCGATTGAAAAAAGATTCCGTTTGACAATCACTTTCTGAAGTGTTTTGGCGATCTTCCGTTCCGCGTGTTTCATACGGAGGGCGTCTTCCGGTCCTGTCTCGTGGTCATGTCCGGCGAGATGACACAAGCCATGAATGATCAGGTTGACGATTTCTGTTTCCAGCGGGATATTTTGTTCGCGGGCCTGGCGTTCAGCCTTTTCCGTCGAGATGAGAATTTCTCCGTCCGGAAAGGGAATGTCGGGAAAGGGAGGAGAAGGGTAGGAAAAAGACAAGACGTCAGTCGACCTGTTCTTTCCACGATATTCCCGGTTGACAATCCGGATCCGACGGTTATTGACGAACGTAATGGTGACATTTTTTTGGGCCTCTCCCAGTGTTTTTTGGGCCTCGTTTGCCAGAAGAGAGAGCGCAAGGGTGTCCACCGGAAACTTTTTCTGGCGATTGTCGATTTCAACGGGCATTGAAAGCTCCCTGAACCTTTTCCGGAGAATTTTTTTTCTGTCCGGAAGTGGTTGCTTTGGGATATGGAATCCGGTGGTGGTATATCGATACGAGAATTTGTGTGAATGTTCGCTTGATGACGGCGATCTCTTCAAGAGTGAGCGGAGATTCATCCAGCTGGCCATCTTTGATGATATCTGAAAATACGTCTTCGATCATCCCCTGGATTCTTGCGGGAGTTGGAGAAGACCTTTGCAAGACCCGTCCAGCTGCTTCGACGGCATCAGCAAGCATGATGATCGCTGTAATTCTCGATCGGGGCTTCGGTCCGGGATAACGAAAATCCGAATCCGGTCCCATCTTGTGCTCTTCCGATTCCTGTTCGAACGCTTTTCTGTAAAAGAATTGCATGAGGCGGGTCCCGTGATGTTCGGGAATTGCATCAATCACGATCTGCGGCAAGTGATATCGATGTCCGATTTCGATCCCGCGCCGGACGTGATCGATCAGGATGATCGCGCTCATTCTCGGGGTCAAAAGTTCATGACGATTATAGGCGGCCTGGTTTTCGATAAAATACTGGGGTCGTTCCATTTTTCCAATATCATGAAAGTAGGCACTGATACGCGCGAGTTTCGGATTTTCTCCGATGGATGTTGCCGCGGCTTCCGACAGGTAGGCGAGGGACATGCTGTGCTGGTAGGATCCGGGGGCTTTAAGGTAAAACTCCCGAAGAAGAGGGTGATTGACATCAAGAAGCTCGGTCAGGGCCATGTCCGAGAGAACGCCGAACCCCCGTTCAATTAATGGGAGAAGAAAGACCGCTCCAAGAGCGGATAACAATCCTGCCGAGATTCCTGTGACAAACAGGATCAGAGGCTCGAGTGGACTTGAAGAATTCCAGTACAGGTGTTCCGCCAACTCCATCAGAAAGAGAACAAGACCGGTGAGTATGCCGGATTTGATAAAGCCGATGCGTCCCCGGAAAAGGGCTGTTGAAAAACCTGCAAGGATTCCTGCGATCAAAATGAATACGGAAGTCCAGGGTTGAGAATGGGGCAGAAAACTGATCGAGATGCCGGTGACAAGGGACAGGGCGACAGATTGCCGTTTTCCGATGAGATGCGTCGAAAGTGCAGCTGCGATGAGGGTTGGAAGCGCAAGAATGGTTGCCCGGCTTTCCAGCGGCACACCGAATCTTCCTGATGCAAGGAGCCATGGTGCCGGAAAAACGGTCAGAATCCATGATCCGCAAAGAAGAGAAAAAAAGAGGATGCTGACGGACTTCTGGTTGATGCGTTCAAACATGTCAGGAGAGTGATCAACAGCCTCCCGGATAGAACGGGCTGCCAGAAAGACAAAAACCGCCAGCAGGAGCCCCCCTGTCAGAAAAGAGAGACTGTTGTACAAGGACTCTCTTGCAAAGGGAGTGGATGATGGGAGGGAGGAGATCTGGAGAGCGGATAAAATAGTCCGGTCCCAGAATCCTCCCCCCATAAACAGAGCAGTTCCTGTCAAAAGAAGAGTCAGCCTGAAGCTTCTCGGGTCAGGCGGATTTATCCGCAGGTGATCTTTGGCCATTCTCTGGATTTTCATATCGTTCGTAGGCCTTGATGATTTCCTGAACGAGCCGGTGGCGGACGACATCCACTTCGTTAAAATAGAGAAATTCGATGCCGGATATGTTTTTCAATATATTCTGGACTTCGATGAGTCCGCTGGTTCGCCCTTGTGGAAGGTCAATCTGTGTGACATCCCCCGTGATCACAGCCTTGGAGTTAAAACCGATTCGGGTCAGAAACATTTTCATCTGTTCAATGGTGGCATTCTGCGCTTCATCCAGAATAACAAAAGAATCATTCAGGGTTCTTCCCCGCATGAATGCCAACGGAGCGATTTCTATTTCTCTCTTGTCGATCATCCTGTTCACTTTGTCGACGTCGATCATGTCAAACAGAGCGTCGTAGAGTGGGCGAAGATATGGGTTGATCTTTTCTGCAATATCTCCTGGAAGGAATCCCAGTTTTTCTCCGGCCTCGACAGCGGGCCTTACCAGGATGATACGTCGGAAAGAGTGCTTGAGCAGGTAGAAAACGGCCATGGCCATCGCAAGATAAGTTTTTCCGGTCCCAGCGGGACCAATTCCAAAAACAATATCGTGGGCCTTGATGGCCTGGATGTAATGAAGCTGGTTGGCTGATTTTGGAAAAATGACTCGTTTGCGACTGTTGATGGGCAAAAACTCTGAAACGAGGTCCCGAAGAGTGATATGGGGAGTTGTTTTCGTCAAGTTTATGGCCTGACGAATCTCCTCTTCCCGGATGGAATATCCTGACGCCATCAAGGATGCCAGCTCTCCGATCACTTTTTCCCCCTGGACAACGCGGCTTTCCTCCCCGGTTGCCGTCAAACGATGTCCGCTGGCTGTCAATCGTATGCCAAAAGCCTGTTCGAAGAGACGGAGATGATGATTGAGCTCCCCAAAAAAAGAGGCGTGGTCAATCCCTTCGGGAAGATCGAACGTCTTTTGTATGGGATCCATTAAAAGCCCTGCCCGGATGCGTCTGACCGGGCAAAGGTATCAATCAGGTTAACGGGTGGATCGGTTTCCGTGAAGCTACGGAGAAGGTCTTTTCGAGTTTCGTCGGGTTTCAGGAGAATGACGGGAAGGGGAGAGTGGTGAAGTACCGAGTTGGAAGCAGAACCAAGCAGGATGCGTCCGAGAATTCCTTTGCCATGGGATAAAAGAAGAATAGCGTCCGCTTTTTGTTGGAGTGCAACCTCTATAATGGTCCGGTCAACTCTTCCACGGTAAACGCCTGCAGTGGTTTCTATGCCATCGGCGCGATAGAGGTCTGCCAGCTTTTTGACTTCCTGACAAACAACTTTTTCCATCTCGGCGGAATATTCAGGGGGAAGAGGGTATCCCATCGGGGTTTCTTCATAAATATCCAAAACATGAAAGACGTGAAGGGTGGAACCTTCTCCATGCAGGATATTTTTCAAGGTTTCCATTGTCCCTGGAGGGACAGGTGTTAAATCATAGGGTAAAACAAGAGATTTAAAAGGGGTTGACATAAAACGGTTCTACCATAGTCTGAGCCTCAATACAATAAGGTTTTATCGGTGAGCCAAATCACATTAAAACGTCTTTCCCCGCTCCATGCATTTCTGATTGGTCCTGTTCCTTTTTCCGAAATGGGTCTTTCCTCTTGTGGAGCTTGTGGAGCCGGATTTCTGTAAAGGGCTAGGAATTGTTGAGTGATGCGGCCGATTGCAGAGCTTCTAGCATATGGCCAGGGTCTACCAGGACCAGGATGGCTCCCAGCGAAAGATAAGGGCCGAAAGGCAGGGACGTCTTGTACCAGGGAACGCCAGAGGAGTCCGGTTTCTTGACGAGGAACAGGGGGAGAAGGGAGAGAATGGCGAAAAATGAAGAAAGGAAAAGAGTTTCTACAACTCCTGTGGCGCCAACGAACGTGCCAATCGAACCAATCCAGAAAGCATCTCCCATCCCCATTCCTTTGGGGTGAAGGATGGAGACCAGTCCAAGTGTAATGAACCCTGCCAGGAATCCCCATATGGGATAAAAAAATCTTTCAGGGCCGGACCATGCGAGAAGAAGCCCAGAGAAACCTGCCGTCCAGGTGAGGCTATGCGGAAGCCTTCTGTGTCTCAAATCGATCAGGGAAAGGGGGAGTGCAAAGGAAAAAAAGGTGGCCAGCACGATTCCATTTCTGAAGTCTTTGCTGATAAAAGGGAGAATCCCAAAAAAGAGTCCGGACAGCATTTCGCTTCCAAGCATCTGAGGGTCAATGGTTGCCCCGCAGTATCGGCAAACGCCCTTGTTCCCAACCCAGGCCCACAACGGAATGAGGTCGAGGGGAGAAAGTCGTTTTTGACAAGTCAGACAATGGGAGGGAGGAGTCAGGATAGATTCCCCTCGGGGAATCCGGTCAGCCAGTACCCCAAGAAAACTTCCCCAAATCAGCCCTCCAAGAATGTAACAAATTTCCTGAATAAAACTGGAAATATTCATGGGGTCGTCTTTACCTGAAAGGGATGGGGAAACATGAAGCTGCTCTTTCTTCAGGGACAGGGCACTTTCTGAACACCCTCCCGTCAGGCGGCGATGGATGCCTGTGGGAGGAAATTTGTGAAGCACCCTGTCTGAAACTTCCTTCCCGCCTTTTAAGGGGAGGTTTGTGCCGAATTCGCCTCTGTCTGGGAGGGGAGTTCCTCTGTTTTCGCATTTGTCGGGGAGGGAGATCGATAGCGAATTTCGAATCCAAGACGGATAAGAATATTGATACGCTCTTTCGTCATCCGGTCTCGCTTCTCTTTGGTGGACTTTTTCTTTTCGAGCAAGGTGAAGGAATTTTTGATGGTATAAAGAGCGTCTTTGATGACATCTTTATTTGAGTCATTGGAAAGCTTTTCTGACTGGGCCGTAAGATCGTCCAGATCAATATCTGTCCATCGGTCGAAATCGGTCCATTTGTTCAACATGAGTCCAAATCTCCTGCTTAATGAAAATCTTTCCTGGTTAATGTTTCAGAGTTAAGGTCTCTTTTTCGGGTTCGGGGTATTTAAGGTCAAGATTTTTGAGAGTATCGCATAAAATACTCGAAATCAGACAATTACGGAACCATTTTTTGTCAGACGGAATAATGAACCAAGGCGCATATTCGGTTGAACACTTGTTAATCATGTCCTCGTAAGCTTTCTGGTAGTCATCCCAGTATTCTCTTTCGACCAGGTCACTGGAGGAGTATTTCCATTTTTTATCCGGGCGGGTAAGCCTTTCCTCAATTCTTTTTAATTGTTCTTCCTGAGAAACACTTAAAAAAAATTTAAGGATTATTGTTCCATTGTCAGAAAGCATTTTTTCGAATGCATTGAATTGCTCGTAATGTTTTTGCCAAACCCCTTTGGGTTTTAGTTTGTGGACACGAGCGACAAGGACTTCCTCATAATGCGAGCGGTTAAAGATGCCGATCACTCCCCTCTCGGGGGTGTATCTGTGAACCCGCCAGAGGACATCATGGAGTTTTTCTTCTTCTGTTGGAACTTTAAAGGACCGAACATAGCACCCCTGTGGATTGACTCCGGATAAAACGTGTTTGATTGTTCCGTCTTTTCCGGCAGCATCAATGCCCTGAAGAACGATGAGAAGAGAAGCTTTTTTTGAGGCATAAAGGACATTTTGGAGCTCACCGATTTGTTCAAGGTTCTTGACAACAAGCCTGTCTGCTTTTTCTTTCCCACCCTTTCCCTTAAAAGGGTCGGAGCAATCAGGGGGAATATCGGACAGACGGAATTTTGAATTTGGTTTGATTCTGTATTTTAGTCCAAAAGAGGTTTCCTCTCTCTTATCCGTCATTGTCCCTCCGTGTTTGGTTTGGGGCAGGAAATTGGATTTGGAGAAACTACTTCTTTTGTCCGAGTAATTTTTTGATTTCTCCGTAGGTCAGGTATCCGGTTTTGACCTGACCACCGACAATAAAGGTCGGCGTCGTCGGGATACCCGTTTTTTGTGTCAGGGTATTATCTGCCGTTTCGATATCCGGCAGAGGCGACTGTTCACTCATGCATTGGTTCATTTTTGTCGCCGGAAGTGCCTGACTGGATGCAAGACCGTTCAGGACTCCGTCGAGGTCCTTTTCGTCCACGCTCCCGAGCTCAACCCTTCTGTTCAGCAGATCATGAATTGTCCAAAAAGAGGATGGGCGTATCTGATATGCGCACATTTCAAACAGAGCGGCCTTCAATGCGTTCTGGTGAATCGTGACAAGAGGCATCGGGATATACGTAAACCGAATGGAAGGATCCTGAAGAACTTTCTGTTCTTCGTTCTGGTTCCATTTTCGGCAGACTGGACATTGGTCATCCCCAAATTCAATAACGAGAGCCGTATCGGAAGGTTTCCCGCTGCTTGGGAATTTTTCAAGAGAAAAGAGAGATGAGGGGATGTTCATACTGATCAGAGAGGGTGGAGGAATGGGAGGGACAGGTTTGTAGTTGTCGGTGATGTCGAGAAGGGGGGATGTTGCAAGATAGCGTCCGTTGACAAGGTAAACAACGGAGACGATTCTCTTGTTTCCGATATCGATAGCGAACGGAAACGCAGTCACGTTTCCCGTAACTTCCTTGGGGTCCAGCCATGTAAAGTTTTTAAATGGGACCTTTTGCATGGTCAGAGACGAGGTGATAACCTTCCGGAATTTTTCCTGAAGAGCAGCTTGTCCGATCGTATCCTGGTGCTCGGGTGTTTTTTGGGAATGCTCCTGGGGAGTGTCTGCAAAAGCGCGGGAAATACCCGATATGCTTTGAAAAAGAAGGGTCGAGAGCAAAAGAAAAATCCATGGGAACCGGAAAACGTGTTTGTGGGCTGAATGATCTGTCAATTTGGATACCGCCCCTCTCCTTGCTATTCATGGTCAAACATGCCAGACAAACCACCCCGTATTGAGGCAGAAATTCAGGCCTGATCAGATTATACGACAAGTCCGATAAGATTATAGCTGATTTGATCTACCCACCCAACCCCTGTTCCTGTGATTTGTCACAGAAGTGTTATGTTGCCCGGATTTGGAGTGTCTTGATGATCTTCTGTTGCCTTTTTTCTCTGCAACTGTTTAGAATATGAGGGGAAAAATGAGTGCTCCTGTAGCTCAATTGGCAGAGCACCCGCCTTGTAAGCGGAAGGTTCGCGGTTCAATTCCGCGCAGGAGCTCCAACCCCTGCCATTTTCTTCAATCCCTTTGTCGTCTTTTCTCTTCGTTTATACGACTCATGTTTTCTACATGCATAAAAGTTTTTTTCGAACGCGGTCCTTAATTGATTTCGGGGTAGGCTGTGTTATGTCTCAGGGTGGTTCTTCCTAGAGTTAAGGAAGGTCGTTCATTTGAGGATGAAAGTTGTAGGAAGAAACGATGATATGCTTATACGGCCGGCGGGAGGGGAATGAAAAATGAGTCAGTTGGATAACTTGATTCTTCAGGTTGGAACGAACCAGATGGAACTCGTGGATTTCCGAATGTTCCAGGAAGAGGATGGCGGGGGAATTCGCGAAGGAATTTATGGGGTCAATGTGTCAAAGGTGATTGAAATTATTCGGATGCCTCCAACCTTGACCCCTGTTCCGGATTCGAATCCATATCAGGCGGGCATTATCAATCTGCGAGGGCAAGTGATCCCTGTGATCAACCTGGCGAAATGGATGAAGATTAAGGAACCGGATTGCATCGAACCTAAAACCAAGCAGATTATTGTCACGGAATTCAGTTCCGTTCGTTTGGGTTTTATTGTCCATAAGGCTTCGCAGATCCGAAGGATTTCTTGGAAGGAAATTGTTCCGATCACGATGGCGACGACAGGTCGCCATACGGGCAGCAAGGTGACCGGGACCGTGAAACTTTCGGATGAAGAAGTGCTTCTGATCCTGGATTTTGAATCTATTGTCGATGAAATGGGAATCTTCGGTCGTCAGGAGGAGACCCTTGAGCGGATGACGGAAAAGAAAAACATGGAACATCGGTATATTTTGGCAGCAGATGATAGTCCTGTCGCTCTCAATATGCTTACGAAAGCTCTGCAGAAGGGAGGGTTTTCGGTGATGGGGGTAAAAAATGGACAGGAAGCGATAGAAAAGTTGCGTATGCAGAGGGATTTGGATCCGGAAAAAAACATTATGAACAGGGTGGCCCTGCTGATTACGGACGTTGAGATGCCTGTCATGGACGGCTATACGCTTACAAAGGAAGTCAAGGCTGACCCGACCCTGAAAGCTTTGCCTGTTCTGATGCATTCTTCCATGTCCGGAAAAGAGAATGTGAGAAAAGGAAAAGAGGCCGGGGCTGATGATTATATTGTGAAGTTCGATCCCGAAGCTTTTGTCTCTATTGTTGAAAAGGTACTGCAAAAAAATAGTTTTCAGGCTTCGGTCGGCTGAGAACCTTTAGGCTTTTGATCGAAGGATAAGTTATTGGGGAAAGGGTATAGGCAAGGCATGGGAAAAGAATCTCTGGAAGCGCATGAACTGATTGAATCCGTCACGGAATCTCTCGATGAGCGGGAACACAAAAGAGATGAATGGAACATCCGGGTGGCACTGACGACGTCTATACTGGCTGTTCTTGCGGCATTGTCAAATCTTGAGTCCGAACAAAAGACATCGGAAGCCATTCTTCTAAAGAATTCGGCAATCTTTTATCAGGCAAAGTCTTCCGACCAGTGGTCTTTTTATCAGGCAAAAAAAATCAAGCTTCATATGTCAGAAAACCAATTGATGTTGGAAAAAGTCATGAGAGCACCCAAGGTTGATCTGGCGAAGTTGTCCGGACTGGTGGAAAAATACAAGAAGCAGGCGAAAGGGATCCGGCAGGAAGCCAAATCGTTTGAAGAAAAGCGTGACGAATTGAATGAAGAATCTGAAAAAGCCCTGAAGCACCATCATGCATTTGCGATCAGTGTCGTCTGCTTTCAGGTCAGCATTGTGTTATCCTCTATGGCAGTCATGCTTCGACGCTCTATGTTATGGTATGTCAGTATAGGGCTCGGTGCATTGGGGCTCGTCAGTTTTTCCAACGGGTATTTCTTGTTTCTCGGTTAGATTTGTGTTTTGTAGGTGGAAGCTCAAGTGATGAATAAAAATGTCTGTCCGAAGTTCTTGACGGTTTTGGGCGTGGTTGTTTTTGTCTTTTTTTTCTCCGCTTGCACCAAGGCAAATACGGATAATAGGCACTCTGTAACCTCAAAGGATCATCCCCAATCTGGATCCGGTACATTGTTGCAGAAAAAGGCAAAAGATGGTTTTGTTCCGTATGAAAACCGCCCGCCGTTTGGAACTCCCGTTGAAACACACTGATCGACGCAGGTCGACCTTGCATGATAGTCTGAATCAAGTGTTTTATTGATTTTGACTTTAGGAGCATGTTAAATAGATATGATTTCTTCTTTGGATTTTAGAATGCGTTTTGAAAAGGAACTCGACCATATTCTGACTCCCTTGGGACTCAGTCTGCATGACCTTGTCCTTCCGGGCAAAAGCGGGGGAGTGTTCAAGGTTTTCGTGGATCACCCCCAAGGAGTCGGTCTTGATCAGCTGGAAGCAGTCAGTCGCCGCATCAGCGATCTCCTCGATGTCCTGGATCCTTTCCCTGGCAAATATCGGCTTGAAGTCAGTTCTCCCGGTCTTGATCGGGTACTTCGTATACCGGAAGACCTGTTGCTCCATGTCGGGAAACACATCAAAGTCAAAATGAAGGAACCCTTCCAAGGACAAAGAGTCTTTCGGGGGACGATTGGGAGTCTTGAAGCCGGTGTGCTTCTGATTTCTTCTGTTGAGGGAAAAAAACAGCTTAAGCATTCAATTCCTCTGGATCTTGTTGCGGAGGTCAGAGCTGAGTTCTGGCTAGATGCTCTCTCTGACAATTCCAGAAATCCGGACGCAGGTCCGGGGCCGACTCACTGAGAGGGGAAGCCCTCCGTGGGATTCTGAAAGGGTGATGGTGAATCAAGAACTTTTAAGCGTAATCGATCAACTTCATCGGGAAAAAGGGATTTCTCAGGAGACTCTTATTGTCGCCCTCGAATCGGCTCTGCTTGCCGCAGCACGCAAGAGATACGGTGGAGGGGACAATTTTCAGGTGGAAATCAACCCAAGGACTGGTGAAGTGCAGGTTCTCCAAATCCGGCGAATCGTTGAGCGGGTGGAGAGTCCTTCTGAAGAAATTTCTCTCGCCGAAGCCCTGGAGTCGGACCCTGAAGCAGAGGTGGGCGATGAAATCGGTTCCTACCTGGAAATTGATGATTTTGGGAGAATTGCGGCCCAGGCAGCGAAGCAGGTGATGTTCCAGAAGGTTCGAGAGGCGGAGTGGGATGTCGTCACCAAGGAATTCGGTGGTCGCCAGGGGGATATCGTCAACGGGGTAATCATCGGTCATGAAAGAAAAAACTACATCGTCGACTTGGGGAAAACGGAAGCCGTTCTCCCGCTTCGGGAGCAGATGCCGCGTGAAAGTTTTCGCAGAGGAGACCGGATCAAGGCACTTCTGCTCGATATGAGAACCACGAGTCGCGGTCCTCAGCTTGTGTTGTCCAGAACGCACCCGGATTTCGTTTCCCGTCTCTTTGAAAAAGAAGTTCCGGAAATTGCAGAAGGAATTCTGGAAGTTCGAAACGTTGTCCGTGAACCCGGGGAACGAGCAAAAATTGCGGTCTATTCCCGTGATCCCAATGTTGATCCGGTGGGTTCCTGTGTAGGGGTGAAGGGTGTTCGGGTTCAGGCGGTTGTCCGTGAACTTCATGGAGAAAAAGTCGATATCATCGAATGGAATTCGGACCCCGCTACTTTTATTGCCCGGGCCTTGAGTCCGGCAAAG
>JAMCWZ010000031.1 GCA_023480765.1 Nitrospirota bacterium
TGTCGGGACAGGATCACGATATTTACTGTGAAATTCCCGGTTCGTGTCTAAAAAGTACCTGAAAAGTCCAAAAGTACAAGCCCCCTACTTTCGATGGATAGACAGGTTCTGGATCCGGGATTACGCTCTAGACAGGTTGGATTCTTTCTCATAAGACAATGAATTATTGTAAAAAAAATTGACATGGGGGAGGAAATGAAGATCCGTCGGTTTTTGCGAAAGGTGACTTTTGGAGAAGGTTTTTCGGTCCTCGAGAGGGACGGAAACACGGGTGAAAGGCATCCGGGCTCTGTTTTCGACGTCCGGATCTCCAATCTTTTCTGGATATTTCTTTTGGTCGGAAGTTTATTCGCGGCGGGATGTGCTTCCGAACCGTCTTATCGCCAGGCGTTCGATTCGTCCCAGCAAATCGAGGGGAATACCGAATCCATTGCGAGCACTCCCGACAAAACATGGATCGCTTCCTTGCAGGTTCTGTCTCAGCAAGGATTCATGGTCCGCTCGGCGGACAGAAGCAACGATGTCATTCTGGCGGACCGGGAAATGGCGGACCAGAATGACAAGAACGTCTCTTATCAGATCACGTCGACCGTCACGCTGGTTCCGCTGGGAAAAGATATCACCCAGGTGAGTCTTGCGGCGAATCAGACGACGGAATTCCACCGGAAACAATATGTCTGGTGGCATCTTCTGTGGCTGATTCCGCTGTTTCCCGTCGGGTCGGAATACACGTCTGTCGTGACACATCGGGGAACGGTCCAGAATCCCGAGTTTTATGCGGGCTTTTTCGATAATCTCAAGAAAGCTGTCCAATCAAAGACATTGACCAAGAATTGAGCGATTTTGATGAAAGCAGCGGCGAGGAAGACATGAATGGAGTCTTGTCCGGTTCTCTCCGGAACCGGGACCCGACCTTTCCAAGAGAGCAAGAAAGCGTGAAGGTCACCTGACCGTCCTGGGTATCGGATAAAGAAAAGGGCCGCTTTGCAGAGCGGCCCAAAAATATGGATAAAGGAGTCCCCGCAATGGTCCCCCTTGACTTTCATTATGCCAGAAAGGCGTGTTGCGTTCAAAGAGTCGGATATAGAAAAGGTTTTAAACCGTTCTTAAAATATACGAAAGGATTCGGATTTAGTTTCCTGTTCCTGTTTTTTCTCACTGCCTGTGGAGGAGGCGGAAGCGGTGGAGGAGGGGGCGTCACCGGATCGACGGTCAGTGTGTCCGGTACGGTTCAGGGAGGGGCCGGGCCCATCGACGCATCAAGCGTCAGTCTCTGGGAAGCCGGGAGTGCAGGAGGGAGTGCGACCCAGATCAGTAATAGCGTACAAACGCAATCGGATGGTTCGTACACGGTCAGCTCAAGCATCCCCGTTCCCGCTTCGGCATTCCTTTATGTCGTTGCGTCCGGGGGAATTGTCTCCGGCACATCTAATCCGAACATCATGCTGATGTCCACTGTCGGGGAAGCGGGCAATATTCCGTCCAAGGTCTTCGTCAACGAATTCACCACGGTGGTGTCTTCTTATCTTTTTCTGACGGGGAGTCCTCATTTTTCCTCCGGTGCTCCTTCGATAGCGGGAAACTCTTCCTCTCTTGTGTCCGATCAAAATTCCCTGGTCAATTATGTCAATTTGCAGACCGGCGGTTTCCAGACAACCCTCCCGTCCTCCTCTGTTACCCAGCTGACGGATCTGGCGAACATCATTGCCTCCTGTGTTGAAGACACCTCCAGCGGCTTTTCGAATTGTCAGACGCTGAAAACCGCCACGACCGTCACGTCTTTCAATCCGTCCAATACGCTGATGAGTTTTGTCAGCCTGATCACGCAGCTGGGCAACATCTCTGCCCAGAACCAGGCGGACCTGGTGAATCTGGCCAATACTCCGACGTCTTTGTCTTCCGGTGGATCCCTGACTTCCCTGAACGGGTCGACATCGATCCCTCCCTCTTCGTCGGGTTCCGGCGGGGGGTCGGGCGGAGGCTCGGGTTCCGGCGGGGGGTCGGGTAGCGGGACCGTTGTTGGCACTGTGGTGGTTGCAACCTCTCCGTCCGGCGGGGGAACGCAACTCGCGGGATTTACCTACACTGCAAGCGGGACTGTGACAAACGGGAGCAATCCACCCCTGTTTTCCATTCCGGCGACCAGCCCGAGTTCAGGCTGCGCAGGAAATCCGAATTCGGTCAATTACGACAGGGTGAATCATCTTCTCTTCCTGGCGTTTGATACGACGAGCAGCACGGTCGATGTTTGCAGCTATACGGTGTCGCCGACGACCGGTACGATTGCGTACGCCAGTGAAACGGCCCCCCAGCCCGGACAGGGATTCGGATTTGATCCGACGGACATGCTGATCGTGGGTGGAAATAGTTCCGCCTATTGGCTCTTTACCTACAGCGCAAGCGGACAGTTTACGGCCGGGACGTTTTCGGGGAGCGGGTTTCCGAGCGGAGACAATGTGACTGGAGCAGATTTTGTCAACGGCATCCTCTGGTACGGAACCAACAATCAGCAAGGACCCAGCCCGGTCTATACCGTCCAGGGAGCCTGCAAGTTTTCGGCGACCGGGGGGAATGCAAGTATTTCCGGTTGCACGGCATTTTCAAGCGCCGTGACTTATAACGCCCCCTTCGACATCGATTCCTCGGACGGTCTGATTCTCTATACGAACAGTCTCCCGAACAACTGCTCCTCGACGTCGACCGTCGCGTCGATTCTGATCTACAACAAAAGCAACGGCGCGTTTTCCAATGCGTCGAATATTCCGACAGAATCTCTTGGAAACTGTGTTTATGTCGTCTACAATCCCGTCAATTCCAATCAATCGGCGGATGTTACCGATCATCTGTTTTTCGGTCCCGTGTACGGGTCGTCCGGTGTGTCCATCACCCCTTACCCCTTTACGGCGACCGGGTCTTTCCTGAGCCCCCTGCCTGCGGTGACGATTGCCGAGGGAGGGTCCAATGGCCAGAGTCTGGTTTTCGATCCGGTCAACCATCTTGTTTTTGCCCTGGGATCCTCCTCCGGATCGAACGGAAATGCGACCGTGAACCAACTCACGGGAATCCCGTATACGACATCCGGGTTTTCGTCATCCGGGGTGCCGACGGGGCTTTCCTTTTCGAACGATACAATCAATAGCTGTGCTTCCGGCAGTCAGTGCAATTATGGTCTGATTGCCATCCTGAACTAAGCCTTTTTTCCTCTCTCCGGGGTCCCGGGCGGTCTTTTCTCCGGCCGCTCGGGACTCTTCCTGCCCATGTTATCCCCCGCCCCGGCAAGAGCCCATTCCTGTCCTCCCTGGGCTGATCTGCTATAATTGCTCCTCTGAACCGGAACACAGACGGAATCAAAATTGATCGGCGTTAGACGATGAGCAAACTCCCAAACGAGCATGTCCTTAGAGATTTGGCGGAAAGACGGAATTACTTCTGGCTCTGTCTGTCAGAGGTGGGGAGTTCAGGCATTTTGAGGCGTCAGATCGTTTTGTTCCAGCTCTTTCCGGCAAGCGCACCGGTTTGTGTTCAAAATGTGTGAACGGTTCTCCGCGCGCAGGATTCCTGTGGAAAAGAGATTCCGGATTCAGGAAGGGGCCGTTGAGGGTTGAAAAACGGGTAGGAATCATCGGGTGATGGGCAGTGATTGGTTGCGGGGAGAGGATTTGAACCTCTGACCTTCGGGTTATGAGCCCGACGAGCTACCGAGCTGCTCCACCCCGCTCGAAAACTATAGGGAAACAGGTCTTTAAAGTCAAGGTGGACCAAGGGATCAACCGTTTTTGGGAGAAAAGTCCGAAAGGTCGTGATGGAAGAATCGTTTGATCTCGTGGTGGTGGGAGGGGGTCCTGCCGGTTATGTTGGAGCGATCAGGGCGGCCCATCTGGGGATGAAGGTCGGTCTTGTGGAATCGGACAAGGTTGGAGGGACTTGCCTTCACGAAGGATGTATCCCGACAAAGGTTCTTCTCGAAGCGGCGGGCTTTGTCTCCCAGGTGGCCCGGTCCGGTGAGTTTGGCGTATCGGTGGGAGTCCCTTCGGTGGACTGGAAGACACTCTCTGCGCACAGGGAAAAGGTTGTGAGCCGTCTTTTTCTGGGCATCCAGGCGCTGCTCCGTAAAAACGGGATTCTTCATTTTTCCGGAGAAGGACAGTTGGTTTCACCGGAAGAGGTGTTTGTTTCTGGAGGAGAAAACAAAAAACTGCGGGCCTCCCATATTTTGGTGGCGACCGGGTCTCGCCCCCGTCCGTGGCCGGGTCTTCCTTTCGACCGGGAGAGGGTTCTCGACAGCACAGATGCATTGCGACTCTCTCCGGCGGGACACAGAATCGGGATTGTGGGAGGAGGTGTTGTCGGCGTGGAGTTTGCCGACATCTTCCAGTCGTTCGGGGGAGATGTGACTCTTCTGGAAAAGGAAGAGCGTCTGCTGCCGTTGGAGGATCCGGATCTTGTCGACATTCTCCGAAAAGAGTACGAGCGTCGGGGAATGTCGATCCGGACCGGCGTTTCCATAGAGACAATCGAAGTCGGTCCGGAAGGAGTGAAGATCACGGGTGTCGACGGTTCCGGGAAAAAAGAGCTGGTGTTTGACAAGCTGCTGGTCGCGATCGGCCGGGAAGCCCGACTTCCCGCTTTTGGCAAGGGCTTTTCGGGATTGCCGATGGAACGGGGATTTTTGAAGGTTGATCCCTACGGATGGACGGGGATCTCCGGTCTGTATGCCGCGGGAGATGTCACGGGCGGTCTGATGCTGGCCCATGCCGCAAGCCATCAGGCCGTGATCGCGGTCGACCGGATGGCCGGAAAAAATCCCTCCCCGTTTGACCCTTCGCACGTTCCTCGTGTTGTATACTCCCACCCGGAAGTTGTTTCGGTTGGCATTTCCGGACAGGAAGCCCGCAGAAAAGGCCTTTCTGTCCGCCAGGGAGAGTATCCCCTTCTGGGGAACGGAAGATCGCTGATCCATGGAGAAAAAAGAGGGTTGGTCCGGGTTTTCGGAGACCCGGAAACCGGCAGGGTTCTGGGTCTTGCCGGAGTCGGAGCGGGACTGTCCGAGCTGATTTCGCTTGGAACTCTGGCCATGCAAACTCCCCAGGGACTCCTGGCTTTTCAGGGGACAATCATTCCGCATCCGACAGTGGGGGAAGCCCTCTGGGAGGCCGCCATGGATGTGACGGGGGATGCGCTCCACCGCTAACGGATTCGGAATTCGACTTTGCGGTCCAGGAAAGGTTGCCCTTCATGGGGTTTTTCCTCTTTACGCGTTCCCTTCGGGACACGACGGAATCAAAAAAAATTCTGGAAATGATCATCAGCGACAACCAGACAGCGTGTTTTGTCGTGAATGAAGAGAACCAGATCGTCATCTTCAACGACATCCTCTCCCTTTTTTTGGGGTGGTCCGTCAATGCTGTTGCCCGGAAACCGCTGGAGGAAGTCCTCCGGCATCTGGTGACACAGGGGCAGGATGTTCCCGTCACTCTGCCCTCTTTGGACTCTGTTCTGACCGAATTCCGGGTGTACAAGAACTTTGGAAAAAGAGGAGCCCTTCTTTTCAAGGGATATCCGCTGGGAGGACTTCCTCCTCCCGCGGGAATCTACTTCCTCTATCGACAGGAAGATCCTCCGACCGAAAAGATCGTCCACCAATATCTGGCTCCGATCATCGACAAACTCTATTCCAGGACGCGCCAGCATCTGGCCATGCTGGCCCTGGATGATTATGACCTTCGGGAAATTGACAGGACGTCCCGGGAGATTCTGAATACGCTCGGCCCGATGTTGCAACATGTGAGGGTCTTTCTGGTCAACAGGATCTCCATGGACGATTCGTCGCATTTTGCCCGAATTCTCTTCGACGGAGCTCCCGACAGTGTTCAGGAAAGCCTGGAAGGCATTTTATACGGGGACACAATCTTTTTTCAGAGGCTGTTCGGAAATTCGGGCAGGCCAGCTCTTGTCGAACACACGGAGTTGCCCTGGAAATACGAGTTTCTCTTTCCGTTCAACTGGTATCATCATGTGTTCGGCTGGATGGGAATTCCCGTGGCCTCGTTGGATGTCTGGCGAAATCCCGTTCGATTTTCCTGGCAGGATGCGCTTGGTGAACTGGGGCAGTCCATGGGTCTCCAGAGAAGCCGGATGGGGCTACTTCCGCAATACAGGATGTCGCCGGATGGCGTTCTTGATGGAACCAGCCTCGGAATGGCCCTGGATTCCATGATCGGGAGAACTCCTCCGAGACCGTTCGTCCTCCTCCTTTTCCGGATCCTGGACAAGGGGATGCGGGATGAATTCGTGAGGCTTCTGGGAAAGGCCAAGCGGGGAACGGATTTTCTGGGCGAGCATCCGGAGGGTCTGGTGGCCGTGTTTCCGGATGAAGATCCGACATTCCGTCAATCGATTATGGATCGGTATAAAAAAATTTTTGAAAAACTGATCGTGTCGGATTTCCGCTTTCAGTGCACGATTTCCAGTTTCGGTTTTCCCGCCCGGGAGTGGACCTCCGGAGAAGTTCTGGCCCGCCTCAACGAGATCAAGGGAGTCGACGTCCGGCCGGCAATCGAAATGGCCACGGACGATGTGGTTTTCGATGACTGGTTTAAAAAATTTTTATTGCTGAAGGATTTTGAATGATGAAACGGTTTCTGGTTCCCGGGATTTCCAGAAAAACTCTTCCCCTCTTTTTTGTCCTGCTGCTTGCGCAAACTTTTTTCGACCCCCTTCCGGTCAAGGCCGCTGTTCAGCCCCCTCCCGGCCATGTCGTGATCTTTGTCCTGGAGAACAAGGGGTTCCGGGACATCATCGGAAATCCGGACGCCCCGTTCATCAATCGGCTTGCCGCACACAATATTCTTTTGACGGACTATCATGCTCTGGCGCACCCGAGTCTGCCGAATTATGTGGCCATGCTGTCGGGGCGGACCGACGGCGTTCATTCCGACAATCCGAATCTTCGATTTTCGGACCCGACGATTGCGGAGTCCCTTGTCCGGAAAGGGTATTCGGTCAAGGGGTATTTCCAGTCTTTGCCGGAAAAAGGATATCTGGGGAATGGGTTCCCTCCCGGAAAGCCTTTGTATGTGATACGCCACAATCCGTTCTATCTGTTCGGGCAAATCCGGTCCGATTCCGGGTGGAAAAGCCGTGTTGTTCCAATCGGGGAGCTGGACGAAGATCTGGGCCGGGGACAACTTCCGGCTTTTTCCTTTGTTATCGGAGACTTGTGCCATGATATGCATGGTGGCGGAGGATGCCCTCCGCAGAGCAAAAGAGATTTAATCCGGTCCGGGGACCGGTTCGTGGAGAAATGGGTCGAAAAAATCCGTCACTCCGGCAACTGGAAGAAAGAACGGACTGTGATCATCGTCACCTGGGACGAAGGACGATATCCGGTTTGGCAACGGCTTCGGGACGGGTTCAGCAGGCATTCTGAAAAAGGTGCGGGGGGCAGGGTTCCGTTCGTCGTGGTTTCTTCCCGGGATGGAGCCCCGCAAAGAATTGGGGGATATTACGACCATCGGAGTCTCGTCCAGACCCTGGCCCGTTTTTTTCAGATTGGTTCACCGGTCCCGTCGTCCGTCCGTCCATTTCCCCGGGAGGTTTTCGGAAAACAGGAATGAAAGAGATCAGGCGTCTTCGCGGAGCTTTGTCGACAGGTAAAGAAGAGAGATTCCCGCGGCCAGAACCAGGATCCCGCTGACGGTGATTGCCTGGAGTCCCTTGTCCCCAAGGTCTGAATGGGCGTGGATATCGTCCCGGATCAGTCCGAGATAGACGGGACCTCCGGCGGGGATGATTCCGCTCACCAAAAGAAGCGCACCCAGAATCCGAAGTTTCTTTTTCATGAAAGCACCGTCGGCCAGGGAAGACAGCCTTCAAAGGGAGAAAGCGTGGGATGTAATGGCGCTCGCATGGGATCCATGATACCATTACAAAATTCGGTTCATCAAACCTGATACCGGACCTTTCGAATGGAAAGGGGCCGGATTCAGGAAAAGCGGTTTTCTCCTGTGAATGGATGACGGGTCCCCTCTGTATCTCTGGGGGTTGATGGAGGAGGAGAGTGTCATGGACAAGATTTCCCTTGTTCTTGCATCGGACGAGTTCGAAAAGCTTCAGGCTGCCTCAATGATGGCCTCTGTCGCCTCTGTCAGCGGCATGGAGGTGAACGTCTTTGTCACGATGTCGGCCATGGCTTGCTTTGTGCGCGAAAGGGTGGAACGAAAGGATTTTCTGAATGTGGGAGAGGTCGGACGCAAAGTCCTGGAAAAGAAAGCCCCGCTTTATGTGGACTTGCTGAGCCAGGGAAAAATGATGGGAACAATGAAGGTCTTTGCCTGTTCTCTTGCGCTGGATCTGATTGATAAACCCCTTTCCGAGATGGTTCCCGTCTTTGACGACGTCGTGGGAGTTGCAACGTTTCTGGGAATTGCCGAAGGAGGGCAGGTTCTGTTTATATGAGCTTTCGGCGCCCCCGCCGGACTGTTTCCGGCGGAAGAAAAAAATGAGGAGATGAGCATGAATGAAGAAACGAAGTCTGGCGAGGTGGTGGATGCAAGGGGAATGTATTGCCCCGGGCCGTTGATGGAGCTGATCAAAACGATTCAGCTGAAGCCAGTGGGAACGGTTCTGTCCGTCTTGTCGACAGATGAGGGTTCTGTCAAGGACATTCCCGCCTGGATTCAGAAAGTCGGACAGGTGCATGTCGGAACGGAAAAAAAAGACGGATATTGGGATGTGACCGTCAAGAAAGTCAAGTAATTCCGGGAGCTCCTCCCCCCATCAGATACTCCCATTGTTCCTGGGTCAGACCAACAGCGCGGTAGTCGTATGTCCGGAGAATGGTCGTCGGGTCGAGGTTGGGAATCTTCCTTTTCTGGGGGCGTGGGAGAATTTTTTTCCCCGGTCCGAAGATCTTGAGTACTGTCATCTCCCCCCGATAATTTTCCGCATCTTCGTATTTCTGGATCATTAAAATTTCTCCGTCTTCATTTTCCACGAACGTTCCCACAGGGAAGATCCCGACCATCGAAGCCAGTTCGAGAATGACAGGCACGGAAACCCGATCGCTGTAGTCGTTCATCAGGTAGTGGATCACTTTGCGGGGAGAGCTGCGCGCCCGGTAGACACGATGTCCTGTCAGGGCTTCGTAGATGTCGAGCACCATCAGGGAGCGGGAGACGGGATGCACGGCATCGAGTCCGAGATGGTGCGGGTATCCCGATCCGTTGAGCCGTTCGTGATGTTCGACGGCGACCTGAGCCGCCAGTCCGTGAATTTCTGGATCAAT
>JAMCWZ010000006.1 GCA_023480765.1 Nitrospirota bacterium
ACGAGGAGAGCCAGAGCCAGGAGAAGAATTGTCCGTCCTGGCCAGGACCAGAGGATCGTCCAGCCGAAGGCCTGGCGGTTGATGACGTGCACGATAATCCATCCCACTTTCGGACCACCTCCGAAGACTTCGAAGTCTGGGCCCTGACAGTGCTCGCCTCCCTGGCCTCGAGTGTCTTTCCGGCCAGGGAAGCCCTCCGTCTTCCACCGGTCTTCTCCCAGCACCGGACCACCCTCGAATCGGCAAAAACATCCGGCCGGGGCAGAAGCCTCTTTTTGGGAGGACTGGCGTTTCTCACGGGCCTTCTTTTTCTGGATCTTCCTCCCATCCATGGGTTCCCGCTGTTCGGGTATCTGGGAGCCCTGCTCTGGGTCTTCTCCGCCAGCCTTGCCGTGCCGTCCTGTGTCGGCTGGCTGTCCCGGATTCTCCGGGGAGTTCAGCGTCTATCCGGGCGGGAATCGTCTCCGGGATTACTGGCTCTGTCTCACTTCGAGTCCGGGGTCTCCAGAAGCCAGATCGCCATATCCTCGGTCATGATCGGATTGTCCATGATGACCGGCATCGTCATTCTTGTGCACTCCTTTGAAATGACTCTGAATCTCTGGATTTCCCAGAATCTTGTCGCGGATCTTTACGTCAAGCCCTTGTCCTGCCAGGAAGCGGTCTGCCGGGAGAGGCTCGACCCGGCCGATGTCCGGGCCATCCGGAATCATCCCGGAGTCGACTTTGTCGCCCGATTTGCCTCTTTTCCCGCCCTGTACCGGGGTCATCCGGTCTGGGAGGGGTTTACCGAGCTGGAAAAGCTGTCCCGAAGGGCCCCTCTCTCCCTGGAGACCGCCCATCCCCAAAAAATCCTGCAGGATTTTTTCCAGGGGAAGGGTGTTCTGGTCTCCGAAAGTTTTGCCTATCACTTCGGAAAACATCCGGGAGACTCCCTGACTCTTCCCACCCCCCATGGTCCGCTCCGGACAGTTGTTCTTGCCGTCTATCGGGATTATTCCTCCGAACAGGGGATCGTTCTTTTTCCCTGGAAGGAGCTGGCTCCCCTGTTCGACACGAACAGTCCGACCAACGTCTCCGTTTTTCTGAAATCGCCGGAAGCGTCCGACGCGGTTCAGTCGTTTCTTTTGCATGATTTGCCCGGGCATCCGAACCTTTTCGTGCGCTCCCAGCCCCAGCTCAAAAAACGGGTGATGCGCATCTTCCATCAATCCTTCGCAATCACCTACGCTCTTCTCGGGATCAGTCTGGTTGTTTCCGTCATCGGAGTCGGCAATACTCTTCTCATGCTGCTCGTCGAACGCAAAGAAGAATTCCGGCTGATGCGCGCGATGGGGTTTTCGTTCAACGACATCCGGAAGATGCTTCTCCTGGAGGCCCTCTGGATGTCCCTGACCGGAACCCTTCTGGGTCTTGTTCTGGGAACGGGCGTGGGATGGATTATCGTGCACGTCATCAACCGCCAGGCCTTCGGCTGGACGATCCTCTGGTCCTGGCCAGGACGGACAATTCTTCTCCTGGCTCTGGCTCTCCTCGTCGTCTCCACTCTCGCAAGCCTCCTTCCCTCCCTGATCCTCGGACGAAGAAATGGACTCAACAGGGGAACGCCCAATGAATGACGCCAGAAGAGCTGTTCTTTTTCGACGGATACGGACGGCCCTGGCGTTGGTTTTCCTCGGTTCCGCATTCGTCCTTTCCTCCGCACAGGCAGCCGAAAACGGTCCGCCGGAAGGGGTTTTTCGAAACCACGGGTCCTATCCGATCGAATGGTGGTATCTGACCGGACGGATTCGGGTCCCGGGTCATCCCGGGCGGGATGGATTCGAGGGAACCTTCTTCCGGTTCAACACCTCCTGGCAGCATCCTGCCGGACGGCCTCCTTCCCCCTGGGAGCCATCCCGGATTCTGTCGTTTCACGGTGCCTACTCCGATACCCTCCACCACCACTTTCGATCCACCGAGATTCTGTCCCGGACCTTTCGCCAGGCGGTTTCCCTTCGCAAGAAACCTTTCCGGATCCGTCTGGGGGAGAACGTTCTGGAGGTTCTTCCGGATCCGGGACATTCCGGAGAGAGACAGCTCCATCTTTTCGAGCAGGTCGGCGGGCGTCTCCTGGATGTGACCCTGAAGGGAAAAGGTCCCCCTCTCGAGGAAGGTCCCGGCGGGCGCCTCGTCACCGGACCGGGACCCGGCGACTGGGCCTGGTATTTGTCGTATCCGGAGTTGTCCCTTCAGGGAAGGGTCGGCCGCTTACGGTCCGATGGACGGGTTCACTGGACCCCGGTCACCGGTGTCGCCTGGTTTGACCACGAATGGACCGGAGCCCTGCTCGGAAAAGGGCAGACCGGATGGATCTGGCTTGGAGCACGGCTCTCCGGAAAAGGCGATCTCATGGCCTTTCAGATGCAGAAAAAAGACAGGCCGGACCGTTTTCAGGGAGGAACCTACCGGATGACCGGTCACGACGGAGACCGGACAGTGTGGCTCTCGCCTTCCGGTCTGACATTCCATGTCTTTTCCTACTGGAAAAGTCCCCGGACGGGGATCTGCTACCCTTCCCGCCTGAAGCTGGACGTGAAGTCCCTCAACACCTCCTGGGACATTGACCCTGTGATGAAGAATCAGGAACTTACGGGGAGACCGGATTACTGGGAAGGGGCCGTGAACCTCCGGGATCCGGTCTCGGGGAGACGGGAGGGAGAGGGGTATCTGGAACTGACAGGATTTCCTGTTTCGAAAGGACCCTGCCCCTAGTGCCAGCGGATTTTAGCTGCCAGAAGGGCCGCGGAAAGAAGAAATGTCAACGCGTTATAAAAAATGACCGGCGGAGAGTGCACAATCCATCCGTAGACGAGCCATAGAAAAACCCCCAGCGTGAAAAGCCCGTACATGGAAACCGACAGGCTCCGGGTGTCCCGGGTTTTCAGGACCTTGACGATCTGCGGAAGAAAAGACACCGTGGTCAGGGCTCCCGCCAGAAATCCGATCATGTTGGCCGAATCGATACCATGGAAAAATGTCATGGGAGGGCGTTGCAAAAGGATGTGGTTTTTTTTCCCGAAAGGACGACAATCCGGATGATCCTCGTGGGAATCCATCCCTTCCTTGTCCACCTGCTGATTGCGGGATGCATTCTTTACCTTCTGGCTCGCGGGCCCCGAAGAACCCGAATGGCCTTTTCGGAGATCCTTCCTTCCCTCTCCGCGTTTCTCACAATCCTGATTCCTCTGGTTCTCCTCGCCGGGCTTTTAGCGCGACACCGGGTGCTCGGGAAAATCCCTTCCGAGGCACCGGCCATCCGGCTACACCTTTGGGTCGGCTTTCTGATGGCCCTGGTCTGGTGGCCCATCCTCCGGAAAAGCGCACAACAGGGCAAAGCCTTCGGACCGTCCCTGTCCCCCGTCGCCGGGGCGATTCTTGCGATTGTTCTCGTGGTGGCCGCAGCCCTCGGAGGATGGCTCGTTTATGGTCCGCATGCCATCCCCTTCCCTCTCAGATGAAAAACATGGGGCGTGTTTCGTTCCGGTCTTTTCCCGCAGCCTCGACGAAGGCATCCAGGGTAAATCTGTCCAGAACGCCGACCAGACCGTCCCGGATATCCGAATACAGCGTCTGAATCGCCGGACCGGGCGGAGTCGCAGGGTCGAAAAAGACGATCTCTCCTTCCACCATGGCCAAAAGCCGATAGAGGGAGATTTCTTCCGGGCGCTGTCCCAGGCAGTACTTTCCCCGTGGACCACGGGTGCTTTCGACGATACCTCCCTTGACCAGGATGGCCAGGATCTGTTTGAGAAAAGGCTTTGGTATCTGTCCGCGGGTCGCAATCTGCGTTCCGGACAATCCCGCATCGCCGACAAGCGCCAGTTCGATCAGGGCTCGCACGGCATATTCAACACGCTGGGACAGTCGGCAAGCCATACCGGACCTCCTTTCACTCTGCATTTTCCCGACGACGTCAGGAGTGGAAGCGCCTTAGTTCCCGTTCAAGCTCGCGGGCCATCTCGAGAATTTCCCGGATACGCTTCTCTTCCAGGGGAGCCCGGAACCGTTTCGCGGCCAACTCCGTCCGATCCAGTTCCCGGAGATCCTCCCGAATCACCGCCAGGGAGGTTTCCTCCTTTCGGGCCTTCTGTTCAAGCGTCGACAGAACCGATTCAAGAGTCCGGAGCATTTGCTGAATCCGGCCCACTTCCTCCGGAGGAAGTGCGGGACCATCCTCCGTTGTCCGGGACAGGATCCGGAGAGATTCGGATAACCCTTTTTCCAGGATGATCGAACGTTCGACCAGATCGGGAAGCGAGTCCTTGACGGCCTTTTCTCCTTCGGACAAGGCCCGTCCCGGAAGAAGAGCATCCAGCTTTTCCTGGATATCGGTCAGGCGATCTCTCGTTTCAACAAGGTTTTCCGACCCGCTCCCTGCCGGCTGGGAGAGAATTTCCGCCTGCGTTCCGATCCACCGGACCTTTTCCGAAACCTCTCCCACCCATCCCTGGAAAAGGTCGATGAACCGGTTGATGAAGTCTGCCAGCTGACCGATCTCATCCTCCCGGCCGACGTCCAGACGGGTTTTGAGATTCGGGGATCCGGAAGACATGCGGCCCACCGTTCCGGAAACACTGACCAGAGGCGTCACGAGCTTTCCCCGGATCGTCCAGACCAGAAGGAGGACAAGAAGCTCCAGCGTCCCCAGAAATGCCCAGAAAATTTTCATTCCGAACGCATGGATCGAATGTGCATAAAAATCTGTGCTCTGGTAAGCCACGGCATACCCGAGGACGTCCTGCTGGGGATTGTGGCAGGAGCGGCAAGAGTTTCCGTTCAGGACGGGCTTCACGACACCCAGGACCCCTCCCTTGCTGTTCGGATGGAGCTGAAAGGGCACGCCTTCTCCCGTCAGGGAGGACTCGCTGATTTTTTGGTAGGCGTTCTGAAAGGACGTCCCTTCGATCAGTCGTTGTGCTTCCGGAGGGAGAGAAAACCGCCGGGCCTGCCCCAGTGTGGGAAGGAGGATGCCCCGGGTGCGCATGTCGAGAATGGTGGAGAGATCCCCAAAGGCAGGCGTGTGGCCGTCCGGTTTCAGGAGAAGGATGGCCGGACGATCGCCTCGCGAAGATCCCGGTTCGAGGAGATCCCGGGCTCCGACAAGGTCCTGGTGTTTCATGAGAAGGGAGAAACTCCGGACGAAGGCTTCGTCGCGATGGCGGAGTTCCCGGAGAAGGGCGTCCCGATCCCGTTGGATGACCATATGGGTCACCTGGATCCCCAGTCCCAGGAAACCCAGGGAGAGGAGCAGAAAAAACCAGAAAAAAATACGGGTCGTCACCCTTTTTCGCCAGGGGATTTTCCCCAGAACGGGAGGGAGTGCCATCTTTTCCCGGTTCGGTACAGGAGGTGTAATGTCCGGTTGCATCGACGGATCCTACCTGGACGAAGGAGGAAGGTGGCCGTTTTCGACAGGGGAGCGTGATACCCGGAATCGCGTGAAAACGATGGCCGCACCGATCAGAATCATTGGGACCGACAGAACCTGCCCCATTGTGACAGGGCCAAAAAGAAACCCGAGCTGGGGATCCGGCTGACGAAAGAGCTCTCCGATTGTTCGGAAGAGGCCATAAAGACCGATGAACGTTCCAAAAAGAACTCCTTCGGGCAACGTCTTCCGGGAAAGGAAAAACAGAATGGAAAAAAGAAGGATCCCTTCCATGGAGGCTTCATAGAGTTGAGACGGATGGCGGCAGATAGGGCCCCCCATCGGAAATTCCATGCACCATGGAACGTCCGTCGCCCGACCGAACAGTTCTCCGTTGATGAAATTTCCCATGCGTCCCATGAAAAGGCCGATCGGGACCGGAAGGACCGCCAGGTCGGCCAGTCGGAGAAAAGGAAGATGACGTCGCCGGCAGAAGAGCCACCCCGCCACAATGACCCCGAGAAAGCCTCCGTGAAAGGACATCCCGCCCTTCCAGACGGCCAGAATGTCCAGCGGATGGGAGAGGTAGTAGGAAAGGTTGTAGACCAGGACATAGCCGAGGCGTCCGCCCAGAATGACACCCAACGCCGCATAGCTCAGGAGATCATACACGCCGTCCTTGTCGAGCGGAAAAGCTTTTTTCCGGACTTCCGCCTTCAAAAGAAAATAGGCCACAAAAAAAGCGACGACGTACATCAGACCATACCATCGGACTTTCAGTGGTCCCATTTTCAAAAGGACAGGATTGAAATCGGGATAAGGGATCATGGATTCATCCCTGAACCGGGCAGTCTCTCAGGCAGAATCGGCATCCCGGATGCTTTCCTCCTTTTCGATTTTTTCCAGTTCTTCTTTTTTGCGCTGACAGACGATGCAAAGTTGAGCGAAAGGCATGACTTTCAGGCGCTTTTCCTCAATTTCTCCACCGCACTCCTCGCAGTAGCCATATGTCCCTTCTCCAAGGCGCTGAAGTGCCTGATGAATGGCTTTCCGCGTTTTGTTGCGCATTTCCAGGAGGGCCAGGTCGACACCCTCTCCCATGTCGATGGAGGACAGGTCACCCTGGTCCAGGGCTGAATCCAGCCGGTGTTCATTTTCTGGGCCGATCTGACGGGCGAGATGTTGTCGGATATCCCTCTCGACTTCCGATTGTTTTGATAGGAGAATCTCTCTCAGCCGCTGGTTGCGCTCTTCGCCTTTTACCATCTCTTGCATTCCCTTTCATGTGCCGGAAATCCGGCAGGAGGCTTGACTGAAAACCCCGTCCACCGAAAAGTCCTTGCCGGAAGGTTCTCTTGTCGATGACCAGAAGATCCTGCGCTTGTTGCGTCGTGTTGACCGCTTTCTGCAAAAAAAGAATGTTCCCGAACCGGCCGCGGAACAGATGACAGGAAAAATGGTTCCTTACGACGTTCTCATCATGACGATTCTCTCGCTTCGAACGAAAGACTCCGTCACAATTCCCGCTTCTCAGAGGCTTTTTGAAAAGGCTCCGGATCTTCCTTCCTTGTCGCAAATGAAAATCTCCGACATAGAAAGCCTGATATTTCCGGTCGGATTCTACAGGACCAAGGCTAAAACAATCAAGACAATTGCGGAAAGAGTTTTGACAGAGTTTGGCGGCAAGATTCCTGATACCCTTGAGGGGTTGCTTTCCCTTCCCGGTGTAGGGCTCAAAACAGCAAACCTTGTCCTGACAGTGGGATTCGAAAAAGAGGGATTTTGTGTCGACATCCACGTGCACCGCATTTTAAACCGGTGGGGAGTCATTCAGACACACTCGCCAGATGAAACCTACCACATTGTCGAGCCGGTCCTCCCCCGAAAATGGAAAAGGAGGGCAAACGCCCTCCTCGTCGCTTTCGGCCAGCACTTTTGCCGGCCAGTCTCTCCGTTTTGTTCGGTATGTCCTCTCCTACCGGACTGTAACCGTATCGAAGTGGATAAACACCGGTGACATGTGGTCTTCTGACTTGTTGATCTTTTCCGCCGGATCCATTCTTCCTTCCAGCTCGCAACGAATGCAGCGGGATGCTTCTTTCCAGGCTTCCTGAACATTGAATCCGGTTTCCACCTCGGCAAATCCCTTCCGGGCTTCCAGAGGGAGAGCGGGCATCGGAATGCGGTGCATTTCTCCCAGGGTCATGGGATCCTCCATGACCGGAGGCGCGTAGAATGGATAGGTCCGGTCCGGATTTCCCTTGAAGTACCGGTCGATGAAGACAGCGCACTGTTCTCCATCCCGAATGGAATGGATGACATCGAGCGGGCCGGTCATGGCATCTCCACCGGCAAAAACGGCCGGTCGGGACTCGCTCATGAGGGTATCCGGATCGACTTTGACCGTTCCCCATTTATGGAATGTAATCCCGTTCTTCTCAAACACGCTGGTGTCCATCGTCTGTCCGATGGCGGCGACGATCGTGTCCACGTGGACGCTTTTAATGGTTCCCTTGACGGCAACGGGTTTTCGTCTTCCGCTGTTGTCGAACTCCCGGGAGAGCGTGTTGACCTGAAAATCGATGACCGATTCCCGGGTTCCGTCTGCCTTTTCCTCTTCACGGATCTCAAGGGGGGCCAGGAGAAATTCGAAGGTAATACCTTCATGCTCTGCTTCCTGAACTTCGAATTCATGGGCCGGCATCTCTTCGCGTGTCCGCCGATAATAGACGGTGACCTGTTCGGCCCCCATCCTCATGGCGGAACGGGCAACGTCGATGGCAACGTTCCCGCCGCCGATCACCGCAACCCGCTTTCCGACTTTGACAGGCTCATCCAGACAGACCTTGCGCAAAAACACAATTCCATCCTGAACCGAGGGGAGATCTTCTCCGGGAATCTTCATTTTGCTGGGTTTGTGGGCACCAATGCCGATGAATGCGGCATCGAACCCCTGTTCAAAGAGATCTTCCAGTGAGAAATCTCTTCCCAGTGAAACGTTTGTCTTGAATTCGACCGGAAGATTGTCAAAAATTCCCAGTTCAAAGTTCAGGAGTTCCCGGGGCAGGCGATACTTCGGGATCCCGACAGCCAGCATTCCTCCAATGACAGGAAGCTGATCAAAAACGGTGACCTTGTACCCCATGCGGCCGAGATAGAAAGCACATGTGAGGCCCGCCGGGCCGGCACCAATAACAGCCACACGCTGGGGAAGATCCGCATCGGGTGTATAAACGGGCCGTAATCCCTGATTATATTCCCAGTCGTAAGCGAAGCGCTTCAGACCATTGATGGCGATTGGTTCGTCCAGATCACCTCTCCGGCAAGGGCTTTCGCATGGTCGGTAACAGGTCCGGCTGATAATCCCCGGAAAAGGTAACCGTTTGCGAATGGTTGCCAAAGCTTCGGCGTATTGTCCCCTGAAAACTTCGGTGATGTAACGGGGAATATCAATGCCAACCGGGCATTCGTGCTGACAGGGAGCATAGACAATTTCCTTGCACGATTGGGAGACACATTTTTTGCGTTTGATGTGGTCTTCGTATTCTGCCCGGAAGTAACGGATCGTGGAAAGAACCGGATTCGGAGCCGCCTGACCCAGTCCACACAGAGAATTCTCGGTTCTGATCTTTCCTTCC
>JAMCWZ010000057.1:0-5080 GCA_023480765.1 Nitrospirota bacterium
GGTCCGTGGGGTCCAGCCGGATGTAATGCCGACCGGATGACCAGTGGTAGACACTTCCCGTCATCAGGTCCTCCACGCTCAAATCGCCGGATCCGCCGGGGGCGAACGACAGCCAACCGGTCTGGACGTGAAAGGGGTCGAGATTCACCACGCCCAGGATCCACTCTCCGGTGCCGGGATCCGTTTTCGAGAACGCCAGGATCTGGTCGTTGTCCACCGGATGAAACGTCAGGGTATGGTTCCAGCCCAGGGCCGGGTTTTCCCGGCGGATCCGGTTGATCCGGGTGATCACACCCGACAGGGAATGGTCTGGTTCCGGCTCCCAGTGACGGATTTCATATTTTTCGGAGTTCAGGTATTCCTCGCTCCCTTCCCGGACGGGAACATTTTCGCACCACTCGTAGGCGGGACCATAGATGCCATAGCTTGCGGACAGCGTGGCCGCAAGCATCAGCCGGAGAAGAAAGGCCGGACGCCCTCCCTTCTGGAGAGTGGCGTGCAGAATGTCCGGAGTATTGGGCCACAGGTTGGGACGGAAAAAATCCCGGACCGGCGGTGTGGTCAGCTCGGTGAGATAGTCGACGAGTTCGGAGCGGGTGTTTTTCCAGGTGAAGAAGGTATAGGACTGGGAGAACCCGACATGCGCCAGATGGTACATGATTTTCGGCCGGGTGAAGGCCTCTGCCAGAAAAACCACCTCCGGGTTCACCTGGTGCACCTCCCGGATGAGCCACTCCCAGAACGCGAAGGGCTTTGTATGTGGATTGTCGACCCGGAAAATCCGGATGCCTTTGTCGACCCAGAACAGCACCACGTTCCGGAGTTCGGCCCAGAGGTTTTCCCAGTCGTCCGTCAGGAAGTCGAAGGGGTAGATATCCTGATATTTCTTGGGGGGATTCTCGGCATAGTGGATGCTGCCGTCCGGACGACGCCGGAACCAGTCCGGGTGGTCCTTCACGTAGGGATGGTCCGGGGAACACTGGAACGCGATGTCCATGGCGACTTCAAGACCCGATGCGCCGGCTTTTTCCAGGAACGCCTGAAAGTCTTCGATCGTTCCGAGCCGGGGGTCGATCGCCGTGTGCCCCCCCGCCCGGGATCCGATCGCCCAGGGCGACCCCGGCACATCGGGGCCTGCGTCGGGCGTATTGTTCGGCCCTTTCCGGAAAGACTCTCCGATCGGATGAATCGGCGGCAGATAGACGACGTCGAATCCCATCGCCGCAATGCGTGGCAGGCGCTCCATCGCCTCGCGAAGTGTCGCGTGCCGGCCTGGGATCTTTCCCGCGCTCCGGGGAAAGAATTCGTACCAGGCTCCCCGGAGCGCCCGTTCCCGCTCGATATGCACTTCCCTTTCCCAGGGGCTTTCGGTGACGAACCGGGGATCGGGAATCCCGCCCGCCAGGGCTCCCATGGCCCGGTCCAGGGAGAGCCGGATCGCTTCGGGAGAATCGGGTCGGTTTTCCCATCGGGAAACCCATTCCAGAAGATCCTTTCTGACAGCCTCATCTTCCGCCCGCCCGGCGTGCTCCCGGATGATCTTCGCGCCTTCGGCAAGCTCCAGGGGAAAATCGGCCGTCATTCCCGCCTCCACTTTCTTGGAAAACCCTCCCTGCCAGTGGGCAACGTCGTCCACCCAGGCCCGAACCCGAAACAAGGCCGTCCCGGGTCGATCGAAGACCAGCGTCTCTCTCCAGCGGTCATTTCCGTCCTGCTCCATCGGCCGGCTTTTCCAGGCGACACTTCCTGGCGGACGATACTCCAGATGAACCCGCAGGGGTTCATGGCCGTCCACGATGACGTCGGCCAGAACCTCCACCGGCTCTCCCGGAATCCTCCGGATGGGGCGCACTCCTCCGTCCACCTCCGGCAACAGGCGCTCGACAACAACCCGTCGGCGCCCTTCGGGAACTCCGTTTCTCACTTTGGAAGGGGAATGTGTTTTGGGCATCGGACACCTCCTTGGGAAAAAGGGTGGCAGGTCCCTCCTGAAAAACGGCTGTCCCGGAGCCTCCCTTTCTGTCATGCCTGTCGGGGAAGCGGATCGAACGGGAGGGAATCTGGAAAGGGAGGGAAAAAACGGGGAACCCGGTCCGGCCGGTCAAGAACGAGTGCGCCCGCTCTCACTTTCCAGACTAACGGCTCGACCCAAAAAAGACAAGCCGGCCAGGATCCGGGAAACCCGTTTTCCGGGGAAAGGCGGAAAGAAAAAATTCCGGACGTTCCAAGCGTTCAGACCGTTTCCGGGAAAAAGAAACATCGCATCGGACCTGTCAATTTTTCTTTACATTCCCTTCAGAAAAAAATTCGACATTGACGGATCTCTCTTTCGGAATTCGGGCAAGCGGCCCCATGGAAAGGGGAAAATCGTTCCAACCCTTTTCCCGGGAGAAAATTTGGAATAAAATTTGCATCAGTGACGATCGTCACATTCAAGGAAATCCACCGGACAGAATGGGGATTCGGAAATCGGATGGTCCGTGTCCGGGAACAGGAGGAGGCCGCATGATCGGGCGGAAAACCGGAAATCAGAAAAACAGAACGGGAAATGGACGGCGCCCATGAATTTTTCCGTTCTGTCCCAGGAAGAGATCGAAGCGTTGCTCAAGGACACCCGGGAGACGTCGGCCAAATCCCAGAATCCCGTCCGGGACGACGTGACCGGCCTCTACAACCTGGGCTTCTTCGCGGAAGAATTCCGGAGGGTGCAGGCCCGGCTCACGCGTCAGAAATTCCCGTGCACAATCGGAATAATTCGCGTGGACGGCATCCCCTCCCTCACGGGAAAAAAGGATATCACCGCCCGGCTCTTCTGGGGAAAGTTCGGAAAACTTCTTCGTTCGGCGACCCGGGAGAAAAGCGAGGACCTTCTCGCCGTCATCGAACCGGGGCTCTTTGTCATTCTGGTCCCGAACGACCTGCCCCATTCCATTCTTGTCCTGGAGCGCATTCTTTACCTGGCCGAACACACGCCTTTCAAGGAATGGGGAGTCGAAGAAGAGGCGGACATTCAGGTCAGCCTGACCGAAGTCAATCCGAACGAGGATCTGGACCCGATCCTGTTTCGTGTTTCCAAGGGCATCCAGTCTGTCGCCCTGGCAAAAAACACCCGTTGGCACTGGGAACACAACAGCGGCCAGGTTTACATGCGCCTGGCACCCCCTTCTCCGAGAGATCCGGCGGTCGCATCCGAATGAAGGAACACGATCCGGTCTTCCCCTGCGCCTCCTGCTCCGGGTATAATGACGCCAACGTTCGGGAACCCGCATCCGTTTTCGAACACGCATTCCTGATTCGATCCGTTCCCCCTTCCGGCTTTTTGCCAGAATGAGCCGGAAAGAGGACTGGGTTCATCGATTCCAGAGCCATCTGGAGGAGGATCCCGGCTTGCAGACATCCGAAGAACCGAAAGCCCGGGCCAAGAGCGCCCTCTACAAGCTTCTCGAACTTTCCCTGCCTCCGACGCCCGAGAATTTCACCCGGTATTTCTACGAAAAGGACCTTCCTTCCATGGAAGACCTTTTCCGGAAGCTTCTCGGCCTGACGATCTGCCTCGCGGAAACGTCGAACACGCCCGCCCTGTCCAGGGACCTGAAGACCATCCAGTCCATTCTGAATTCCGGCGAGGTGGCTCTCACCACCCACACCCGGATCGAAAGTCTTCTGAACCAGATGCTGGAAACCCGGGCCAACGAGAGAGCAGGGCTCCAGGATAAATCCCGTTCACAGGAACGACTCTCTCCGACGACGGCCCCCCCCGTTCTTGAGCACGATGCCGACATGGAATTGTTCCCCGGACGGAAAAGACCCCTTTATAGTCATCGACTGTCCGATCCCGAGGAAGTTCCGGATCCGCGACAGAAATTCTACGACACCCGGTCACAACCCGGTCCGGCCCCGGAACGGGTCGCCTCCACGCTGGCGGATCTCTCACGGGAGGCGATCAAGCTCCAGTCCCAGATGGATCATATCCGTAACCTCGTCCAGGCGATGGAAAACCGGATGGGCACACTCCAGAAACACAACCGGAAAGTGTCCCGGGAAGCCAACATCGATCCCCTGACAGGCATCCTGAACCGGCGGGGTCTTCAGCATCGTTTGTCCTTTCTGAAGGACCCGGTTCTTTCTCTTCTGATCTTCGACCTGGACGACTTCAAGGCGATCAACGACACGTATGGTCACAACGCGGGGGACGAGGTTCTCCGGAAGATTGCCCAGGGGGTCCGGACACTGGTCCGGAAAGTCGATCTCTTCAGCCGTTTTGGCGGAGACGAGTTCATCGTCGTCATGCCGGCTCTCGAAATCAGCCAGGCCCGGTTCGTGGCGGAACGGATCCGGAGCACCATCGCCCGGATGCCGTTCCTGGTCGGAACCGGCTCCGTAACCATCACCGCAAGCTTTGGACTGACGGGCACCTATGTGGACGGGGCGCACAAGATGGACGATTTGCTGGAACTGGCCGACAGCGCTCTTTATCAGGCCAAGAGCCAGGGAAAAAACCAGATCTGCGCCACCAACCCGATTCCCTGACCACGACCAACCCCCGAAAAACAGGATTCACCCTCCCGCTTCGACCTCCCCGGAGGACAACCTTTCTCTTTGCGCGAGACGTCGGCCTCCCCAAACCGCCAGGAACGTTCCCAGAAGGATCAGGGAGGACGGCTCCGGAGTTGCCGATAGAACAGGACCCCCAAGAACACCCCCGCTTCCCAGATAGCCGGTCCATCCCTGTGGAAGGGTGAGAGAAACCTGGGGATCGATGGAGACGGAGCCGGTCAGTCCTCCCGAGTTGTAGACAAAAGCGGCCAGATCCGTTCGATAGGCGATCGTTCCTCCGTTCGGGATCGTGAACGGATTGGAGAGAGTAAAGGTCCCGCTGCCCACGATATTGTCAGAGACAAATTGTTCCGGGCAATAGCAGGACGACAGGCTGACGCCGATACTGGCCCCTCCTCCGATATCAAACGAACTCAGGCCGGGCTGGGACAAGACCGTCGCATCGACCGTCCATCCGATCGCGGACGAGAGAGTGGCCGGAGCCGGTGTAGACGAAACGGATCGTGTTGATGTATTCGGCATT
>JAMCWZ010000057.1:5090-8391 GCA_023480765.1 Nitrospirota bacterium
CGTCGACGATGTTCCGCTTTCGTTGCCCGCAAAGACCGAAAGATCGGGAAGACCGGCCGCCGGAAGAGAAATGGACGCACTGGCGGTCGGAGAAGCAGATGTGACGCTGATGCTGGTCGCGGCATTCATCACTTGCCTTGACGTTGTCACGGGGCAAGGCGTACAGACCGCGTTTTCTGTCATGACGGAGACATCTTCCTGTGGTGAAAATGGCACAACGGGGATCAACGCCCAGGCAGCCGACGTCCTGATTAAAAGCCCCATCATCAAGGCCATGAAGACGCTTGGAAAAAAATACGCTCTCTCATCCTGTCCACCCCTGTCTCTTGTGGTCGCCGAAGAATTTTCCCCGGAGTCTTCTCTCCCCGCTCATGACGCAACGCCACGGTTCGTGCACAAGGCGCATTCGGGACATGCATCCATGAATCGGAACAATCTTGTCTGTTTTCCCGTCAGAATCCCAGTCTCCAGGAAGCCTAAGCAAGATCTTTGCGAGGATCTTGCTTTTTCGAAACAACGGCCCGTGGCGCCGGAACTCGGGAAACCTGTCGGGTTTCGAAACAGGTGTCAGAAGAATTGTCACACCATCAAACGTGTGTCTTCGACGCTCGGAAAACGGCTCGCAGAGAAGAGAACCGACCCGATCAACCAATGGCCGGAGGAAGGAGCGTCCCCCTCCTCCGGGAGCGTCTTTTCACCTGCACAACGAACGTCCTTCCGGTTGGGGATCATGACCGGAGCAAAAACGAAGAATTTTTTATGATATAATGAAAAAATGCCGAACATTGGTCTGATTGATCGCCGGTCCTCGTGGAAGACTTCTCTCCCGTTTCTTTATCTTTATTTCCCTCACGGTTCCGAAGAGAAGGAAAGAAAGGTGAGACGATGCGCCGATACGGGCATCGCTTTCGAGAGAATCCCCGGAAGAAATCCGGGAAAGGTCCAGCCTCTCTTCCGGACAATCGGGAAGAAGGAAGACCGGTCCGGACTGTAGAGATTGCGCACAAAACAGAACCCATACGGAACGTTTTCCGAAACTCGCATCTTGCACCCTCCACCGAAAAAAGCACCCGGAGAAGCCGTCCATGCACTTTGACAGGCAGTCCAGCAGGAATGAAGACGTGAGGGTCCTGCAAAGACTTCTTCAATACCAGAAAGTCATCCTCGAGAGCCAGAGAGACCTCCTGCATCTCGAAAACCCGCAATCCATGTATGAAAAACTCGTGGGAAACATCGTCGAAGCGACCGAAGCCATCGGCGCCACCGTCGTGATTCAGGATCCCAAGACGGACCTGCTCCTGATCCAGGCCGCCGCCGACGTGGACAAGGCAGAAGAAAGAACCGGCCAAAACGGCGAGGACGCGAGACCCCTTCCCGTCCGGGCCATTTGTCCGACCGTCGTGGCGAGGAAAGTTTTTGAAACGGGCCGCAAGGAGGGACCGATGGATCCGGGACAGTCGGAGTTGACCCGTGGCGTGGAAGATGCCCGGCAGATGTTCGAAAACGTCCGAAGCGTCATGGCCTTGCCGGTCTATGCGGGAAACTCCCGGAAACCGGATGCCGCCCTCGTCATCGAAAGCGGAGAATTCCGGCATTTCACCCCGGAACTGATCGACACGCTCGAACAGCTCGCCGTTTCCCTGGGGCTGGGCCTGAACCGCTACCGCGAACGACAGGAGCTGGAAGCCGCCAAGAACGAGGTCGAAATCCTGGCTTTCCACGACGCGCTGACGCATCTTCCGAACCGCCGGCTTCTGGAAGACAGTCTCGAAGGCGCCGTCGAGCGGGCCGCACACAATCAGATTACACTGGCCGTCTGCATGCTCGATCTGGACGGGTTCAAGCCGATCAACGATACCCACGGACATGAAGGGGGCGACCAGCTTCTTCTGGAGACCGCGGCGCGGATCAAGGGATGCCTCCGGCAAACCGATTTTTTGGCCCGTCTCGGCGGCGACGAATTTGTGCTTCTTCTCGAAGGGATCCGGGACGAGGACTCTTTAAAAGGGATCCTCGAAAAAATCGGCACCGCCATCCAGAGCCCGGTCCGGCTCGAAAACGGGGCGGAGGTGACCGTCAGTCTGAGCGCGGGGGTCTGCCTTTTTCCGAGAGACCAGGGGAACAATCCCGACGTGCTTCTGAGACTCGCCGACCAGGCCCTCTACGCGAGCAAGTCCAACAAACAGAATCGCAGGCATTTCTGGACGATCTTCGGCGAAGGTCTCCACCCGACACACAGGGCGACCTGATCCCCCTTCTCCGGAACCACCCCCTGCTCCACGGAGCGTCTCCCGGGAAACGGAGGCTCTGAACCAAGAGCCTCCGGAGGGTCTTTTTTCTCGGGGGAAAATTTGATTTTCCGCTCCCCTGTGGTAGAATCCAATTATGTAAGACTATCTTAAAAAACAATCAATATTTTTTATCATAAAAAAAGAAAAAGCACAGAGGTGAGAGATGGGCTCTCAAACGTCAACTTTTCCGGACGGTAACGTCATAACTTCTTCTTCTCCGGAATTTTCATCCTCCGGACGCACCCCTCTGCCGAAGATTCCCCGGGAATTTTTCGAGCGGTCGACGGGGAAGGCGGTTTTTTTCCTCGTGTACGCGCTGGCTCTCTGGCTGGTGCCGGCGTCGGGAATCTATGCCCTCGCCGTTCACGCATCGCTCGCCTGGACGGTCAAGGCACCTCTCATTTTCCTCCTGGCTCTGGTGGCCCAGCAGGGTCTCCATCTCTTCGGATGGATCGGGCATGAATCCTTCCATTTCAATCTCTTCCGGGGAAAGAAAGCGAATGTGGCGACGGGACTTCTTTTCTCCTCCCTGATCGTGGGGCACAACGGATTCGGGTTCGCCCTCTCGCACTGGCACCATCACCGGTTCACCAACCAGCCCGAAGACCCGGACTGGCAGGTCTTTGCCCGTTTCCGGACGGCCCTGAGCCGGTTCCTGTTCGCCAGGCTGATGGCCGATGTCCGATATCTCGGAAACGGTCTTCTCGCCGCAAGGGGGAAATGGGACCGGGACATGCGGGGATTTCCCCTGAACCCCTCGGAAATCCGGTGGTACGCCCGGCTGAACCTCCTTGTGTCCGGCTTCTGGATCGCGCTCTTCGGCACCCTGATCGCACGTCACCCTCTTCCCGGGCTTCTGGCCATCGGGCTCCCGCTTCTTCTGATCACCCTCCTGACCGGACTCCGCCCCTATCTCGAACACGCCGGGACGGGAAAAACCCTCTTCACCACCTCCCGGACCCGGACTTCTCCCCTTCTGTCGGCCTTTTACTTCTACAACAACTACCACA
>JAMCWZ010000054.1 GCA_023480765.1 Nitrospirota bacterium
CTATCATTTACAACCCAGCGCGGCCAACGGACAGGAAACAACACAATATCGGCAGAGTATACAGAGTGCGTCCTTTTTTTCTCCCCGAACAGAGAGAACTCCAGTCGGGCAGATCTCCTCGCATTCTCCGCAGTTTGTACACAGAGAGTCGTCGACTCTGATCTTCTCTCCTGCAATGACTTTCATGATATCACACCCGTCCGGTCCTTACCTTCCCGGCGAACCGGATACCCCCAATCTTTCCAGAACAAGAAAAAGCCCGACAAGAGACTTTGCGTCCGTAATTTCTCCCGACCGTATTTTTTTTTGAACATCCTCCGGACGGAGAAGGAGAATTTCCTCGATGGCCTCTCCCTCCTCCGGGTGGCTGTCTTCCAGACTGCCCCCCATGGAAAGGAAAAGATGGATTCGTTCGTTGCAGAATCCGGGGGTCGTCCGAATCGATGTCAAAAAAGAAAGATGTCCTCCAACGACCCCCGTTTCTTCGGAAAGTTCTCGCCGGGCAGCCGCCAGAAAATCTTCCCCCGGATCCACTTTTCCGGCGGGAATTTCCAGAATAGAGTCCTTCACAGAAGGACGGAACTGTCGTATCAGAAGGATTTTCTCCTCAACTACAGGAACGACTGCGACTCCCTCTCCAAAGAGGACTGTCTCATGTCGATAAATCCTGTTTCTGGAGTCCTGCCACTCTTGAACCGCGACGGATATCCGTTTTCCATTAAAAACCTGAACATCCCTGGAGGAGAGATGCACCAGTGGAGTCGGGGTCTTGTCGGAATCCGAAGTGCCCGAGCGGTCAGGGGACGGCATTGCGGTTTCGAACCCGACCGATATAATAAAGGACAGCCATCAGGGCAAGGATGAGGAAAGATCCGATTCCGGACAGGGCGCCTATCGAGGATCGGAATCCATAGGAAGGAGTGCGCGCTGGGTTGTAAATGATAAAAAGCATGGCATATACCGAATAGGCGGTAATGACGGAAAAGATAAAACAGATGAGCGTCACCCATCCCAGTCTTCGATGGACCAGCGGATTTTTAACGAGGACCCTTTGTCCCCCTTCAACGGCGCTGGAGATAAAACCGTTGAAAACCACGATTCCCGTCAATACCAGAGCTGCAGTCGAGACGAGCGAATGGAAAATGATCACCGGATAATACACCAGATACTTTACAAAATCCGGCCCCCCAAAACCGATAATGCCGACAATGTACTGTTGGGCAAGATACATCAGGAACCAGGCTGCCACCAGAACCGCCGAAATCAACATCGTGTTGTGATGCAATGTTCCCCGGTGTTTTCTTCCAAAAAATCCGCCAAGTCCAAGAAAGCTGAAGACAACCGTTTCAGAGGTCACCGTCAGATCCCACCAGAAATCTGCTTTCGTGCCCAAAAACCCATGCATGATCCTTTTACTCCCTTCAAGCCCCATGTTGCTCTGGAGAGTCTTTGCTTTCCAGAGCACGGCAAACAAGATACCAGATAAAAAACGGAACAACTCCGGCAAACAGGAAGACCATTCCGAAGAGAATCGAAAACCCGAGAAACGCATCGCCTGGTGTTTTTCCGACCAGCCGGAAAAAAGAGTAGAGGAAATGACCGCCCAAAAGATTGGGAACCATAAAGGTGTAACCAAATCCCCAAAAAGCAAAAATCGCGGTCATCAACGGATGCTTTTTGGCCAATGCGAGAACAGGAGGGCGAGAAGATCCCGGGGTCACCTCTGCCTCAGTTTTTGCTTTTTTCACTATCCCGAATCCCTTCAAGCTCCTTCAGGAGCTTGGTAAACTGCTCTTTTGTAACCGAGTTTCTCCGGATAGTCGCCTGCACTCTTCTCTTGTCAACGGTATCCCCCCACACACCAAGAATTGTTCTCCCGCCCTGAAAATTCAGCTTCCGGACAATTTCGTCCGCATCTCCGTTTTTCCACTCCAGGATGACACTTTTGTCTGTCGTCGTCACCGATTTCAAAGATCGGGGAGTCAGCAAGAGACAATTGTTGAGAACGGACGTGTAACCGGAAAACAGTGCAAGCCAGAACGAAAAGAAAAAGACATAGAAGAGAACGGACGGATGACCTTGACCATAGTATTCATAACTCAGAATTCCCGACATGAAAAGGGCGGACCCATGGAAAAGCCCGCTCCAGAGAGCACCTTTTTTGTCCGGAATCAGCACGTACCGTTCTTTTTCCATTCCCTGACCGTTCTCCTCGTTTGAACTGACATGAATTTTTCATTTCACCGACCCGCCCGCTTTCTTTTCCGGACTTCAGGAAGCGGGAAGAAAATACGTTGCATCCTGACTTATCCTGCCCGGTTTGCCATTCAGGGAGCGAACGCTGATTGAAAATGGATGGACTCCCGTTCCCAGAATCCGGGCACCATTTTCCACCTCAAAAGGAAGGACGACCTGCCCCCCGGCCGGAACGCTGACCGTCTTGCTTTGCCAGGAAGCAGACCGGACCGGCAATCCGGATTCACGAATCCGGTACAGGTGCGGATAAGGAGTCTTGTTCGTCAGACGAATACTGTACTGGTTAAGTTGCCCGGGAATCTGGCTTAACGTCATGTGGAACGGCATATAGGTCACAATCCCGTAAATGAAGAGAGACAACGGGATCAAACTGAAGGAGCCGGCCATGACAAAACGGGTCAGAACCGGGGAAAGCTTGTTAATATGACGTTTCCCGGACTCGTCGATCCGGATCCCGTTAAAGTGGAATGTCAGGAGGGACGGAACACCCCTTTTCGCGGAGTAGTCCTCGCACGTGACAACACATTCACCGCAATTGATGCAACGCGTATAGTTTTTGGTGTCCCTGGGATCAATATCGACGATGCAGGATTGGACACACAGATTGCAACCGGTGCATTCACTGCGTCTCGAATCTTCGAAGGCGACCTTCATTGTTCCTTCCGACTTGAAGAAATGCTGCCAGAGAGGATAGGGGCAGACCCAGTTGCACCAATAGTGCCGGATCAGAAACAAGTTCAAAAGCATCACCGCACTGATGCCGCCCATCACCCACATCAGTTGACGGAGATTCTTTCCTGTCGTGAAGTCCTGCCAGATTTGGGAAGGAGGAATGAAATAACCCGCAAAAACAACTCCGGTACCGATAGAGATTAATGTCACGAGGCCTATAAAAACTGCCCACTCGCGGACACCGATATTGGACGGAAGTTTTTGGGGACGACTCGTCAGGGTATCGAGACCAATGGCATGCTTATGACGCTTGAAAATTTTTTTGACCAGAAAATCAACGAACTCGGAGAGGGTGTTCTGGACACAGGCCCATCCGCAATACACCATTCCAAGGACCGAATAGACGGTTGCTGCACCGGAAATTAAAAAAAGCCAGAACGGCAGAACAAGAAAAAAGTCGCTCCACCAGATTTGATACCCGTCTACCAGAAATCGCCCGGACCCAAGATCGATCCGAAACAAACCCGTAAACGGAAGACCTGCGAGAATGATCAGAAAAACGCCCTGGACGACGTATCTGGCTGTCGTAACACGAAGATATTTCCGAAACCCTGTCTTCTTCTGAACAGTCGGCATCGGAATAAGAGAGGGACTCTTAACTGTCGCAGACATATCGCAACTCCTCACCTGAAGAGCATTGTGAGACCAAACTTTCTCCGGAAGCCTTCCGCACACTCCCGGCTTGCTCTACGGAAGACTACTCTTCCGTCTTGTCATCCTTGCCCAGTTTGTTGGCTTCAATTTCATGCCGCCAGTACCAGGAAACACCCAGATACAAAAAGAGCGGCGTCAGGACTCCGAGCATAAAGATCAGATAGGCAATCCAGGGTACGCCGAGGGTGACATGAACATATCGCGGCATGTAGGCAAAGGCATCTCTTTGAAAAGCACCAAAAAAAGAACCGGCTGTCCCCAGAGAAACGGCCACAACAGTTGATGCTTTCTGATACTTCGCTCGAAATAGCATTTCACATCGCCGCTTCGAAAACTGGCACTTTGTCATTTTCCCGCTCGCTCACTGGAATCTGTTTTTTTCCCTTCGCGACCTGGACTGTATTGTAAATATTGTATGCAAAGACAAAATTCGCAAACAATACCAACATACCGAACATTCCCACCATTTCCATATACGGTGTCTCAACAGGTTTGATATTCGCCACATTTCCATGCAGCAGAATCATGCCGCCCTTGTAACCGGCAATGCTAAACGCAAGAACCATCCCGACAAGGCCGATATTGTGCGTCCAGAAATGGATCCTCATCAGCCGGTAACTATAGAGAGGGCATTGGTATAAACGGGGAACAACGTAATAGATTGTCCCGAAAATTGCCATTTCGACCCATCCCAGCAAGTTGATATGTGTATGTCCAAGCACGATCAAATCCGAAGGTCCCCCTGCCCCAGCCTGCACAAAAGTCCGGAACTGTTCGACGCCTCCCATGATCGATCCCCAGGAAAATCCGATAATGGCGTACAGAAGACACGCATAATAGAATTTCATGGTGTAGTCCTTGATTGCCATTTCTCTTCCCATCTCGCTCTCCTTGCTTTTTGGACACTCAGGTTTCTTCTACTGACTTGGAGCATCCTTACAGGTCCGGAACCCGAAAAAATCCGACGCATAATCTGGCCAGGTCGGATTCCTGGCTGTTGTCCGGGCACTATACTGATCGCTCTTCCATGAACCTCCCCGAAGAACCTTATAAACCTTCCCCCGGACGCGGTTGAGAGTCCCGGTTGCATCAACCTTATACGCAAAATAACGGGCTTTGTTGGCCGTATTTCCGGGATAAGGCGCATAGTCCGAACTGGTCCATTCGAAGACATTTCCAGCCATATCGTACAACCCGTAAGGACTGATCCCCGCACTATATCGTTTGACCGGGGTTGTATCTCCAACCGTGTAATTGGCATTGGCACGCCGGGGGTCCCACTGGTTTCCCCAGGGCCACATTCTGCCGTCGGTCCCCCTTGCTGCTTTTTCCCATTCCTCTTCCGAACAGAGCCGGCTTCCTTCCCACTTGCTATAGTCGACGGCATTGTAATAGCTGACAAACGTCACCGGGTGATCTCCCTTTGAAGGAGGATAATTCCTGTTCTTCCACCCCGGTGGAGCAATATAGTTTTGGCTGTCAATGAATTTCTTGTAATCCTTGTTCGTGACCAGGGTTTTTCGAATAAAATATCCCGGCAGAAAAACCTTATGCACGGGCTTTTCGTCAAAATTCGCAAAAGGATCGTCCCCCCCCATCAGGAAAGGACCCGGCGGAATGTAAACGAACCCTTTCGGTACGGACATTCCCGCTTTTGTCTGAACAGCGATTTGTTTTGTGGGCATCAGGCTCGCATTCATTCCGCCGTTTGCATCCTTCACGACGGGAAGATTGGAAGACAGCCTTGGAACCACACCGCCCATGGGCCGAAAATTGCCGGGCTCTTTCCCATGTGTGCGAACACTCTCTTTCGAGAGTCTGTTGATTCGGTTGGACGCCAGACCAACGATCTGAATGGCACCTGCGATAAGGACCAGTGCAACAACCGTGATCGAGATGGCTTTCCAGGGAAGAGCCCATGGAGTCATTTCTTCCAGAGAGAGATCATCATCCGAGATCGGGGTCTCCTGTTCATGAACCGGGCTTTTTTTTTCCGCATCACTCATTGTGCTTTCGTACCTTCTTTCAGAGGGTTGACAGAGTGGACCAGGGATTCGTTTTCCTTCCTGAAATATGTCACGAAGACATTCAGGATAAATGTCCAGTGCGCCAAACCCATTAATAATGCAGAAAAAACGAACCCTATCCGGTGGTAGGGTTGATAATGGGAGCGCGCGATCGGGTAGACGACACCTTCATCCAGCATCCGGTTTCCTTCCAGAATGCCGAAGACAAGGAGAACCAGATAAAAACCCGCCACACCAGCCACCATCAGAATAAAGTTCGCCTGTCCTAGAACCCCGGACCAAAAACCCTTCCGTAACATCCTCGGCAGCAGGTAATACACCATTGCCATGATGATGGATACGACCCCTCCGATCAGATTGATATGGGCATGGGCCAGAGGGTCGACCAGATGGCCCGCTTGTCCCGTGGAATGGACCCAATGTCTTAATCTTGGTGTCGACTGAAGGAATCCCTGCAGCGTTCCGATAAAAAGGCAAAAGACCCCAAAGAGAATAAATTTGAGCCCCAGCTTGTCACTTTCTTCTATCGTCATGGCTTGATTCCCCTTTCAGAGGTCGATGGCGCATTCTGCGACATGGATTCCCGCAAACGAGCTTCTCTCCGCCTGCGCTGATCCCTTTTTTTTCTGAGAACTTCCCCTGCCCATCCACCGGAAAAGGACACTTCCGGGACGGTAATAAAAAAAATCATCATGAACGGGGCAGTCGGAATTCCGATTGAGTGATAGTCTGCATGGCGGGATGCAATCAGATAGGCAACAAGGATATATGTCATGGGGGGAATAGCTGCCAGAAATTTCCCCCAAGGACCAATCCAGTACCCAACAAGAAAGGAAACCAGAATAGGAACCAGAAGATAGGTCCAGAGGATGCCGCCTCCGAAGAGATGATGGAAAGCTCCCTCAGTCAAATGAAACATACGGTCCAGCAGGGCAAACAACAAAACGCCGGAAAGTATCGCCAGGGGAATTCTGATCACTGGTGGAAGATCGAGCAATGAACCCTCCGTCCGAAAACTACTTTCTGTCCCTTGATTCCTGTTCTTTCATCTCTTCAATATGATGCCTGCGCTCATCATCTTCTTCCTGGAAGACGACATATTTAATATTTTCATCAAACTGTCCGTTTTTGTAGGCCCAGTAAATCCCGATCACAATAACGACAAGTGAAACGAGACCTGTTGCCGTCCACAGATAGGCTACAATTCCTTCCGGTAATTTCATGACGTCTCCTCATCGTCTGATGAGCATGCGCCTCAATCATTGCGGGGGTTTTGGGTAATTTGGTGAACCCGGCAAAGATTTGAGGCTCAGCATCAGATCTAATAGTTTGGATTTGTCTGATTCCGATATTTCCGAGAAATCCGTCGCAAATTTTCCGTCATGTCTCGTATTCGGAACCAGCTTCCTGGGATTGTCCATATACTGGACAAGCCATTCCCTGGTCCTTCTTGTGCCTTCTCCATCCATGTCCGGCCCCGCGAAATCACCTTCTCCGTAAAGAACATGACAATTTCTGCAATCGTATTTCTGGTACACCTTATAGCCCGCTTCCGTCTTTTTATTAAAAACATAGACGTCATTCGTCGACCAGAAATTAATGACATGAAATTGGCCCAGAACATAGAGGATCATGACGACCCCTATCATCAGCCCGGCCAGAATGAAGACGACTCTTTCTCCCGTTTTCATGCGTCCACCGGTCAGACCAGAATCTTCAGAACGAGCTGTATCACAGCAAAAGACAAAACGACAAGGACTCCCAGAAAACTGAGGACAACGATAACTTGTTCCCCTTTTTTAAGCTTGGAAAAAGGTCCGATGATGTATCGGGACATGACCATAAAGACAAAGACAGCAGCCATGAGGAAGGTAAAAATAACGATGGAAACAGACATTTTAATATGCATATGGGCCTCTGAACCAAGTATAGGACCGCCAGAATCAGAGGTCAATAAAAAAGGCGGCCATAAGAGGACCGCCTTTTTTTTGACAACTTAGGAATTCAAGAAATACATTCACTAAAACGTTATTCAGGCCGTCTTTCGTCGATAAAGAAAGAATACACAAGGCCACATAACAACATTATCATCGTAATGACCCAAAACACATAAGGGCTATTTAAATTCCACAATTTGCCCACCTCCTCGGGAATACCCCGAAATGGAATACCGTGTCAAAAATCTTTTGCAACCTCAGTCCGCTTCAAAAGGAGTCCCATCCAGGTATAAAAGACTGCCACATATGTCGAGTTAATCACATAGCCCTGGTCCCACCATGGACGTCCTAGGGTCTTGCTGAGATGTGCTTTCAAAACTGGAACACCCTGTATAAGCCAGTGATGCGGATGACCAGGATATTGAGGACGTGCGCCGAACAGAGGAAAGGTCAAGAGTTCAGCCGTCACAACGGTCATCGTCAGAATGAGGATCAGAGCGGCCGGGATATTGTTCGTTCCTTCAAGAATCCCGTCAAAGCGCTCGGTCAACATTTCATCAATGTCAGCCATTGAAAGACTCCTTATAATTCAATTGGTATAATTGCAAATCAATCTAGCTTTCAGGGAACCATCCATTCCGGATAACCGGAAAGACCATTCATCAATTCATTAACTCGCCTGGCTTACTTCAGGCTGGCCATGTAATCCGCCAGGGCATCCAGGTCCTTTTTCCGCAAATAGTTAAACGCGGGCATCATGGACTTGGGCTGAACTGCCCGAGGATTGGCATGATGAACCAGATGCCACCCCTTGATGGGCAACCGGCTTCCCACATGCAGCAGGTCCGGCGCCTTGCGGTCCGAACCGAACACGGTCGGACTCTCGCCCACAAAGTCGGCAGCGGTCGGAGGTGCACCGAAGTACTGCCAGTCCTGGGTCTGCTCCGGAAGCAGCGTGTGACACCACCAGCAGCCTTCCCGGATGAACACCACCTTCCCTTTTCCGATCATCGTCGGCCGGTTGTCGCCGGTCATCATCGGATCTTCGGCCGTCCAGCCGCTTTCCGTACCGTAGTCCTTTGCCTTCTGGACAGCGGTTGCCGTTGGCGGAATCTTGGCCATCTGCAATGTCGGGAACAAAATCGTGATGGACAGCGTCACCACAAACAGGGTCGCAATCATCATCGTGCCAAACTTGTACTCACGATAGGCCATCTTTGCTCCTCACCTTCAATAAGACCAGCTTCACTGTCCTACCCGTCTAAACCAGACAGGCCTACTTCCTCTTCCGAGTGGGATCGAATTTCGGCTTGGCACCGATCCCTGTCATGCACTGAATCATCAACAGAAGACTTGATAAGGCCGTTGCTGTTCCCATCAGCGCAGCGAACGACGACACGCTGGCATTTCCGCCGGGCGTCGGGCCACAGCACATGCTTGAATCAGACAAAGCTGCCAATGTGGTTAACAGGTTCATCGGTCACCCCCTCATACTGAACTTGCATTCTTTAAGACAAAGCCCAAACACTCCGGTGATTACCAGTTTTCTTCGCTCCGGTGGATGGATCGGGCCCAGAGAGCCACTGCCGTTCCGGTCACTGCGGAAAGCGCCATCACATTGTAGACCCAGATGTAATCACCGCGCCAACTTGTAAATCGATGTGCCCCCAACCAGACCTGCAGGCAAAACCCGACAACGGTTCCGCTTCCAACCGCTGTGAAGGCTCCCACCACACCGTAGAGGACAAAAGCTTTCATGGAGCTTCCCATACCAAAGCCTCCTCACAAAGTAATGACATAAATGTTGTAATAATTGCAGAATTTCCGGCACTTCCTTCCCAGCATTGCGGCAGAAGGATTAAGCACCGATGGGGGCGATAATACGCCGGACAATAAATGTTGTCAAGACGATTTTCTGGGGTCTTTCTCTTCTTTTAATCGAATTTCTTCCGGATTTTTTCCCATTGTTCCATTACACTGATCAGGCCTATTCGGTCTGAACCAGTCATCCCTACTTTATTTATTATTTCATTACATTATTGCATTCAATTTTTGGAGCTTACTCTTATGATGAATTTTCTCTCCTCAGATCATACGGAAGGCTGGCATTCACCTCACGGACGCCGGATTCGGGATATCGTTCTCGGGATGAACGACGGGATGGTAACAGTCGTAAGTTTTCTGGGCGGTCTGACGGGGTCCGCCATTTCCTCCCGTGCCGTTCTTCTGGGTGGCATCATGACAGGCATTGCAGGGTCGATGTCCATGTTCTTTGGTGGTTACCTCGCTGCAAAATCCCAAAGTGATTTTTTTCAGCGGGAACGGGACAGGGAATGGAGAGAAATTCACGACCTTCCTCAAATGGAGCGCAATGAAGTCATGGAAATTCTTGAACGCATGAATTTTACGCAGGATGAAGCCAGGCTCTTTACAAACAGAATCACTTCGAATCCTGAAGTCTGGCACGAATTCATGATGAAAGAGGAATTGGGCATTCTTGATTCTTCTAAAGGAACCCCATTTCGCGATGGGGCATGGCTTGGTCTCTCTTTCCTCCTCGGAAGCATTCCCCCTGTCATTCCCTATGTTCTGGAAAATAATACCGGAAAATCCTTTGATTTATCGCTTTTCATTTCCGTTTTGTCACTTGCCGCCCTCGGGATTTTCAAATCCCGCCTGACCAGAGAACCCTTTTACAAAGGAGCAGTGGAAATGGCTTTGTTTGGGGGTATTGCTGCCATTCTCGGTCTCTTCACAGGAACGGTTCTTCCCAGGATCATTCATTGAGGAGTTACAGAATCCCATGACGATCAGGGGCTTCGATAAAACTCCGCTCCTTCATCCGCGTTTTTCAATCCTCCGCCGGTCGCCTGCCTTCACTCAATATTTTTGGTAAGATTGAGGAGACTTAAAACTCCTCTCTATAATATTGAGTTCGAAGTTTCATAGACATAACGCCTGATATTTGTAAAAAGAAGGAGTCTTGATGGGACGTTACCGCTATCATGTTTTTGCCTGCACAAACAAACGGGATCCTGAGCATCCGAGGGGCTCCTGCCAACTTCGAAATGCAGAAGAAATTCTCTCTCTTTTTCGGGAAGAGCTAAAACAGGCGAACATCCCGCAACCATTCCGGATCAACAAATCCGGCTGTCTGGACGCATGCGAAGAAGGCCCAGTCTTTGCCGTGTATCCGGACGGAGTTTACTATCGTTTAAAAACACGGGAGGATGTTCGCCAGGTCGTACGTCAGCATCTCTTGAACGGTGTTGTCGTCTCGGACCTTCAAATCCCCTCACCACCCGAATCAGACAACAATGGCTGAACAGTTGAATCTCTCCGGCAAACATTTTCCGTCAACGCCTCTTGTCGAAAAAAGCGTCACTGTTTACGCACCCGCTTCTGTCGGGAATATCGGTCCAGGATTTGACACTCTCGGAATGGCTGTCACAGAAATGGGAGACACCCTGACAGGATATCTCCAGAAAAGGGAAGGACCTGATCTTATCACAAGTATTTCGGGAGCCTGGACCAGTCTCCCGACGGACCCGTCCCAGAACACCGCTACGATTGCTGCCCGATATTTATTGGACAAGGCCGGATACTCAGATCTCAAGCTAACCGTCTCCATTCAAAAAGGTGTCCCCGGTTCAGGACTCGGCTCCAGCGCCGCTTCAGCCGTTGGAGGGGCCATGCTTACCCAACTGCTCCTTGGTTCCCCGTTCGGGGACAGCGAGCTTCTGGACGCGGCGGCCCAATCCGAATCCTCTGTCAGCGGAGGCTACTTTCTGGACAATGTTTCGGCCTCTCTTTTCGGCGGGATCTCTGTTTCGAATTCCCGCCTTCGGGAGTCCTTCCGGTTCGGAACTTTTTCGGGACTCTTCCTGGTGTTTCTGATCCCGCGCACACTCCTGAAAACCAGCGAATCACGGAAAGCGATCCCCCCCGATGTTCCTCTGGACAGAGCCATCGGGGCCCTCGCCAACAGCGCAGGTCTGCTGACCGCAGTCCATCTTGGCAACCCGGATCTTTTTTGCAGAATGCTTCAGGATCCCCTGATCCAGCCTTACAGAAAAAACCTGATTCCTTTCTTTGATGATCTGGAAAACATTTCCCGGGAAGCTGGTGCGCGCTCCTTCATCATTTCAGGAGCGGGGTCCACCATGATGGCCCTGACAGACAACCCGAAAGACGCCCGGACGATTCAGGAAACTCTTGAAAAGTATGTGCAGGAAAAACAGCTCCCTGTTCTGGTCCGGTCCTCTACCATTGACTCCGAAGGAGCCCGACATGTTGCCACCCCCAATCTATGATATCCGCAAGTCTTACGAAGAAAACTATCAGCATGGTCCCTTCTTTAGCGGGGTTTTGCCAAAACCCATCCAGTCCGACACAAAAATCGATTTCATGGGCGAGAAAGTCTCTTCCCGGCTCGGGATTCCTGCCGGCCCCCTTCTGAACTCAAGATGGATTTCTTTCTATGGGCAGATGGGATTCGATATCCTGACTTACAAGACCGTTCGGAGCCACTTTCATCCTTCCTATCCGGATCCAAACTGTATGTATGTCCCCTTTCACAAAAGCTTTGACCTGGAAGATCTCCAACATCCTCTCATTGGCACAATGGCCTATAATCCGGTTTCCCTGACCGACATCACCATCACGAACTCGTTTGGGATGCCGAGCCAGCATCCAGACATATGGATGAAGGATGTCGGGGAGGCTCTTTCTTCTCTTTCCAGTGGACAGGTTCTGGTCCTGAGTCTCGTCGGAACACAGCGGGAAGACCGGGATCTCGCACAGGACTTTGTCTATACAGCCCATTTGGCAAAAGAAACCGGGGCAAAAATTCTTGAAGTGAATTTTTCGTGTCCGAACGTCAAAGGAAAAGAAGGTCAACTCTACCAAAATCCGGATGCCAGCGGAGAGATCCTGAAACGAATCCGAAAAGATCTGGGCCGGGATTTTCACCTGATCATGAAAATCGGATTTTCCGACAATCCGGAACATCTGGATCGCCTTGTCGAGGCCACATCCCCCTATCTGGACGCAATCAGCGCTATTAATACGGTCACAGGGACGATCATTAATCCGGAAGGCAAGCCGGCTTTGCCGGGACCGGGAAGAGAACGATCAGGGCTTTGTGGCAGCGGGATCAAAAATCTTTCCCTGAAAACAATCCGCGGTCTTAGACAGGCCCTTCGACGACGGGCTCCTCAGCTCTCCCTGATCGGAGTCGGAGGGTTCAATACGGTGGAAGATTATCCGGACTTTCGGGAAGCAGGGGCAGATATTGTGATGAGTGCAACCGGAGCGATGTGGGATCCTTTCCTTGCCTATCATGTGAAGCAACGAACCTTTGTTCAGGACACGCTCCCATCGGACTCAACCGTCTAGGCGTCCGGAGAGGGCGGAAGATTTTTTCGAAAATACTCCGACACTTCGTCCCGATAGTTTTTTAATGGTTCCAGCATATACAGAACATCACCCTGATTGATCTGGATCCCGAACCACTGAATGATGTAAAGCATTTCCGGGTTTTCCAGAATCCGGTCAATTGCCTGGGCCCGGCCCTCAGCCCGGGTGAAAGATGGTGGACAGGTGGCTCCGGTTTCCGATATGGAAGGGGGTATGAGACGGCGATGTCGTCCTTCTTCTTCCAGAATGTGGAAAAGCCCCTTGGCCGGATCAATATTGTGGTACTCAAGGTCAAGGCTTTCCAGCCAGGGGTCATTCCATTCGAGATTCTCTGACTCCCTGAATGCACTGATCATGTTGTATTTTGCTGCCCAGTCCAGGCGGTCTGTGACAAGGGAGGGATCCTTTTTCGCCAGATCCGAGAGAATCTTTCCCCACTCCTCCAAAACCCAGTCGGTATCCTCGTCACGCCCCGAATAGGCTTTGACCGCCTTTTCCAAAAACATCTCCTGCATATCGAGAGCCGACAGGATCCGTCCTTCCAGATCCTGAAGATTCCATCGCATCGACAAATCGTGAGAAATCGCACGGCACGCCTGGACAGGATCACGGACTCCAACGGCAGGCGCCAGCCCATCCTCGACAAGATCCATCACGATCTTCGTCATCCCGAATTTCATGGCCGTCGCAAATTGGGACATATTGGAATCGCCCAGAAGCAGATGCATGCGTCGGTACTGTAACGGATCGGACAAAGGCTCGTCCCGTGTATTTACAATGGAACGGTTCATCTGAACCCATTGATAGAATTTGTTCACGATGTAATCGGCGCGCTGGGAAATTTGGAAATGAACCGGAGGCCTTTCTGTATCCAGGGAAATCAGGCTGTCGTTCACATAAGAAACACCGACTCTTCCAGCTCCCGTCACAATCTGACGGGTCACGAGAAAAGCGACAAGGGGTTCCATGCCTCTTTCCGTAAACGGAAAATCCCTGGAAACAAGATAATTTTCATGGGAACCGAAAGTGGCAAGTGTCTGATGATCAATATTGTTCTTGATAAAAGAAATCTCGCCGGATAACCCCATTTCGTCAACTGCCTGCTGGAGAAGCAGGTCCCCTCCTCGGTCCGCGCGCACAAGGTCAAGCAATGTATGGCATTCGGGAGTGGCATATTCGACATGCCCCATATCAATATAGAGTCTCCCGCCATTCCGGAGGAAGCCCCCATTTCCGGGGGGTTCGTCGTAAGCCCGCTGGTGCTGGTCAATCAAACCTTTTCGCTGGACATGAAAGATATGATCCCGAACTTTCTGGAACATTTCTTCCTGACGAAACAGATCCCTCATCCCCTGGGACACGCCTGATAGAAGGGCACCGTATTCTGTTTCCAGTCCAACAACGGTTTTCATTTTGTCAACTCTTCCATCAACGATAACAGGGAAACCGGTAAAAGACTCCCCTTTTTTCGGTCCAGCAAACATGCATTCGGCGTATATTCCTCAAAAACTCGTCGAATGGCCTGGGTTTTCCTGGCAGGATCGATGACATTTCCTTCCGGGTCGAGACCGAGATCGGGATTTTCATGAACCCCATAAAGATACGCTTCCAGGAGCTCCGGAAGAACGTCCTTCACACTCGCCTTTTTCTCTTTCTGTCTTCCCAGTCGCTCCTGAATCCGGTCTTTCACCGCGGAAGAACCGGCGACGGAAAGATAGCCCTTTTCTTCTTCGATATTGCCGTCAAAGTCCACCGCCATCAACCGGTCTTCCTCCATGGTCTTTCCTGCTTCACCAAACAGGGAGCGGACCAGTATCGGAGATACACCGATATCTTCAAACGCGTTTTTGAGGCGCGGCGAAAGGGAAAAAAGGAGGAGTCGATGGAGCGTCACATCCTTGGGAGAACGCTGAAACCCTTCCACATGAGCGGCATTGAGCAACATCATCCGGATCGACTCAATATCGGCCGGATGCCCTATGGCTCCCATTGCAAGACCATCATAAATTTCATAGACCTTCGGAATTCTCTTGTAAAACGTGAGGAAGAGAATTCCTTCACTGACCGATGCCCCCAGGACCGGCGAAGATCGTCGCAGCTGCTCTTCGATGTATTCCCGCCTCTGGGAGACAGCTTCGACCCATCTGTAGGGTTCATCAAACACCTTCGACCTCCGTCCGGTAACAGGCTTCCAGATCCGTTTCGGGCACGGTATGCACCCCTTCCGGGCCCAATATTTTCACAATCGGATAAATGGTCTCTCCGGCCTGAACCCCTCCTGTAGCGGAGTCAAAAAAAGAGGCGGTTTCCAGTAATCGCATGGCCAGCGCCAAGGCCTCCCTTTCCGAGAGTCCGACAAGGCCTCTCCCGGACATCCCCCACCGGTCAAGATACCGAAGAATTCCCTGCACCTCGACAGAGCCCGATCCCGCCACAGCAAACGGGGCCCCTTCAAAATGCGCTCCCAGGATGTCGTAGAAAAAAATCTGGTTCTTTGCCTGGGAAGAGTCCCGGGTCACGAAGATTGGCACAACGGCCCCGAATCCCTGCATCGCCATGGGAACATTTTCTCTCAGCAACTGGGCCAGCATACGAAGTTTTCCCTCGACAGACAATTCCGCAAGCTGGCTTCGACGATAATATTTGAACGAGTGCTCCAGGATACGAGCCATCTCGATCGCAAAAGCAGGGGAGCCAGCGATTGCCATCAGAGAGGAACCGTCGATCTCGAGAACTTTCTCGACCCGGTTCGTCATGATCCGGTTTCCGGCCGTCGCGCGACGATCTCCCGCAACCAGAACCCCCCCTGAAAAATGAAAGGCAAGAATTGTCGTGGCGCGGGTTTCGGACCACCCTTCCGGAAAATGACGGGGTCCGGGCGCACCGGATGGGAAACCAAGGCTCTTTTCGCCCAGCAGTTCCAGAAAAGAACCCCGATTGTGCCAGTCGTTCATTTTCCTATTCTCCCGTTCTTTGACGGTAACGTTCCGACTGGTTTGGATCCACCTTTTTCATACGGTCCATCAGACGATCCCCTGTTTTTTTTGTTTCCGGACGTTTTGGCGCGGGAGCATCCTTGTGGATTTCCCGTCCGGGGGCTCCTGGAATTGTTTTTCTTTCCGGAAAAAGTATGACTTCTTCACCGTTAAACATATGCCCACCTCTCTGGTTAGGAGTTTGTCCGCTCTGTATAGTGACGGATGGTCCCGGGAATCTCCAGGGGAGAGGAGAGTTGCCCTATATGCTCGACCAATCGGGAAATTTCCTCTTCCTCTAACCGCTGAAACAAGGGGAGAATGACCACCTCTCCGGAGCGGAACCGGATTTTTTCCCACCCTGCTTCGACCACATCGTCGGGGAAACGCCGAATGATGGCATGCCGCACCGGGGGACGGCCCCGATGGGGAGGATCTGTCATCGCTGCCCGGACAGAAGCTTCTTCCGACAGACGGAGCATCTCCCCGGATTCCTCCAGGGCAAAAAAAAGTCCCTGCTCTGGATCAATATTGTGGTATTCCAGGTCCAGACTTTGAAGCCAGGGATCGTCTTCAGAAAGATCTTCCTCCTCACGGAAGCGGGAGAGCAAGTTTTCCTTGGCGATCCAGTCGACCCGATCCGAAAGTCGGGACGGGTCCGACCTGAACAACTCGATGGCCGATCTCCATTCGGAGAGAACCCATTGATCCTCCGGAGTCCGGCTCACCTTCATGTCTTCCAGAGAATCCGCATAATATTCAAGGATATCAATGGCCGTCCACTGCCCTGTGTCAAGTCGAAGAAGAGGTTGATCGCGAAGTCCCTTTGAAACCATGCGGATTGCCCCGACCGGATCTTCCAGGGTTATTTTCGGCTTCCAGCCTCCAAGGAGGAGATCTCTCAGGACCAGTCTCGTCATTCCGAGCTTCATGGCCGTTTGCCATTCCGACATATTCGCGTCTCCCAGGATCAGGTGAAGACGCCGGAAAAGAGTCCGGTCCGCATGAGGTTCATCCCGGCTGTTGACCAGAGGACGGCCATGCATCGTATCAACGCTGACAAGGGTCTCGATGAAGTCTGCCCTCTGGGAAACCTGGTAGCGGATGATTCCCCGTTTTTCGGAAGACTCGTATCCATATTTTCCGGCTCCCAGAAGGATCGTGCGGGCAACCAGAAACGGCACGCTCGTCTGAACGATCCTGTCGAACGGAATATCCCGGGGAAGCAGATAATTTTCATGGCAGCCATAGCTATGGCCGTGATAATCCGTATTGTTCCGGTAAAGGGAGAGGAGCCCGTTTCCTCCCAGGAGACGTTCTCTTTCTTTTTTTGCGAGACGAAGGATATCGAGACCAGCCCGGTCATAGTGCAACAGCTCCATGATGCTGGAAGACTCGGGCGTCGAAAATTCCGGATGGGTGTGGTCGTTGTAGAACCGTCCTCCGTTGGAGAGTATCCGGTCACTTTTCATTTCATGAAAGGAAAAGAATCTTTTGTAATCACTCCTGGTAAATGCTTTTTCTTCCTCATCCTGAGCAAGATTGTCCACACGGAAGCCCCTGGCATCGAGAGAAGGGTCTTCACCCTGATAGAGCCACCCGGTCAAATCGGCGGACTGGTAAGACCGCACAAGCTCCATCGATTCGATCACGGGATCGGATTTCTCCAGATCGCTGCGGACAATCCCGTACTCTGTCTCGATTCCCATGACAACTGAAAAATCTGTCATTCGATGGCCCGACGCTCGAGAACCTTTCTCTCACGGTTGGAGCTGTCAAACTTTTTGAGATCTGCCACATCCCGTTGACGCAAATCGAGAAGAGACATCCAGTCTTCGGCACCATCGCTGGCAGGCACAATATCACCTTCGAGAAACTCATCCTCCGTTGCCGACAGAAGATCCTGCAGGGAGACCCCCGAAGGACTCTCTCCGTTTTTTTCCATCTCCCTCAATAGGGCTTTTTCCTTGGCCCGATCAACAATGGACGCCAGAAGAGCCCCGCTGGAAAGATCCGACCGGTACAGAATTTCCCTCCGGCCACTTCTCAGCACAACTTCCAGAACGGCGTTTGATTCCGTCCGGGCATAAAGCTCATCCAGAAACTTTTCGACCAGAACGTCCCGGGCCTGTTCCACAGAGTCCTGGTCCGACTGTTTTACGATCGGAATATCCCCCGTCAGATAGAGACGGAGAATGTCCTCTGCCGCCTGCCGGTCGGGGCGCAGGACACGGATCTTCCGATCTATCCGTCCGGGACGAAGGATTGCCGGATCGATCATCTCCGGCCGGTTGGTGGCCAGAATGACCATGAAACCGTTGGATCCGGACATGCCGTCCATCTCCGCACAGAACATGGGAACCAGCGTGTTATGGATATTGAAGGAACGAATCGAGCGACGGGTCCCGAGAATAGCCTCGGCCTCATCGATAAAGAGGACGGGGAAATCTCCCCTTTTCCGGGCTTCACGTCCCTGTTCGAAAAGTTCGCGGACGATGCGTTCGGATTCGCCGAGCCACATGTTGAAGATTTCCGGCCCCTTGATGTGGAAAAAAACTCCCTTGACGGGACGCCCTTCCATGGCTTCCATTTCCATGGCAAGCTGATGGGCAGTGGCTTTTCCGATCAGGGTCTTTCCGCAACCCGGGGGTCCATAAAGCAGAAAGCCCTTGGGGGAACGGAACCGGTAGCGGGAATAGAGATCCTGATGCAGCGAGGGATTCAAAATGGCCTTGCGAATTTCCTCGATGGCTTTTTTCTGTCCGCCCACATTCTCCCAGGAAACATCGGGCACTTCTTCCAGAAGATGGCTGTCCTGACGTCCACCCAGATATTCGACCGCAAGCCGGGAGGTGGTGTCGAGCCGAAGGGAATCCCCCGGCAGAACCTTTGTTTCTTGGAGGGAAGATGCCCTTCCGACGACTGTTGCCGGAGCTCCAGCAACGTTCTTGTCTCCACCGATTTCCAGCCGTCCGTCAGGGAGGACCTTGCTGACCTGAACAACCGTGCCAAAAGGGTCCGGTTTTTCCGTCCCGACAATTGAGAGCGCTTCATTCAAGCGGACGCGTTGGCCGGCTTCGAGCTCGTCCGGACGAATACGGGGATCGATCTGACAACAGTACTCCGCTCCGCCCACCGAAACCCACCCCAGTCCCTCTTCTGCTTTTCCCAGCAAGGTTCCCAAACGGAAGGCCGGACTGCTCAGCTTTTCCAGGACTTCTTCCATTTTTTCCCGCTCCTGTGCGCAACGGCTCCAGTCCGCAGCAAGGTCAAAAATCCGCTTTTTCAGGCGGTACAAATCTTTCCTGGGGTCTTCTGACGAAACATCATGGGATATTTTGTCGATGAGTTCCGCCAATTCCCGGATCCGGGAATCAATCGTGTTCTCACTGCCGGTCATTTTGTCTGATATAGAGTTTTGGTTATCTGATTCAGAATTTCGATGGTCGCTCATAGGACTGGTCGCTCCCGTCGGGAGATAGGGTGGATCGCAGATGAGCCGGACCTTCCGTCTTCCGATGGATCCGGCGGATCATTCGTTCAGGATGCGTCCTAGAAAAAGTCTAAAACCAGTGCACCAGACTGTCAAATCACAACCGATAAGGAAACAGCCGATCAGACAGTCTCGGGAAAGCGGCCAAAATATTTGCTCAGCTTGAGAGCCTGTCGGCTGTAGTTGGACCCGATTTCAAGGCCATAAGGATGGCGGGGCGGGCTTTCCATCCATTCAAACCGGAGACGAAAAATCTTCTGGCCGTCAACGACGCGAAAAGGGACATCATGGGGACGAATTTCCAGGACTGCCCGGGCCCCTTCTTCGACAAGTCCGAAACCAGGATCAAAAAACCCCGCATAATGTGTCCGAAGCTCGCCCGACTGTGCATCAAACTCCACCATTTCGCCAGCCATATCGGATGGAATGCGGATTTTCGCACGAGAAGCAAAAAGGTAAAAAGATTCTGGCTCAAGAATCAAATCGCCGGACGAAGGCCGCATGATCGGCTCCCAGAAGGGCTCAGCCGGATTTTCCGACGGGACTGTCAAGTCCAGGACCCGGGTGTTCGGACGCGCTTTGTAGCCGACAACCGGCTCAAAGGAAAGGTCGACTCCCAGCGACACCCCGTCCCGGAATTCTTCTGTCTCCTCCTTGTTTTTTCCGTCGTACCAAAAAAGGGGGAATGTGCGGTGGCGGTCCATCAATTCCAGATCCGTCAGAATCTTCCTGTTTTCAAAGAGCCGAAGCTGGGAGAGGGAGAGACCAGGCTTCACTTTCAACGGAAAAGAGCGGGAAAACACTTCCAGGTAAAGATGTCCCTTGTACCCCGGGGGAATATCGTCGAACCGGTGAGTTTTTTCGGTCAGCACCCTCGTGAAGACATCCACCCTTCCCGTCGAACTTTTGGGATTGGCCTTTCCCTCAACTCCCGGGGGAAGAGACAGCTGTTCAGACAGAGGGATCAGGTAAACGGCACCCTTTTCCAGATAAGGATGGGTGTTCAAATCGACGGGATAGAGAGAAAGCTCCGGCAGCAGACGAGAGACGCTGTCTCCCTGCGGAAGAAAGCTCGACCGAATTCTGTAGGCCGTCTGCCCCAGTGCCAGATCAAGAGAAGCTGGCTGCACACGCGAAAAAAGAGCGTCCCGGCCTTCGAATGGATCGAAGATCGCACCCGCGTCTATCAGACGGGAGATCTGGACATCGCTTAACGTTCCCAATGAAACTCTTCTGGCTCATCGAGACTTTTGCTCAGGTCATCCCAAAACTCGCCGCTTCTGTTCTCCCATCTGTCGACAGCCACCAGATGTGACAGGCGCTGCCTGTAGGCCCACTCTTCCGTCTCCAGCATGGGGCGAGCAGGGAACTCGCTGACGTACCCCAGACAGAGGAGACCTATCGGACGAATATGGAACGGAAGCTTAAGAGCGTTCTGTATATCCCCCTTCCGAAAAATAGTGACCCATCCCATGCCGATCCCTTCAGCTCTCGCCGCAAGCCACATATTCATAATGCCGCAGGAAGCGCTGTAAAGGTCCGTGTCGGGGTCAGAGAGCCGACCGAGAACATGCGGTCCGTCACGGGAAGGGTCAATCGTCACCGCAATAACGACAGGAGCCTCGAGAATTGCCTCCACCTTCAGAGAAAGAAATTTTTCGGCCCGCGGAGACTCAAAAATGATAGAAGCCGCATGTCGCTCTTTGTCGACGGCGTGCTTCAGCACAGAACGAACCTCCGGGTCCCGGATGACAATAAAATTCCAGGGCTGCATAAATCCGACGGAAGGGGCGTGATGGGCCGCTTTAAGGAGCCGGGCAAGGATCTTTGGATCAACAGGATCCGGCAAAAATTCTTTCCGGATATCCCGGCGGGTATAAATGGCATGATAGACTCCCCGCCTCTCTTCCTCCGGAAAGGAATAGTCCGGATGGACCGCTTGCTGATCAGTTTTCTCCATCATCACCTCCTTCCGACTCTTCATTCAAGACTTTCCGAGGCCTTTACCGTTTCTTTCTCCCGCCGTCCCGACGCCGGATCCCCGAAATCCCTGGCCTCCCTCTTCTTCAGCAGGCTCATCCAGTAAAGGCGCATCCGGGTAAGTGTACACGTTTCCTTCGTAATTTCGAAGAACGACATCGCCGTCCTCCATAGAAACAAGATAATCCGGCGGAAGAATCGGCACCTTTCCCCCACCACCCGGGGCATCAATCACAAAATGAGGAATGGCCATCCCGGACGTGTGGCCCTGCAACTCTTTCATAATCCGGATTCCGGTCGAAACAGGTGTCCGAAAATGATTCGCCCCCCTTGTGAGATCCGCCTGGTAAAGGTAATAGGGCTTCACCCGAATCGTCAGGAGCTTCTGGAAAAGTTTCTTCAGTATTCCGGCTTCATCGTTCACCCCTTTCATCAGGACCGTCTGACACCCGAGGGGAATACCTGCATCGGCAAGCATGTTGCAGGCCAGGGAGGACTCGGGCGTAATTTCGTCGGGATGATTGAAGTGAAGGTTCATGAAAAGGGGATGATATTTTTTAAGCATGGCGCAGAGTTCCGGGGTCACCCGCTGTGGGAGGGAAGAAGGAACCCGGCTTCCGATCCGGATGACTTCAAGATGGGGAATTTTGCGAAGACCCGACAGGATGAATTCCAGGTAATCATCCTTCAGCATCAGCGGATCCCCGCCGGAAAGGATAACGTCCCGGACCTCCGGATGGGTCCGGATATATTCGATTCCTTCCTCAACCTCACCGCGTGTGACGACTCCCTCGGGAGTTCCGATCATCCGTTTCCGGGTACAGTACCGACAGTAAATCGGACACTGGTTCGTGACAAGAAACAGGACCCGGTCCGGATAACGGTGCACGATCGCAGGCACGGGACTGTCCGAATCTTCGCCCAGAGGATCAACGGGACTGTCAAAATCCAGAACTTCTTCCGGATCCGGAATAACCTGTCGACCGATCGGACCTTCGGGATCTGTAATCAAAGAACGGTAATAGGCATTGATTCGGATAGGAAAGGTTTTTTCTACTTCCCCCTGTCCGACCCCTTCCTTGGAGGATTTCCAGGGAGGAGGGATCTGACTGGATCGGTTGATTCCGTCCACAAGAAGCTGTTGCCATTCTTCCATTCACATATCCTGTTCTGTATGGTGTCTGTCCGGAGCAAAAGTCTCTTCGTCGTTTGTTAGAGCATCAGGAGAGCGATAATCCGGGTGGGCGGCTGGCAGGAGGATCGAGTCCACCATCCCATGAATGATTTTCTTGTCCATGGGCACTGCGGTTGCCAATACGCCTCCCATCCAGACGGTTTGCCCTACAACAAAATAATAAGGACAGGCCCGCACCCGCATTTTTTCCTCTGTCGGCAATCCGGTAGAGGAGTCCCAGGATGGACAGGGAACCGCAGACGTTTTCAAAAATGGTTGCAATACATGCGGTGAGGCCGCAAAGGATGAAAAAGCATGATCAAGGGACTTCTGCCATTCATCCTCGGGAAGATCATGGCCAACGACAACTCCCCGGCTGCCCCATGCCAACGGTGAAAAACCCGATGGTTTTATGATGATGTGTCGCTCTTTTTGAGTCAACATCCTGAGCTCGGAAAAATCCCAGAGGCTTCGATCTCCAATGACCAGATCCGGCACAATGGCCGGAGAGGGAACCGGTCGGGGATCCAGGACCCAGGTCGATGGAATCATTTTATCGAGAACTTCAAAATGATCCGGCACCAGCCGGGACCGCCAGAAAGATCGAAGTCTGGGGGTTTTGAAAAGGGCAAGACCCGCTTTCTCTTCCAGCCAGGGTTTGAAAGGAGGTGTCACCTTGACCTTTCCCCCCTTTGCGAAATAAAGAAGAATATCCGATTTCGGGATGTTGGGAAGATCAAAAAGCTCAAAAAAACGATAAATGACAGAGATCCGATGTTCCGCCAAATTCTGGTCGCGATAAAACAAACCGTTCTCATCGAACCTCAGCTCGTGCGGGCGAAGACAAATTGCCGGGAAGTGTGCATCCGCCAGACAACGAGCCAGATAAACCATTTCGGGCCAGTAGTCTTTCGACTCCTCCGAGACGACTATCGCGAGCCTGGGGTTGGGATCGAGCGACCTGATCATGGCCGCAAAGCCTTCCAGAATACCGTGCGCATTGCCCCAGATTCCTGTTCTTCCATGATCCTGGAGAATACGTGAGATCTTGAGAAGGATCCCCATCCCTCCGGGAACGGAATCCATCTCTGTCAATTTCGGTCCGGCAGGTGTCAGAAGGAGATCTGGCCGGAGAACGAGAGGGAGATCCTTCCGGAACTTCCTGGAACGGGCAAATTGCAGGAGACTGTCCGGTTTCCCCGCATCAAGGACCTCATGGACAAAAGAGAAGGGGGAGCCGGGTTCGAGAGATTGGAAATAGAGAAAGTCCAGTTCCCGGTAGAAAGCGAACATCGCTTCTCCCAGGAGAGACAAGGTTTTTTCGTCACAGCCCGGCAAAAAAACCGGATCTCGGGGAAGACGAAAAGGTTTTGCAAAGACCCCCTCACGCATCAGGGCACGTCGGGAGTCCGGCCTGGACATTGCCTCGGGCAAGCCTTCATGTGAGTGGAGGAGGGATTCAACCATGGCCCATTCTAGCCCAAGCTCTCTGACAGCGGCAAGAAGCGAATTCCGTTCTTCATGTCTCAATGTTATAATCACAAAGTTGAACGAATGAGAAATCCGGCTATCAGGCGTATGTCCTCACGTCCCGTTCCGATCTAAAGACACGAAATCACCTTGCTATCCGAAGGAGAAACCCCTGACGTTCCTGGATGTTTTGCTTCTCAAAATTGCGGCCGGCTTTTATCTCGGAGCATTTATCCTTCTTCTCTGGGATGTGCTGAGCAGTCGTCATAAAGCCATTCCCTGGGCCGGAATCACCGCTGGTGTCGGGGGAGCGCTTCTTCATACTCTTTCGCTTTTTATTCTGTTTACATTGCGGGGCCACTTTACGCTGATTTCCCTCAAAGAAGCCGTCTCCTTTTTTTCCTGGGCCCTTGTCGTCGTATTCCTGATTCTCGAACACCAGAGAAAAGCTCATATCCTGGGCATCGTTGTTTTCCCTGTCTCCTTTCTGAGCCTCCTTTTTGTCCTGGGAGTCTCCACCGACCCTGCTTTTCTCAGGAGCCCCACCACGAGCATTTTAATCTCCCTCCATTCAGTGCTCATCGACCTCGGCCTTGCATCTGCAGCGCTTGCCTTTTTTGTCTCCTGTTTCTATCTGACGCTCGATATGTTTCTCCGGAGAAAAATTTTCAATCTTTTTTTTAACAGATTGCCGTCTCTGGAATTTCTGGATCGTCTGAACCGGGAATTCAATGGACTGGGATTTCTGTTCTTGACCCTCGGACTGATCTTTGTCATGATTTGGTCATACAGAACATACGCTACCATCTGGCCGTGGGGCCAAAGAGGTTCCTGGGCCCTTCTGGTCTGGTTTCTGTATCTTGCACTTGTGCTTTTGCGCAGGCGCAGGAACTTTCAGGGGAAGCAGGCTGCCTATCTTTCGATAGCGGGCTTCTTTCTTTTTGCAATGACGATCCTTGCGGTGAATCTTTATATGGGAGGCGGTCATTCCGTTTTCTGAATTCACCTACAACAACCTGTCGTTGCCCCGGACCAAGACGACCGTCATGACGAACAGGGGGGATGCCATTTGCTGAAACTGACTCTGGCGGGGGTCAACCACAAAACAACCCCGATCGAGATCCGGGAAAGGCTGGCATACCCGAAGGAACATCTGAACGATGCGCTCAAGGCTCTCTCCCGGCGAGAGGGTGTTCTTGAGGCGATGATTCTTTCCACCTGCAACAGGGTCGAAATCCTCGTCGTCACTGCACATGTCTCTCCGGATCCCGAGTTTTTTCTCTCCTTTCTCCAGGAAACCCATCCGGTCCTGCAAGGGCACTCTCTTCGTCCATATCTTTATCATTTGACTGGTCAAGAAGCGGCTCTTCACTTTTTTGAAGTCACGGCAAGTCTCGATTCCCTCGTCATCGGAGAACCGCAGATCACGGGACAAGTGAAAGAAGCGTATGAAAGGGCCCGGTCCCTCCACCTTGTCGGCCCCATGCTGAACCAGGTCTTTCAGAGAGCGATCTCCTCCTCCAAGCGCGTGCGGACCGAAACCGGGATCAGCAACTTGCCGGTTTCCATCAGCTATGCGGCTTGCCAGTTGGCCCGGAAAATCTTTCAGGACATGCGGGACAAAAATGTTTTGCTTCTCGGCGGCGGAGACATGGCCCAGCTGACTGCCCGCCACATGCGCAAGATGGGCGTGGGCACCCTTACACTGATGCTGCGGGACGAAAAAAAAGGGAAAGAGCTGGCGGCAGAATATCAGGCTCTTTATTCCCCCTTTTCCGAATTGGAAAATGCCCTGGTCCATTCCGATATGGTTGTCTGTTCAACGGGAGCGGATACCTACCTGATCAATGAAAAGATGGTGGCATCTGTCCATTCCCGCAGAAAAGCCGGAACTCTTTTCATGATCGATATTGCTGTTCCCAGAAACATCGATCCGGCGATTACACGTTATTCAGGCATCTTTCTTTATAATATTGACGACTTGAAGACGGTGGTGGAGGCCAATCAGAGGGAACGCGAATATGAAGCCCTGCAGGCAAGGGAAATTGTCCGGGAAGAACTATCGACCTTTGCCCGCTGGCTCGCGGATCGTTCCACGGTCCCCCTGATCCAGTCCCTACGGAATCACACAGAATCTCTCCGAATCGCCGAACTGGATCGCTATCAGGCCGTTTTGGCCAACCTCCCTCCGGAAACACGCGAAAAAGTTGATCTCTTGACCCGCTCCCTGATCAATAAAATTCTGCATCCCACCTATCAGGCTATCCGCCAATCTCCGGATGTGGACGAGGTTCGGGAATGGGTCACCAAATGCTATGGTCTGCCCGCAGATCTGCCGCGCTCTGCGGAGGAACCTTCCCCGGGAGAAAATATCTCGGGATCGGTCTCTCTTCCCGGTTCCTCTTTTCTTGAGGGAGAATCACCCGCCTGATGTTACCCACCCCGTTAAAAATCGGGTCCCGTGGCTCAGAACTGGCCTTGTGGCAAGCCCGGCATGTTGCATCTCTGATCGAATCCGTGTCAGGAGTTCTCCCGGAAATCGTCGTTATCAAGACAACCGGCGATATCATCCTGGACCGGCAACTTTCGGAAGTCGGAGGAAAGGGCCTTTTTGTCAAGGAAATCGAGGAAGCCCTCCTGAGAAAGGAAATCGACCTCGCAGTCCACAGCATGAAAGACGTTCCCGCCTTTCTCCCTCCGGGACTGACCCTTGCCGCTACCCTGACAAGAGAAGACCCAAGGGATGTTTTTCTGTCGCCACATTATCCGGACATCAAAAGTCTCCCCCAGAAGGCACGTGTCGGGACATCTTCTCTCCGAAGACTTGCACAAATAAGAGAAATCCGGAACGATCTGGAGTTTATTCCGCTCAGGGGGAATGTCGGGACGCGGATCCGAAAAATGGAAGAAGGCGTCGTAGATGCGATCATTCTGGCAGGAGCGGGGCTTCTCCGGCTCGGTCATGCCAACCGGGTCAGGGAATGGATCTCTCCCCGGGTTCTTTTGCCTGCCATCGGTCAGGGCGCACTCGGACTCGAAATCCGGACAGATGATGAAACCACGGGAACACTGGTCCGCTCCCTTTCCGATGAATCGACACATCTGTCTGTCGCCGCTGAACGGGGAGTCCTGCAAAGTTTGAATGGCGGATGTCAGGTTCCTATCGCCGCCTATGCTGTCTGGGAAAAAAACCGGACATTATCGTTAGAGGGACGTGTTCTGGATATCTCCGGAACCCGACGCATCCATGCCCGGGAAACCCGGGATATTGTGACAATTGATGACGCTTATCAAATGGGCATCGACCTCGGGAATCGACTTCTCTCGGACGGAGCGGAAGAAATCCTCAACAGTATTTTGAAAAAATCGTCCTGATCTGTCCGACCCGGACAACGCCTCTTCAAAACAAAGTCCCCCAGAATTCCGGAAGAATCTGCACACAAAAAATTTTGAACCCTTTCACCCGACATCGCTCTTTGACCAGACATACTTTGGCAAGGCAGCAGAACTCCCGGAGCAATTTTCCTCCAGCCCAGAACTCGTCCAGACCGCTTCCGTTTTCTTGAAACAAACCACGATAAGGTTCCCGAAGGAATTCTTGTTCGTCAAAAACTCTCCTGCTTCGTCTTGCGCGGGGAATCCATCACAGGGAACCTTTCCACTTGAAAAGCCTTTCATGCCATTCGATAATGATTCTTTACTCCCGAAAGGGATTGATATCAGCGTCCGAAAATGCGGATGGCACATTCTCTGAAATTTCGCGCAGGATGAATTTCGGCCCAGACGCCGGGTATTCTTGTGTTCCGATCAGGTCTTAACCCATCTCTGCTCCAGAAGAGAACCGGGTTTGAACAGCAATCGACAGAGAAAACAATATTCCTTATGACTAAGGACCGAACATAGCAGCAGGAGATCGTTTCTTTGAACACATTACAACCGGGGACACCCGGCAAGGGACATGTGACCCTGGTCGGAGCAGGCCCCGGCGACCCGGGACTACTCACTCTCCGTGGCAAAAAAGCCCTGGAAGAAGCCGATGTCATTCTTTATGATCACCTGGCTCATCCAGACCTTCTCGGTCATGCTCCCTCCGGAGCCGAACGCATCGATGTCGGAAAAGAAAGAGGACATCCCCGTCTTTCCCAGAGAGAAATTGAGGCCGTCCTGATTGACAGGGCCTCCAGGGGTCTCTCTGTCGTTCGACTGAAAGGGGGAGATCCCTTTGTCTTTGGACGGGGAGGGGAAGAAGGACAGGCCCTTGAAAAAGCCGGTATCCCCTATACAGTGGTTCCGGGGGTTACTTCCGTGACGGCAACCCCTGCCTATGCAGGACTTCCTGTGAGCCATCGGGAGACAAATTCCCGGATTGTGGTCATGACCGGTCACGACGATCCGGAAAAACTCTCCGGGCCAACATTGGATGCGCTCGCACTTCCCGACCAGACGCTTGTTATCCTGATGGGAGTCGAGCATTTTCGAAAACTGATCCCGCGCCTCCTTGAGCACCGGATGCCACCCGACACTCCTGTCGTGGCCATCCGGTGGGGAACAACCGCTTTCCAGGAAATTCGTGAAGGAACAATCCAGTCGATGATCCGCATTCTGGAAGACAATCCGATCCGACCTCCTGCCACGATTGTCGTCGGACGGGTCGCCGGGAAACCCTGGCGTCTTGAGTGGCAGAAGAACAGACCGCTTTTTGGAAAAAGAATCCTCCTGACCAGAGAGAAGGAGTCCGGTTCGCCCCTCAAGGACGAACTTGAGAAACTGGGCGCGGAGGTCGTCAGTTGTCCCACCATCGAAATCCGGCCCGTCACCGGCATGGAAAGAGAGGAAGTGGTCAGAACGCTCCAGAACCTCTCTGAATACGAGTGGCTCCTGTTTCTGAGTCCGAACGGCGTTCGATATTTTTTCCGGGCAATGAGAGAAACCGGAAAAGACATCCGCTCCCTCTCCGGATGCCGGATTTTTTCGATGGGTCCCTCAACGACACGAACCCTCGAAGAATATGGCATTCACCCGGATGCAACCCCGCTTGAATCGTATGCGAACGGTGTTCTAGAATTTTTTCGCTCCCAAATCCCGTGTTCCGGGCAACGATGTCTCCTCATACGAGGAGACCGGGGAGACGGGGCAATTCCTGACGGTCTAGCAGCCATGGGCTTCAAGATTCAACAAATTACAGCCTACGAAAACAGGATTCCCGAGCTTCCGAACTACTTGAGGGACCTCGTATCCGTCGGTTTTGAAAACCGGGATTTTCACCTGGCCGTTTTTTACAGTCCTTCAGCATACAAGAACCTTGTCTCTCTTCTGAAGGAGCATGGCCAGTCCATCCGGAAAACAACGGGACTGGCCATCGGACCGACAACAGCGGACGCACTCCGGAAAGACGGTGTCACAAACATTCTTCTTCCTTCCGAACCGACGGACGAAGCCGTTCTGACCACAATTCTTCAACACTTTTCGTAGCGTTTTTCAAACTGAAAGACAAGAGGAGAATGTGATGGCATTTCCCACCGACAGGCCTCGAAGGCTCAGAAGCAGTTCCTCCATACGGTCGCTCGTGCGGGAAAACCGGCTATCGGCATCGCAGCTGATTCTTCCCCTGTTTATCATTCATGGCACGAACAAAAAAGAAGCGATTCGCTCCATGCCGGACGTTTACCGCTACTCTGTCGACAACCTACCTCCCTTGATAAAGGAAGCCATGTCGGTGGGAATCCGGAGCATCATTTTATTCGGGATTCCCGAAAAAAAAGACGAAATGGGATCAAGCGCCCTGGATCCGGACGGTCCCGTCCCGACAGCTGTCCGGATGCTGAAGAGGGACTTTCCGGATCTGGTCGTGATCACGGACGTGTGTATCGATGAATACACCACCCATGGTCACTGTGGCCTCCTCAAAGGGGAACACATCGACAACGATACAACCCTGGACTGTCTTGCAAAGATGGCTCTTGTGCACGCAAAAGCCGGTGCGGATATTGTCGCCCCTTCGGATATGATGGACGGCCGGGTCAAAGCCATCCGGGAGGTTCTCGACAAAAACGGATTTTCGGACACAATTATCCTGTCCTACGCTGTCAAATACGCTTCGGCCTTTTACGGTCCTTTCCGAGATGCCATGATGTCCGGACCCCAGTTTGGAGACCGCTCCTCCTATCAGATGGATCCGGCAAACCGGATGGAAGCCTTCCGGGAAGCCTCCCTGGATGTTGAAGAAGGCGCCGATATCCTGATGGTCAAACCCGCACTCCCCTACCTCGACATTCTTCGCGATCTCGCTGGCCGATTCGACCTCCCTCTTTGCGCTTACCAGGTCAGCGGAGAATACGCGACGATCATGGCCGCCGGAAAGGAAGGATGGATCGATACAGACAGGGCCATGATGGAATCCCTCCTGTCGATCCGCAGAGCAGGTGCCACCATGATTCTGACATACTTTGCCATCCGGGCCGCCCGGTTATTGGCCCAGTCCGAATAATCCGGCCCCATGCCCCCAAGCAGATGCTCTGGACATCCGGACAAACGATGAACATTCTCTCCTCTTTTTCCGAAATGAACACCGTCCGGGAATCCGGACAGGACATTGCGCTGACGATCGGAAACTTTGACGGCATCCACCAGGGTCACCAGAAACTTCTGAACGATCTGGTCGAATATTCCCGAAAAACGAAAACTCTCGCCACTGTGCTGACTTTTGACCCGCATCCCCTGATGGTTTTGTCGCCCGAAATCCCTTTTCAGCGCATCATGTCCATTCCCCACAAAAAAAAGGTCCTGGCAGATCTGGGCATTGATCTTCTCGTGATCACACCTTTTACCCCGGACCTCGGGAGGATGGAACCGGAAACCTTTATCCGGGACATTCTATTGGGTTATTTCCCTCTGAAAGCCCTGGTCATCGGGGAAGGGTTTCGATTTGGCCACAAAAGGGCAGGCTCTGTCGCGGACTTTCAACGCGTTCTCTCCCCCGAAGGGGTTCTGGTGAAAGCGATTCCCGCCGTGGAGGATGGAACCGGAAGAATTTCGAGTTCACGGATCAGGGAACTCTTGCGCGCAGGACGGGTGAAGGAGGCCAATCGGTTTCTCACCCGCCCGTTCCAGCTCGACGGAACGGTGGAAGAAGGGGAAAAAAGAGGCCGAAAACTGGGTTTTCCGACATTGAACATCCATCCTACGCCCGATCGCCTGCTGCCCGCTTCCGGCGTCTATGTCACCCGCACAAAAACACCGAAAGGGTGGTTTAACGGGACCTCTTATGTCGGGAAAAAACCAACCTTCACACCACTTGTGCAACCCGTGATCGAGACGCATCTTTTTGATTTTTCCGACACTCTTTACGGTCAATATATTCAGGTGGATTTTTTGGAGTTTCTTCGGGGAGACAAAGCTTTTCCAGGGCCGGAAGCCCTCATCTCGGCAATTTCGAATGACCTTCAGCAATCGAAAGACTATTTCCGTGAAAATCCAATTCCCCAAGGGGACTGAAACCGGAAAATTTCTCTCACCCTATCTGTCCCGGCTCGAATCTTTCCTCCGGGACAACGGGATCCACCCTGACAACCATCCGTCTCCCCCGCATTTTCATGTGGCCATTTCAGGGGGGGCCGATTCTGTTTTTCTGGCTTTTCTCCTGCACCTCTTTCTCGAAAATCGTCACTCACTGACCCTCGTCCATTTCAACCACCGGACACGTGGCAAGGAAAACGAGGAGGACGAAATTTTTCTCCGGAGCTTCGCCCGGCATATCGGACGTCCTCTCCGGATCGGAATCCTGTCCGAACCTCTGCCGGACAATGTGCCGGAAGATTTTCTCCGCAAAAAAAGATACGCCTTCTTCGACACTCTCCTGACGGAAAATCGCAAAAACATCCTCTTTCTTGCCCATCATCAGGACGATCAGGTCGAAACGATCCTCATGAATCTGTTTCGCGGAACAGGACCCAAAGGTGTTCTCGGCATGCTCAACAAACCGGACCGACGCATCTTTCGTCCTCTCCTGGAAACGGGAGCCGATGAAATCCGGAACGTCCTTTCCGATCATCGCATTCCCTATCGTATTGATTCCTCAAACCTGCAGCACGATTATCTTCGCAATCGGGTCCGAATGGAGCTTGTCCCGACGATCCGGAGGATTTTTCCTCCGGAAGGCGACCGCCATGTTGCCAACCTTTCCCTTCTCTTGCGGAGGGAGCTGGAAGACAGGGAATCCGGAGACTGGCTTTCAAGCACGTTTCTTCTTATCCGTGACCATGGATTCATCTTTTCCCTGCCACGCTACCGGAACCTCACCCCTTACCGCCAGACTCTCTTTTGCAGATGGATTCTGGACAGGATACTCTTGTGGCATCTTCCCGCTCCGGAAGAGAGGAATCTCCTCCGAAGTCTCTCCGGCACCCCCGTGTTCGAGGGGCATCTGGGACGGGGATGGCATCTTGGGATTGAATTTCAGGAAGCCCATCTAGTATACAAGAGGAACCTTCCGGAGGAGGCTTCGGGGAACTGGTCCTTTTTCCTGGAACCGGACATACTGGAGGATCTCCGTTCGGGAAAAAGGAATCCCTATCTCCAAGCACTGCCGGGAGGTGGCCGTCTGGAGTGGGCATGGTCATCCGAATCGGACATTCGGACACCCTGGGAGGAGGGAACCCGTCCTTCCCGCTCCTGCCGATTTTCTCCTGACAGAGAGGGGTTGTTCCCTCTCCTGGTTGCGGGTCCCGGGTTTCCGGCCGTTCGCGAAGCCTTCCGGCGGGAAGGCATGTCGCTGGGACGCCTCCTGTCCCGACGGCGATTCCCGTCAAGCTTCAAAAAAAACCTTCCTGTCTTGATGGCCGGGGAATCCCTTCTTTGGGCCCCCCACATCTTCCCGCTCCGGACCCCGGATGAATCCGTCCGGAATGAGACCGGCAGACTATCCGTCACTTACCAGGACGCCAAGGGAGACGTATGGAAAAGATCTTCGGCAAGCCCCTGATCACTCAGGAAGAAATTCTCCACCGGGTTCGAGAACTGGGCCTGCAGATCACGGAAGACTATGCCGGAAAAAATTTGATTCTCATTGGCATCCTGAAGGGTGCTTTCGCGTTCACGGCCGATCTTTCCCGGTGCATCGGCATCCCGGCCAGAATCGACTTTTTGATGACATCGACGCAGGAGTCATCGGGTCAGAGTCCTGTCAAAACGATTTCCGAACCGACGCTCTCTCTGACGGGAGCCGATATTCTTCTCGTGGAAGATATCATCGATTCCGGAGTGACGGCACGCATGCTTCTCGACAAACTGTCCGCGCACAAACCAAAATCCGTTCGGATTTGTGCCCTGCTGGACAAAACGGGCGGCCGAACCCTCGACGTTCGGCCTGATTACGTTGGATTCAGCATTCCCAACAAATTTGTCATCGGGTATGGTCTGGACTACAAGAACAAATACAGGACGCTTCCGTTTATCGCGGTTCTGGATGACCGGACGCAATCCTGACGGAAACGAATGACCCGGGTTATCCGGGGAAGCTTTTCGACTGCCATTTTTATTGAAGATCACCTGCCTGCATGATAAGATTGATTACCATTAGAGAAATCCCGCTTTGTG
>JAMCWZ010000067.1:0-6884 GCA_023480765.1 Nitrospirota bacterium
GCAAAGGAACTTTTCAAGGAGTTCGGGATTCCTGTTCCGAATGGAGTTCTTGTCGAGTCGGTTGAGGAAGCCCGGAAGGTCGTCAACGAGTCTCCTCTCTTCCGCGGGGAATCCAGGCCTGCCGTGTGGGCTGTCAAAGCCCAGATCCATGCCGGTGGAAGAGGGAAGGCGGGTGGGGTGAAGCTTGCCAGAAAGTCGGAGGAGATTCCGGATCTTGTTTCCCAGATTCTGGGAAAGACCCTTGTGACTCATCAGACGGGCCCGGAAGGGAAGAAAGTCCTCAAGGTCTGGATTGAAGAAGGGTCGAACATCGCCCGGGAGTTCTATCTTGGAGTCGTCGTCGACAGGACGACCCGTCGCATGACTCTCATCGCAAGTACCGAAGGAGGGATGGAGATAGAAGAGGTTGCCGAGAAACACCCGGAGAAAATCTTCCATCTTGCACTGGACCCTCTGGAGGGATATTCCCCCTATATTGGAAGACGCGTCAGTCAGTTTCTGGGGTTGCCATTTTCCACGCAGACACAGATGGTCAACATTGTCCGTGACCTTTTGGACTTCTTTCAGAGACGGGATGCGAGCATGGTGGAAATCAATCCCCTTGTGCTCACCAGGGAAGATCGGCTCATCGCACTGGACGCAAAAGTGGGTTTTGATGACAATGCTGTAGGAAGACAACCGGCTATTCGGGGACTCCGGGATTTGTCGGAAGAGAATCCGCTTGAAATTGAAGCATCAAAATACAATCTGAACTATGTAAAGCTTGATGGAAATATTGCCTGTATGGTCAATGGTGCCGGTCTTGCCATGGCGACGATGGATGTGATCGCTCTTGCCGGCGGTTCTCCTGCGAACTTTCTCGATGTTGGAGGGGGCGCCAGCAAGGAAACGGTCGAGCAGGCGTTCCGGATTATCCTTGGAGATCCCCATGTCAAAGGGATCTTTGTCAACATTTTTGGTGGGATCGTCCGCTGCGAAAGAATTGCCGGCGGAATTATTGCGGCCGCACAGGACGTCAAGATTACGATTCCTCTCGTTGTCCGTCTTCAGGGGACAAACGCGAAAGAGGGACGAGAAATGCTCCGGAGTTCCGGTTTGGCCATCCAGGTGGCGGAGGAACTTTACGAAGGAGCGGAGAAGATTGTATTGGCCGTAAAGGGGGACAAATGAGTATTCTGGTCGACCGATCGACCCGGGTCATCGTTCAGGGCATTACCGGCAAGGAAGGGAGCTACCATGCGACAGCTTGCCGGGAATATGGAACGAAAGTCGTGGGCGGGGTGACCCCAGGCAAAGGGGGCACGACCCATGAGGGATTTCCGGTCTGGAATTCTGTCTTCGATGCCCGGGAAGCCGAAAACCCGGACGTATCCCTTATTTTTGTTCCTCCGGCGTTTGCTGCGGATGCAATTCTCGAATCGATTGCGGCGGACATCCCTTTGATCGTCTGCATCACAGAAGGGATACCGGTTCTGGACATGGTTCGGGTCCGGAGGGTTCTCGACAGCCGCAACGAACAGGGTAAACCGATTCGTCTTATCGGACCGAACTGTCCGGGGATCATCACTCCGGATGGAGCGAAGATTGGAATTATGCCGGGCTATATCCACAAACGGGGACGTGTGGGCGTCGTTTCTCGAAGCGGAACTCTGACGTATGAAGCTGTATGGCAACTGACCCAGCTTGGATTGGGGGAATCCACTTGCGTGGGAATCGGTGGAGATCCCGTTCGAGGATTGAATTTTATCGATGTGCTGGAGATGTTCGAGTCGGACCCTGAAACCGAAGCCGTCGTCATGATTGGAGAAATCGGCGGGGAGGACGAGGAGAAGGCCGCTGTTTTTGCACAAACAAAAATGACAAAGCCCGTCGTCGGGTTTATCGCCGGGTTGACGGCGCCACCTGGTCGCAGAATGGGGCATGCAGGTGCGATCGTTTCCGGTGGAAAAGGAACAGCAAGGGACAAGATGGCATTTCTGGAGAGCCACGGAGTCCGTGTCGTGGACAATCCGTCCCTGATCGGGAAGACCGTCGCAGACGTCTTGGCCTCCGGGAAATCCCGCAGAACTCTTCTCCGCGTCTAGAGGCAGAAAGAGAAAAGCCGCGGAAAAGAGAACCCCTTCCGAGTGTTTCCGGAAGAATTTGCGTGAAATTCGTATTCATTATCAGGGTTCATAACCAAGGAGGATAAACACATGGCTGCTGAAATAAAAGTGGGTGACAAGGCACCGGACTTTACGCTCGAAGACCAGGACAAAAATCCTGTCACGTTGTCCTCTTTCCAGGGAAAAAAGAATGTTGTTCTGGCATTCTACCCGTTGGACTGGAGTCCGGTTTGCACGAACGAAAATACCTGTTTTTCGAATGATCTTCCGAAGTTTGACCACGCCAATGCCGTCGTCTTCGGAATCAGCACCGACAGCGTCTGGTCTCACAAGGCCTGGAAAGAAAGCCTCAAGCTGAAGCACAACCTTCTCTCGGATATCAAGAGAAAAGTTTGTCAGGACTATGGTCTTTTTATTCCAGAAGCAAACATCAACAAACGTGCGACAGTCATTGTTGACAAGTCCGGCATCGTTCGTTATGTCAAGGTTCAGGAAATTCTGACGGCTCGTGACGATAATGAGATTCTGAAAGCGCTTGAACAGTTGAAATAGTTGTTCTGTTCGTCGTCTTGTCCGGAAGGGGGGAGCGGGTGAAAAACCCGCTCCCCTTTTTTATTCAACCAAACGGAAAGAGAAATAAGCGGAAAAGAGGGAAGTGGAGAGCCATTTCCGGTTCTGTTTTTAAATGTTTCCGTGTTCAGGGGGTTGCCGCAGAGGAGGAAATATCGAGAAGAATTTCGTCGTTGGTCGCCGTTTGTGGATAGGAGTAGATCAGATGGACTGTCATGTGCTGAAAGCTCGAAAGACGTCCTCTGTAAAGGAAAAAGAGAGGAAAGGATTTCCGGTGGACGGCGGGGATAACGACATCTTTGTGGGAAAGAACGTGATTGATCCACCGGGAGTGCCACTCTGCCGGATAGACAGATTGTATAGGCTTGTCCGCATGCTGAAGAATAAATGTGTAGGTGTCTTTTCCGCGAAGACGGAAGTTTTGATCGCCGTTCGTCGATAGGTCGAGAAGACAGTGTCTCAGATGAATCCGCAGGGTGCGGGATCCTTTGTCCGTGATATCAAGAGGGACAAGAATGAAGGTCATATCATTCATCGTGACAAGAGTCGGTTTACCGGTCTTGATCTCAAGAGGGGAGGATGTCTGGAGATGGCATGCCGACAGAAAGGCGAAAGAAAAGGCCGCGAAAAACAAAACCCTCCCTCGGAAGAATCTTGAAACGCGGCCCATCAGGGGAAAATCCTTAAAATTCTTTTTTGCATCCGGTCTGTCTTTATCATCCGTTAAGAAATGTGCGTCATCAGGCCGGGAAATTTCTGAATGGGGCTGTCATCACATGCAACCGCACCCACCACCGCAACAACCGCCGCCTCCCGAAGAGGGGGTCGCCGCGACTTCCTGGGAACCACCGCTCCAGGGTTCAGATCCGCTGGTGCTGCTGAAAGAGGACGGTATCTTGTTGAGGTTCAGACTGTTACACTCCGGACAACTGGTTTCTCCCGGTCCAACATGAATGGACTGAAGCAAGGAAAACCGTTTTCCGCATCCCTGACATGCATATTCATAAATTGGCATTGATTTTCTCCTTCCCGGGAACTGGTCAAACCTTTCCTCCACTTTACCAGAGCCGTCCGGATGGATTCAAGCGCCAACCCCGTCGTTTTCCCTCCCCCCGGTTTTCCCAAAAACGTCTTTTATTTCTTCTGAACTGGAAAGAAGGTGAAAAATGGTGTTGACAATCTCTTTTTCCCTCCTATAATGGGGTCGGGTGGTAAAGAGTGGGGGAAAGTGGGTGAATATTTTTCGAGGACGTTACCAGCATTCTCTTGACGATAAAGGCCGCGTCGCGATCCCCCAGAGATTCCGGGAGAGTCTGGACGGACCGGAAAAAGGCGGGGGATCTCTCGTGATCACCGTCGAGCCGGACGAATGTCTGGTCGTCTACCCGGAATCTGCCTGGCGCGAGCTCGAAGAGAAAGTGGGTGCCCTCCCCCAAATGAATGAAGATCTGAAAACATATCTGCGTTTCACGATTGGATGGGCGACCGATGTTCAACCGGACCGACAGGGACGCATTCTGATTCCCCAACCACTCCGGGATTTCGCTCATCTCGAACGAGATGTCTGGTTTGTTGGTCTTCTCAATAAATTCGAGATCTGGAACGGAGATCGCCTGGCCCAGCTGACGGGGAAAGAACGAATCCAGAGTGTGTCTGCCGCCCTCTCGGGCCTGTTCTGATAAGGACGCACGGCATGGCCGAAAAGAGGGAAGAGGAGAACAAGGACGACGGGAAGGATTCACATCTTCCCGTGATGACCAAAGAGGTCCTGGAGGTTCTGAATGTTCACCCCGGTCAATGGTATGTGGATGCGACGTTGGGACAGGGGGGCCATGCACGGGCAATCCTGGAAGCAGGGGGATCGGTGATCGCAATCGACAGGGATCCAAAAGCGATCGAAAAGGCTCGTCTGGAACTTTTGCCAATCTTTGGAGAAAGACTCCGCCTGACATGCATGAATCACGCCGGCATGGGGGAGTTCCTTCCTTCCATGAGGGTGGATATTTCCGGTGTTGTTCTGGATTCCGGGTGGTCCATGGCCCAGGCCTCGGAGAACGGAGCCGGTCTCTCTTTTGATGCGGAGGGACCTCTGGATATGCGGATGGATCCAACTCTCGAGAGGACTGCCATGGATATTCTGGAGCAGCAGTCCGCTGAAGAGCTTGCGGCAATTTTTTCAAACTTCGGAGAGGAGCCTCTGGCATTGCCGATATCCAGAGCTCTTGTCCAGTCCCGATCCCGAGGGCGACTTCCCCGGACTCCGAAAGAGCTGGCCGCTTTTGTGAGCGGAGTTTATTACCGGAAAGGGTACAGACGCAGCCGCAGACACCCGGCAACGCGGGTTTTCATGGCCCTTCGGATTGAAGTGAATGGAGAAATTGATTCTCTGGTGCGCGGGGTGTCCGGTGTGAGGTCCATTCTGGGTTCGGGAGCAAGGCTCGCTGTTTTGACGTTCCACTCCCGCGAAGACAGGGAGATCAAACATCTTTTCCGGGAATGGGTCCGGGAGGGATGGGGCCGGCTTCTGCAATCCAAACCGGTGCTTCCGGGCAAGGCGGAAATCGAGCACAATCCGCGATCGAGAAGTGCCAAGTTGAGGGTTTACATTGCGAATTGAACGTATTCTTCATCCACGATTCGCCTGGGTCTTCTTCTTTTTTGCCCTGCTTTATTTTCTGGGAGCAATGAGCGTTTCCATCCTGTCTGTCCGCGCCGATCACGAAATGGCCCGGAACAGGGACGAGATTCTCAATCAGAAAAAACTCCTGAAGTCCCTGGAGGTGGAAGAAGCCATGCTGACTCGGGAAGCCCGTGTCCGGGAGTACTCCCGGACGCACGGATTGAAGAGAGTGCCACCGGCGACAGTTGTCTATATTCCCTGACCGGAATACAGGAGGACAGGAATGTACCGCCAGGGTGGCCCCGTGTTGTAACAGCTGAATCGGACCGTGTCGCGCCGGCGGGAGGAACTCTTTGAAGACCCGGACTCAAATTGTGGTCCTCTGTGTGATGGTGGGATTCCTTGCTGTCTCTCTGCGGTTGATGAATATTCAGTTTTTCAACCGGTCCCTCTATCAGACGGCTTCCTTGAAAGAGCACCAGCGTTTTCTCCAGATTCATGGGGAGCGGGGCGCAATCCTTGACCGTCAAGACCATTTCCTTGTCAGCAATCAGGAAGTCTCCTCCCTCGTAGCGGATCCCATTCTTTTCCGTTCCCGCCTTTCCCCAAAAAACGTTTCCGCACGTCTGTCTCCGATCCTGAAAGTCTCTCGGTCGAAACTTGAACATCTTCTGAGAAAGCGTTCCCATTTTGTCTGGATCCGTCATGATCTGACAAAAGGTCAAGCCGAATGGATCCGTTTGCATCCTTTTCCCGGGCTTTTTCTGACAGCGGAAGAGAAACGTTTTTATCCGGAAGGCCTCTCTTCCCATTCGGTTCTTGGTTCTACCGGAACGGACAACAGCGGGGTTTCGGGACTGGAAAAACGCTATGACGGCTTTCTCAGTGGTCGTCGGGGGGGACGGATTCTCGAAGTCTCGGCACGAGGAAGGTCCTACTTCTCACGGGATCAGGTGTCTCCGAAGGGACTCCAGGGAGATACGGTATACACAACTCTCGATGGACGCATCCAGCGTTATGCGCAAAACACTCTCGACGAACAGGTGAGCGCTTTTGACGCCGAAGGAGGGGTCGTGCTTGTCATGGATCCCTGGTCGGGAGCCATTCTTGCCATGGCCACGAACAACAGGCGAATGGGGGTCGGGGTCAACCCTGCCACCTCCATGGTTTATGAACCGGGGTCGGTCTTCAAGCTCGTGACCGCAAGTGCCGCCTTGAATGAGCATCGGGTGACCACGGAAGAGCGGTTCGATGGACACAATGGTATCTTCTATATTCCGGGTGGCGCCCTTCATGACGACGAGCCGTCTCAGTCGTTGACGCTGGCGCAAATTTTGGCCAAGTCGAGCAACATCGGAATATCGCAGGTGGCCTTGCGCGTCGGCCCCTCCCTGTTTTACAAATATATCCAGAGTTTTGGGTTCGGTCAGAAAACCGGTCTGGATTTTCCGGGTGAATCGGCCGGCATTGTCCATCCCCCCTCCCGCTGGTCACATCGCTCCATCTACAGCCTCGCCATGGGACAGGAAGTCGGAGTCACCCCGCTTCAGATTGTGACGGCCGTCAGTGCGATAGCCAACGGCGGTCAC
>JAMCWZ010000067.1:6894-8123 GCA_023480765.1 Nitrospirota bacterium
AAACAGGGAGGGGCCGACGCGCAAGGCCACACGATTTTCCGGAGGAAGCCCCGATTGGTCCGGCGGGTGATCACCGCTGAAACCAGCCGGACGCTTCTTGACCTGATGAGAAACGTCGTGGCTCCCGGAGGAACAGGAGTCAAAGCCACGATTGACGGATACGATATCGCTGGAAAAACCGGCACGGCCCAGGTGTATGATCCGTCGAAACATGCCTATACGCGCAAGCAGACCATTGATTCCTTTGTTGGTGTCCTGCCAGCCGATCATCCGTCTCTCGTCATTCTGGCCGTCGTTGTGAAGCCCAGGAAAATTTCCTGGGGGGGGACTGTTGCTGCACCCCTTTTTCGGAAAGTGGCCGAAATGGCTCTCGTCCGGTTTCGAATCCCCTCAGAGAAACAGCCAGAACGGAAAGATCACTCTTCCGTCGACCGGGTCGTTGATCGACGGGCCGGAAGTGATATATCGGAAAACATCAAATGATCTGTTGTTTTTCGAGTCTAAAAATCAGAACTGGGGAAAACCTCGATGAGACACGACAGACCCACGCATGACAAACACTGGCTGTCCCTGAATCTTCCTCCTCCCGTTTGCGGGCGTTTTCCGGAGAAGGTTCTGAGCTTGTCCGACGATTCCCGCCAGGTCGAGAACGGTGCGCTTTTTCTGATCCGGCCGGGAGAAGGGTTCCGGTGGGAATTTGTCGATGAAGCGCTGGACCGCGGAGCCTCCTATCTGGTGGCCGACCGGAAAGCGTTCCCGGAGATCGACAGTCGACCGGCTCTTTCCTCCAGAATTCGTGAATTCGCCGGGCTGTCACTGGTGGAGAACCTTCCCCGGGCGGTTGGCCAGCTGGCGTCTTCCTGGTGGGGCTTCCCTTCCTCTTTCCTGAAAGTGATCGGTGTCACGGGGACCAACGGGAAAACCACATCGAGTTTCCTGACGCGCTCTGTTTGCCGTGCCGGAGGATTACCCTGCGGTCTGATCGGAACTGTCGTTTTTGATGTCGGCCATGAAGAGACAGAGGCGCCGCAGACGACTCCCGGTGCCATACGGATTCAATCCCTGTTTGCGGAATCTCTCCGGAACGGACTGAAGTCCGTTTCGATGGAAGTTTCCTCGCACGCGCTCGATCAGGATCGTCTGGCCGGAACGAATTTTTCCGTTGTCCATTTTACGAATCTGACCCGGGATCATCTCGATTATCACCGAACGATGGAAGCCTATTTTGA
>JAMCWZ010000009.1 GCA_023480765.1 Nitrospirota bacterium
TCCCTGGTCGGCACGGATCTGGTTTTCGAGGCTTTGGATGCGGGCTTTCGCCCCTTTCAGTGCCAGCCTCAGATGGATCAGGCTTTGGGTCGAAGAATATCCGCCCTTTCGGAGCCGTGAAATCCGCTTCAAATCCGACTGGATCCGCTCTTCTTCAGCTTCGACTTCCTGAATGCGCGACTGGTCGACATCCACCCTTTTTTTGGCGACATCCAGGCTGCCCTCGTCGGACATCAGTCGGGTCTGGTAATCCCCCGGATCCAGCCGAAAAAGAACCTGGCCTTTCCTGACCGGTTCATTATCGTGGACCAGAACGTCGACAACCGTTCCCGGAATGCGAACCGTGACAGGGTGGGGGCGGCCGGCAACGGTGGCGTCCTCGGTCGAAACGTAATAGCGGTTGTGGTCCCACCACAGGTATCCTGCAGCAAGCAATACCCCGCTCCCGAGAAGGACGGCTCCGATCGTCAACAATTTCTTCACACGTGTCTCCTGTTGTATGGATGAATGGCGGAAAAAAAGTCGGATGACTGCCCTCCCGAAAAGCCCATTCCGCAACGGCGGGAGCGATCCCGGGAGGAAAAACCCGGTTCAGCGGGAAGGAAGATTCATCGACATGTCTCCCAGACTGTGACGATAGCGAATCATCTGGATGGCCCAGTCGTAACGGGCCTGAACAAGATCTTCCCGGGCCTGCCGAAGAGCCGTTTCGGCGTCGACGACATCTACCGAACGGGCTGTTCCGACTTTGAACGATTTTTCCACCAGACGGTCGTTTTCCCGTGCGCTTTCCAAAGCTGTCCGGGCTTCACTCCACCGCTGGAGAGCGGCACGGACGTTGAGAGCGGCTTCGCGAACTTCGGCCGAAACCCGAAGCTTGGCTTCGGAGAATTGATCATTGGTCGAGGCCAGACGCGACCGGGCCTCATGCACCTGATGCGAAATCAGCCCCCCTTCGAAGATCGGTACATTCACCACACCGCCGATATTGAAGGTCGAAAACGGATAGTTCGGCATATAGGAGATACCCAGAGCCTGAGCCGGGATGTTCGACATGAAATACTGACCGACTCCGTTGATGGTCGGCCAGTTCTGGGATTTGGCGTTCGCAAGGCGAGCTTCTCCCTCCCGGACCTGGCTTTCGATCTGCTTGAGATCCGGACGTTGGCGATAAGCCAGGCGGATATCCGATTCCAGACGGATCGACCTCTTGAATCGATCCAGGGAGATTTCCCGGGCGACATAATGGGGATTCTTCTTGATTCCGATCGTGCGTGAAAGCTCTATTTGCGCCGTCCGGAAATCGTTCATCGCCCGGATCCTCTGAAGCAGGGCCGTCTCGAGGTTCACCCGGGCCTGGGTGACATCGAGGCGGATCCCCACCCCGGCGGAAAGCCGGGCTTCGGCCTCCGCCAGATGATGACGGGCATCCCGGACGCCGGAAAACGCGGATTTCAACGCATGCTGGGCCATCAGAAGTGTCAGATAGGAAACAGTCACATCCTGCCGGAGATCCAGGACTTCCTTGTTCAAGGCGGACTGAGCCCCCTTCCGCGCCATTCTGGCCTGCTTGACCTGAGAGGAAGTCCGGCCAAAATCGTAGATGTTCTGGTTCAGTGTCACGGTCAGGATACTCAGGTCGAAATACTGGAACCCCGGAAACAGGAAGACTCCCAGAAAACTGTTCCCATAAATATTCTGATAACTCGCAGAAAGCTGAGGCATGTAGTTAGACCGGGCTTCGCCCACGACGTCCTTCCTGGCTTCCAGCTGATGGCGAAAATCGTGCAGGGCCGGTCTCCGGGACAACGCTTCATCCAGCGCTTCCGGCAAGGAAATCGGCTCACCGGACAGAACGTCGGCCATTTTACTGTTTCCGTCCACATCCCCTTCCTGTGCCGCTCTCGCAGGAGCCGGCTCAGAAATCCCCCCGAAAATTGACACCACAAGAATCAGTCCGATCATGCTTCGAATCTTCTTTTGCATCTTCATTCCGCAACAACCCCTTCCCTTTGAACACCGTCCTGGCCATTGTGCGAAAATCGCCGCATCAGCAGAATGACCGGAATTCCCAGAGCGGCAAAAAGGGCCGCCCAAATAAACGTCATGTTGTAGCCGGATATCGAGGCCTGTGTGTGCACAAGACCGGACAATTCTGCCTGCACACGCCCTGGAAACTGGAACAGGTGTCCCCCTTCGGACAATCTGGAGGAAAGCTCCTGTGTCGCCGCCTGAACGGAATAGGCGCTCCGGGTGACATGCGACTGATATTCCGAATAGATGGAGGCCGACCGATGGTCCAGGATATTTCCCAGGACTGCCACACCGATGGCCCCTCCGATCTGGAGCATGTTGCTCTGGAGGGTGGAAGCGAGACCGATGTGCTTTCGTTCCACGAGATTCTGCGGGAGGCTCGACAAAAGGGCGTTCACCATTCCCAGAGACAATCCGAAAACGAGCTGCGGGATCAGAATCTGATAGAAACTCGTGATCTGCGTCAGAAAGGCGAACATGAACTGGGCCGACGCGAGAAGGATGAAACCCGAGAACAGGATGATCCTCTTGCCCCGGTCGGAAACGATGCCGGAAACATGGCCCATCACGGGCATGAAAATTCCGGCAATCAGCGAGGCCGGAAGCTGGAGCATGCCGGCATCCGTTGCCGGAAACCGGTTGAAGGTCTGGACAAAGAGCGGAAGGAGAAACATGCGGCCGAACAGGCTGATTGCCCGAAGAATGTTCAGGATCATGATCGCCGAAAAGTCCCAGTCCCGAAAAACGGTCAGGTCGATAATCGGATGTTTGACCCGGAACGCCGTGAACAGGTAAATCCAGAACGAGATCGCCGTAACCAGCCAGCACTCATAGACGAAATGGGCCGTCCAGCCCCATCGTTCGCCTTCCGTCAACCCGATCAGGAGAAAGGCCAGGGACGTTCCCAACGAGACGAATCCGGGAAAATCGAACGGGACGACTGTCTGGGGAGTGTCTTTCCGGAGAAAGAAAAATGTCAGGACAAACGACAGGATTCCCACCGGAATATTGACGAAAAAGATATCCCGCCAGTTGAAATTGTCGATCAGATATCCGCCGAGGATGGGCCCGATCGTCGGTGCAAGCACGATGACGATACCAAAGAAGCCAAAAGCCTTGGCGCGTTCTTCCGGACGGAACGCCTCCGTGATGATCGTGAACCCGAGCGGCATCATCAGACCTCCTCCGACCGCCTGCAGAACCCGGAAGAAGATCATGGCGTTCAGGTTCGGGGAAAGACCGCACAGAAAAGAGGAGAACGTAAAGACAAACGTCGAGATCAGATAAAGACGCTTGACCCCAAAGATTGTCCGCGTCCAGGCGCTCGCCAGCGTCACGATCGCAAATGCCATCGCATAGGCGGTGATGACCCAGCGGACTTCATCGGTATTGGTGTCAAGACTTCCCACCATATTCGGAAGACCGACGTTCACAATCGTGGTGTCCAGAACCGGCAGGAACAGCCCGACCATGACGACCGTCAGGGCCCACCACCTGTAATGGGGAGAGTCTCCGACGAGACTCCCGGACTCCGGCATTACCACGGCGAACCTTTCCGGATGTGGATACGAACCTCGGTCGACATGCCCGGACGGAGAATGTAGGGGCCCGCGTCATCAACGTGAATCCGGACGGGAATCCTCTGAATGACTTTCACAAACGTTCCGGAGGCGTTCTCCGGAGGGAGAAGCGACACTGCGGCCGCAGAAACCGGAAGAATCCGTTCCACATGACCGTGAAACTTCCGCTCCGGATAGGTATCCACATCGATATCAACGGGCTGCCCCACCCGGACGCTCGTCATCCGGGTTTCCTTGACCTTGGCCGTGATCCAGATATCCCGGGGATTCACCACGGACAGAAGGGGCTGTCCGGGGGAAACGACTTCACCGATCTGGGCGATCCGTTCTGCGACCTGACCATCGATCGGAGCATGCACCGTATAGTTCAGGGGATGGGACTCGGTGATTTCGAGCCTCATCCGTTCGGACAGAACAACCTTTTTTGCCTGCAGAAGCTGTGAACGGTCGTCATCCACGGTGGTCCGGAGATTTTCAAGATCCTGGGCAGTAATAAATCCTCCCTTGCGGAGACGGATTCCCCGCCGGTACTGGGATTCGGCGTTCAGGAGAAGAACTTTGAGTGACTCCTCGGTCGAAATCGCTTTCTGAAGGTCCTTGAAAGCGCTCTGGTTCGATTCGTTAATCTGCCGTAGCCGCTGAAATCCAGTCGTATCGATTCGCGCAACTTCCTGCCCCTTGACGACCGGATCTCCCTGGTTCAGGGGAAACTCCATGACGCGGCCGTTCGCGTTGGCCGAAATCAGGATAATATTCCCGTCCACGGCGGAGTCTTCCGTAGAAACATAAAAGGCGTTGTACCGCATATAGGCGCCATAGATCAGCAGGGTGACCACAAGCCCGACCACCGGAACCCACACCTTGGGACTTCTCAACCCGTTTTTCCCATTTCTCCCGTTCGATTCTGTCATTTCTGGGCCTCTCCATAGGCATCGCGCATTTCTTTCCGGTATGCATCCGGAACCGGATGACTGATTTCGCTCAGGGACTTTTGATAGTCAAATCCTTGAAACGTCGGAGAAGAAGGGTTATGACAGGTCGTACAGGTCTTCTCGGGATGATCGACAAGACCCGCCTGATGGCTCTTGACCGGATCGATCATTGTGCTGAAATGGGAATAATCTTCCCCCGGTCCGTGGCAGGACTCGCACTGGACACCGTCTCTTTTGCGAAACGTGGAAATGACCTGGGGTAAATGCGTTCCCGCAGCGGTTGTATGACAGGACAGGCAACGCATGTCATTTTTCGGATCGGCAATCCCCATCTTTCGTGCGATCGAAAGAGCTTCCGGAGAACCCAGATCACGATAGGCCCGGGCATGGGGAGACGCTTTCCAGATTTGAAACTGGTTTCCGATACGGGCCGAGGAGTGGCAGACCTCACACGTTTCATCCCCCACATATCGGTGAAAGTAGGTGTTTTCATTGGCGTGGGCATGAAGACCTCCCAAGGCTCCCGATGAAACAACCAGCACAATTGCAAGGAAATAGACCAGCCGACCTGATTTCATGAGTTCGTCCTTTTTTGAGATACGGATGTCCGGGATGTCGTTTTTTGATAACCAATCCCCTTAAGAAAATGCGTGATAAGGCCCTCCAGAAAATCTGTCCTGTCAATCGGAAACACTTTTTTTCCCGACAGGATTTCCTGAAAATGAAAAAAGGCAAAGATCGGACCGGTAAAAAACCACACGTCCCTCGTCGGCGAAAAGGTTTCCAGCAGAAGGGAACCGTTCCACCATTCAAAGAGAGAAACGATCCTCTGGATGGAGAGTTCCATGAGAAGCTTGGGGTAAAGAGGTTCGCCTTCCTCTTCCAGCAAACGGAATTCGCTCACAATAATACGGTGAAAGTCTTTGTTCTGGTCCATCGAATCCAGAAGAGTCCTTCCCAGGTCATGCAGAAAATCGGGGAACGTTTCCGGATCCAAAGGCGTTTTCCTCTTCGATCGGTCCGCTTCCCATCCGGAAAGAAACCGGTAGAGAGGAGAACAGTCCTTCTGGAAATTTGATGCGATGATTTCCGAAAGAAGTGCTTTCTTGTTCGGAAAGTAATGATAGATCAGGCCTTCCGTGATTCCAGCCCGACAGGCGATTTTTCGGTTTGTTGTCGCATGATACCCCTCTTCCGCAAAACAGGAGAGAGCCGCCGACAAAATCTCCCGTTTTCTTTGCTGCCCTTTTTCGCAACTGTCCGCCGACATGGGATTGCCTTGTATTAATTGGTTAATTAATTAATTTTCTTAGGTTCAAAAATAAGGCATGGAAGACTTGGAGTCAAGAGGAGTTCCATGCCCGGATAGTCAATGTTTTCCGGAAAGGCCGGAAAAAGTCGAATGACCATTTTTGGAGGGTTGAGGGGGTTCTTCTTCGATCGGATAACCCCAGGGATCTCTTTTGGGAAGGTCCGGAGGAAGTTTTTTCTGAAGGACTTTTTCATGCTTGACGAAGCGGGAAATACTGATCGACACCAGAAAGATCAAGATCATCAGTCCGGTCAGAATAATCGCATAGTTTACAATGGAATTCAGGTTCAGACGCGAGAAGAAATCCATGTGGTCTTAATCCCCTTTACTGGAAGGATGATTCAGGGCCGGGGGGTATCATACCCCGGCCGGATGATCGTCTCAAAACGTTCCGGTGGCTGCCCCATCGGACGAAAACCCATTTCCTGGGCCGCCATGTCCAGATGGATACCGAGAATTTCCTGAATATCCGGGTTAAGGACTTCATTTTCCGAGCGTTGATCCACGATCTTGATGTAGGACTGACACCCTTCACATGCCAGAAAACCCTGATTTTCCTCCGGATGCTTGTACATGAGATTGACCCTGTCCGGATCATCAAGGCCACAGGCAGGACATCCATCCGATGGACGGGACATCCAGGAAAAGGAGCAAAAGAAACAGAAGTAGCGGCGCCGTCCTTCGGACAACGCCTGGCCAAGGGCAGGAGATCCCCCGCAGACAGGGCAAAGAGGGAAATCCCAGTCCAGACTTCCTCCCAGGAGTGTCCGAAGAGTTTCATGCAGACGCTCGAAGGAAATCCGGAGAGTCAGCTTGATCAGGTGCATCAGAAGGGGACCCGGCACCTCCATTTCCCGGGAGACCTGGTCCAGATAGGCATCATCCCGGGACAGGATCGTCCGGATGAGCCAGGGCTCGCTCCTCCCCGACACGCGAAGATAGGAGGAGATCCGCTGGGCAAGGACCTCCTTTTCTCCCCCTCCCTGTCGCATCACCGTGAGGATTTTCCGGAACTGGGTGCCTGAACTGGAAAACTCGAGGCGGGAAAAAGATTCTCGGTCCAGAAGAGCCCTTCCCGCGCGGTGGCGTTCGCGAACCGTCTGGTCACGCAAATCCACGGCAGGCAAAAAATCATCCGGCGTCGAAGCATGCCAGATTTCCTCAATTTTCTGCTGGAACTGAAAAATCTCCCTTAAATGGGGCCGGGCCCGGATATGGGCAGCCAGTTGCTGCTCTCTGGTGAGCGCCATCTACTCTTCCTTTCCGGATTCATGTTTCGAGAATGTTGTGGCCTTCTTGATCCTCTGAACCCGAATCACCCCCTTGAATTGCTGTATCTCGTCCATGATGCTCTGCAAATGCGTCATGTCCCGCACCATCAGGGAGAAGTTGAGAACAGCCATCTTGCGCCTGTCCTGTCGGACTTCGGCGTGGGTGATATTGACGGCCGACACTCCGGCCAGCATCCCGGGTTTGTCCTCCATCAGGACCCGGAGGTCGACCTCAAATGTGGAACCGGTCTCTGAATCCCACGTCGCGGCGATAAATCTTTCTTTCTGCACGGACAAATGATCGAGGTTGGGACAGTCCCGTGAATGAATCATGATTCCCCTCCCCCGTGTGACAAAGCCCACAATTTCCTCTCCGGGCACAGGGCTGCAGCATCGGGCAATACCCAGCAGGAGATCCTTTCCTCCGCCGCGAACGACAATCGGATAGTCCGACGAAGACACCTCATGGTCAGAAGAGGGAGAGGGCACGGTGGTATCAAACGGAAGAGGAAACAGTTTGCGCAGAACACTCTGGGGGGTCACTTTTCCAAAACCGATCCGGGAAAAGACATTCTCGAAACATGAATCCGGAAAGGAAGAGTAGATGGCGCTCACCAGAGAGCAGCAACTGGCTGCCCATATCCGGGC
>JAMCWZ010000012.1:0-410 GCA_023480765.1 Nitrospirota bacterium
TATCATCCCCGATCCGGACCCAACAACGACGCCAAAGCCGCAATACGGGGCAAACACCTCCCCTAGATCGTTCTTCCTTCCCCAGCGGTCTCCGGATCTCCCGGTTTTCTTCCGGCTGGGAGATCGAACGTGGTGATTTCGATCCAGTGGTTGTCGGGATCGAAAAAATAGACCGAAAGGCTGATCCCGTGATCGTCATACGTAAAAGGGATACTTTTTTCCCGAATGTCCTGCAAAGCTTCATGAAAACCATTTCGGTCGGTATTGAATGCGATGTGACGGTCGGGAACCCGGTCGTTGCCGGGTCCATCTCCCGGATTTGGTAAAGCGTTCGGGGGGTGAATAAGAGCCACGCAAGTGTCACCCGCGCAAAGCATGGCGGGATAATCCCCCCATTCGCGCTGTGATCT
>JAMCWZ010000012.1:440-7687 GCA_023480765.1 Nitrospirota bacterium
GCGATGGGCACGGTTTGACAATCAGGGAAAGCACCCGTTAAAATGAGTGTTCCCATGGAATTGATCTGATCAGACGTGCTTTGCCGTCCGGTTCCAGTATTTTTCCGTTGATCTGATAGACCGATCGACATCAAAACAGAGAAAACACTCGGAAAACGCCGGCAGAAAGCCGGATTTTCATTATAACGAACATTTCTCATTATAACGAACTAAGGAGTGACTGTGTCCCAGTATCGTGTTCTTGCCGGTCCCGAAGCCTTCCTCCCGCCAGCTGCCGCCCTGATGGGTATTTCCCTGCCGGATCCAGGCCAAGGCCACATCGAAGGCCGCATCGTCTCCGAAGACGAAGCTATTGAGGAAGCTGCCCGAAGGCTTTCCGCGGCCAAGGTTCCTACCTTCTTCCCCGGTCCCCAGGTTCTGTGGAAATGGAATGAAAAATCGGCCAAAATGGCCAAGGTCATCAAAAAAGCTTCCGTCGAAGGCGGAATCAAGATCATTCCGATGTCCGACTACCGTCCCAAATATCCCAAGATCGACCCGGAAACGGAAATCAATCCCAACCACCCGAACCTCACCATCTGGCACAACAAGATCGATGTCTGCCTTTTCGTGGGAGTACATTGCCACCAGGCCAATTTGGCACTCAAGATCATTCGGGGCGGCACTTCCTGCTACACGCTGGCATTCTGCTCGTTCGCAGGCCACGAAGACGCCAATTTGTCCATCCGGGATACAGGTCCGGAAAAGTTCGAAAAGCTGACGGAATTTTTGATCAAGATGCGGAAAAATTCAAAAGGCTTCTGATGCCTTGAAACCGTTGCCTGAATGAAAAACCCGCCATACGGCGGGTTTTTTTTTCCAATCAAAGGCGGTGACGACTGTGTACGTCGAACAAAAATGGAAAATCAACCGGGAAAAAAATGAACACGCCCGGTCATGTCCCGGCCTCATTCCTCCCGATCAGGCAAAAGGAAAGATCCTGCGAGAGATGATTTCTCTCACGTTGCCAGACCAGTCGCGCCTGAACATACTCCTGTTCGAAAACGGCCTGTTTTCTGTCGTCGGGGAAATTTCACTGCAACCCTCGCATATTCTTCCGGTTCTGGAAAATGTTCGGGAGAAGATCGAACACCTTTATCCGGACTTTTATCGAAAGCTGGACAAGTTGTCCGAGGATGATCGAAGAATACAGGCACTGGCAAGAATGGAAAACATCCTGGGCGCCATCCGGAACAACGCTTCTTCGAATCCTGCACTGCTGGAATCGGTCAAGGCCCTGCTCGAAGAACTGGAATCCGGGCAGACTTCACCGGGATGCGGCGTTCCAAAGGATTCAGAATTTCCCGAAAAACCGGGAAACAAGATAGAGCAAAAAAGATAGAAAAACGCTTAAAAGCAGGCCTGTCATGAGAGGAAAATAGAGCTTGAATCCCGGACGTTCCACGACAATGTCCCCAGGAAGATGTCCCAGAACAGAGAAGATCCCTCTTCCGGCTCCCTTTTCCACGAAAAGGGAAATTCCGGCCAACAGCAAAAAGACGATTCCCAGAACAAAAAACAGTCTGGACATCACGACATCTCGATCATCCGGTCCAAAGCTTTCCGGGCGTCTCGCAGAATACCTTCCGGCAAATCGATCTCCGGAGCCAAATCTTCAAGTGCCCACAGGATTTTCTCAAGAGAGTTGACTTTCATGTTCGCGCAGTCGCAGGACGAACAGGCCGGAATAAACTCCTTGTCGGGATTTTCCTTCTGCAGGCGGTGGATCATACCCAGTTCCGTTCCCACAACCACTTTATGGGCCGAATTTTCCCGAACGGCAGTTGCCATACGGCTGGTGCTCGATACAACGTCAGCCTTTTTCGCGACATCCGGCTGACATTCCGGGTGAGCAATCACAAAGGCCCCCGGATGTTCCTCCCGCGCGCGGTCGATGTCTGTGGCCATGATCCGCATGTGCGTCGGGCAAAACCCTTCGAAGAGAATCAATTTTCGTCCTGTGGCCCGCTGGACATAATCCCCCAGAAACTGATCCGGGATAAAGATCACCGGCGTTTCTGACGGAATCGATGAGACGATCCGGACGGCGTTTGCCGAAGTACAGCATATGTCGCTTTTTGCCTTGACCGATGCCGGCGAGTTCACATAAGTCACGACGACCGCTCCGGGGTTTTCTCGACGAAGCCTGTCGACCTCTTCCGGAGTGATCATGTCCGACGCGGGGCAACCGGCCTCCTCAGGTCCGGGACGAGCACTTTTCGAGAGGGATTCAGGATCTTCGCGGTTTCCGCCATGAAGTGAACGCCGCAGAAAACAATGACATCCGCTTCCGTGGAAGCGGCATAACGGGCCAGTTCCAGAGAGTCTCCGATCAGATCCGCCACATCCTGCACTTCTCCGATCTGATAGTTATGCGCAAGAATGATCGCGCGATGCTTTTCCTTCAGGATCCGGATTCGTTCGACGAGATCTTCCATGTCGGGACCGGCTTCCGTCCGGACCAATGCTTCGAATGTCTTCATGGTTTAGGCCTCCATATCAAAGATCCCCGGAAACGACCCGTTCAGCGATCTGTATGGCGTTGAGGGCCGCACCCTTGCGCAGGTTGTCACCCACGATCCAGAGGTTCAGTCCATGTTCGACAGAATCGTCCTGACGGATCCTTCCGACGAAAACATCGTCCTGACCGGCCACTTCCCTTGGAACGGGATACAGTTTGCGGGCGGGATCGTCAAAAACCCGGACGCCAGGGGATTTGGAGAGAATCGCTCTGGCCTCGTCGGGAGGAAGGGGACGCTCGAATTCGATGGAAACAGCTTCGGAATGCCCGATAAGGACGGGAACCCGGACAGTGGTCGCGCTGATTCTCAGATCTTGGATCCCCAGAATCTTCCGGCTTTCCATCTTCATTTTTTCCTCTTCCTTGGTCGAACCGTCCGGCAGGAACCGGTCAATCTGGGGAAGAACGTTAAAGGCAATCTGGTAAGGTGCATACACTTCCGGCTGAATGTCGGCGATACGTCCGTTCAGGAGAAGGGCTATCTGTCCGGACAGTTCGTCCATGGCTTTCTTTCCTGTTCCAGAAACCGACTGGTAGGTGGAGACAACGATCCGGCGAACACCCGCATGGTCGATCAGCGGTTTCAGGGCAACCACCATCTGAATGGTGGCACAGTTGGGGTTTGCCACGAGACCTGGTCCCAGCTTCTTTGGCAACGCTTCGGGATTGACTTCAGGAACAACAAGAGGGATTTCCGGTACCATCCGGAACGCCGAACTGTTATCGATGACCAATGTCCCTTGCCGGACCAGCTCGGGCGAAAGAACTTCGCTGACATCGCTCCCGGCCGAAAACAGGGCGATATCAATCCCTTTCGCTTCGCGGGGATCTTTCAGGGATCGGATGACGATGGATTCTCCCCTGAACGGGATTCTCTCACCGGCTGATCGTTCCGAAGCAAAGAGATGGAGAGAGGAAACCGGAAAGTTTCTCTCCTCCAAAATGGAGACCATTTCCCGACCGACCGCCCCGGTCGCTCCAACGACCGCAACGCGGTAGCCTGTTTTCTGAGCGGACATCTCATTCATCCTTTTATTTTATATATTTTATTTATTCTCCAGCACTTTTTTCAACTCTAAAAACACTTTTTCTCCCATTTCTCGGGTACCCACGATCTTTTTTGTCCCGTCTCCCTGGATGTCCGTCGTCCGGTAACCCTCTTTCAGGACGTTTCTTACAGATGTCTCGAGGAAACCGGCCAGATCTTCGCGGTCAAGCGAATAGCGAAAAAGAAGGGCCAGGGAAAGGATCATCGCCAGAGGATTGGCGATGTCCTTTCCCGCAATGTCCGGTGCACTGCCGTGAATGGGTTCATAAAGACCTGTTTTTCCACCGATAGAGGCCGAAGCAAGCATTCCGATCGAACCTGTCAATTGGGCCGCCTCGTCAGAAAGAATATCGCCAAACAGGTTTCCGGTGACAAGAACGTCGAACTGCTTGGGATTTCTCACCAGCTGCATCGCAGCGTTGTCCACATACATGTGGGAGAGTTCGACATCCGGGTACTTCTTGTGTACGGATTCGGCAACCTCCCTCCAAAGGACGGAAGATTCCAGAACATTCGCCTTGTCTACCGATGTCACCTTTTTCCGGCGTTTTCGGGCCAGGTCGAACGCCACTTTCATGATCCGGTCAATTTCCGGCTCGGTATAGGTTTCCGTGTTGATTCCCCGTCGAATGCCTTCTTCTGTGACGATGCCGCGGGGCTTTCCAAAATAGATGCCGCCGGTCAGTTCCCGCACAACCATCAGATCGAGGTCGGAGATAACTTCCGGCTTGAGCGTAGAAGATCCTGAGAGCTCCGGAAACAGCCTCGCTGGCCGGAGGTTCGCGAATGCGCCGAGGTGCTCCCTTATCCCGAGCAACGCCCTTTCCGGTCTTTTATCGTAAGGTAGGGTGTCGTATTTCGGACCCCCGACCGCTCCGAGAAGAACAGCGTCGCATCGATCCGCCTTTTCCACCGTCTCGGGGGGCAAGGGGAAACCGGTCCGGTCCGTGGCGATTCCTCCGATCAGACCATCTTCCCATTCCAGAAGAGCATGTCCCGATTTCACGAGATGCTCCAGTATCCCTTGTACAGGACCGAATACTTCCGGACCTATGCCGTCACCGGGAAGGAGAAGGATTTTTTTCATTCGCTCTTCACTTTTCATCCGCGTCCTTTCAAATCAGAATCGCTCAGGGTGTTTCCTGATTTTCTCTTTTGCTGTCAAAAGAATCGGAAGAAGACAGTCTTCCTGCTTTCCCTTTTTTCCGTTCGAGACGGTTCAGCGCTGCCAGGTAAGCTTTGGCCGAAGCTACCAGAATATCGGTGTCTGCACCCTGTCCGATCGACAAAAGTCCATCACCTTCGATCCGGACTGTAACTTCACCAAGAGCGTCTGTACCGCCTGTGATTGCCTTGACCGAATAGGAAATCAATCGCGCGTTCGTGCCCGTTATCTTTGAAACGGTCCGATAAATCGCATCGACCGGGCCATCCCCCAAACCCGCCATCCGGTGTTCGACCCCATCTCTTTCGAGAACGACCGTCGCTGTCGGCGGGATTTCTGTCCCCCCGCTCACATGAAGGCGCTTCAGAACAAACCGGTCCCTGGTCTGGGACTCCCCTTCCGTCAGCAAAACCTCCAGATCCTCTTCGTACAAGTCCTTTTTTTGGTCAGCGAGTTTTTTGAAACGGGAAAAAATACGCTCGAATTCTTCGCTGTCCAGGGAATATCCCATCGCTTTCAGACGGTCGCTCAACGCATGTCTTCCAGAATGTTTTCCGAGGACCAGACGCCCACCCGAAACTCCGACATGCTCAGGGACAAGGATCTCGTACGTGTCCTTGTCTTTCAAAAGACCATCCTGATGGATACCCGACTCGTGAGCAAAAGCATTCTCTCCCACAATCGCCTTGTTCGGCTGGACGATCATGCCGGTCACCGAGGAGACCAGACGGCTGGTCCGGAAAAACTCTTCGGACCGTATCCGGGTCTCCAGGTTGAACCAAGTCTTTCGAACGCGAAGAGCCATCACAATTTCTTCCATCGCCGCATTTCCAGCACGTTCACCAATTCCGTTGATCGTACACTCCACTTGACGGGCACCGGATTCGAGAGCCGCGAGGGAGTTGGCAACGGACAGCCCGAGATCGTCGTGGCAATGACACGAGAAAACGACGTTTTTAGCTCCGGGAACTGTGTCGATCAAAAAACGGAAAAGGTCTTTTACGGCGTCTGGAACAGCATATCCTACCGTATCCGGAATATTGATCGTTGAAGCTCCAGATTCGATTGCCGCCTGAACGGCGCGGGCGAGAAAGGTCCGGTCGCTCCGAAAAGCGTCTTCCGCTGAAAACTCGACATCCGATACATTTTTTCTGGCGAGAGTGACCGCGCGATCAATCGATTGGAGGACTTGCTCCGGTCCCATGCGAAGTTTTTTGTCCATGTGGACCGGACTCGTCGCGATAAAGGTGTGAATGCGGGGGAGACGGGCGTTTTCCACGGACCGGGCCGCTTCCAGTATGTCCTTGTCTGTGGCACGGGCAAGGGCGCAAATTGTGATGGCTCTTCGCATGTTCCCGACTTCCGTAGCGATCTGGTGAACAGCCTCGAAATCGTCCGGGGAAGCGACAGGAAAACCGGCTTCGATGATATCGACATTCAATCGGGCCAGTTGCCGGGCAACCTGCAGCTTTTCCTCCCTTTGCATGGACGCACCGGGACTTTGTTCTCCGTCTCTGAGCGTTGTATCGAATATTTTCACCATGCCGATATCAAAAGCCACTTGTATCTCCTGTATGCCCCGATGTCCCGTTTAAAATCCGGATCAAGGCTTTCGTCTGTTCAAACCTTTCAGGGGGGAAAATCGTGAAGAAGAAAAATTTCTTGTCGACGGTTCCGGGTCCAGCCTCTGTGGTTTTCTGACAATAAAACGGAAAAGCAGAAATTCGGCAGGACCAGACATGGCATAGCAGAAAATAGCGACGAAAAGAGATTGTCGGGGGTAGAGAACGAAGAGAAGGGCAAGCAAAAGAACGGAAATAAACGTGTGAAGAGGCTTTTTCAAAAAGCGTATTTCCTTGAAACTCCTGTAGAGGACGGGACTCACCATCAGAATCGCCACAAAGTACGTAGAGGCCAGAAAAAATCCGCTCGAAAAAGGGAAGACGACAGAGATCGGACTGTTTTTTGCCAATTCGGAGGAAACGAGAAACAAGGCACCGGCCGGAATGGGAAGACCGACAAAATAACGACTGGAAACTTTGGTCGTGATGACATTGAAGCGGGCGAGGCGCAATGCTCCGCAAACAGCGAAAAGAAAGGCCGCCAAAAGGCCAAGCCTGTGATACGAAGATAAATCGGAGTTGAAAACCAGAAACGCGGGAGCAACCCCAAAGGATATCAGATCGGCAAGACTGTCGTACTCGACCCCGAACTGGCTTGTTGCGCGAGCCAGGCGGGCAACCTTCCCGTCAAGATTGTCGAAGATCGAAGCGATCAGGATAGAGTAAGCGGCTTTCAGAAAGTCATGATGAAAGCTTTGAACGATCGCGAGAAAACCAAAAAAGAGATTTCCCGTCGTGAACAGATTGGGGAGAATATAAATTCCGCGGGACCGGGTGACCGTCCCGTCAGATGGACTGTTTTGATGGTAGTGTTCCAAGGATCGACTCTCCTCCCTTTACCCGCTCTCCCAC
>JAMCWZ010000016.1 GCA_023480765.1 Nitrospirota bacterium
CTGAGACTGGTCCTCCCTCTGTCCGTCCGGTTTCCGGAATGTGGACCTCGTCTTTTCTGAGAAGACGGGCCAGACTGTTGTTTGTTATCGGAACGGTGACGAGGCCGGCCGTTAAAAAACCTCTCCGAGTCCGATTGAGAAAGACCACGGGATCGGGTGTCGGGCCGGGATCTGTGCCCCTGTCCGGTCTGCCTCGGAAAAGGATCCTCCTCCTGGTCTCCATCGGCAGGTCCCGAAAAGGTTCTGTCCGGAGAAGTGGTCCGGGATCGAAACGAATGGCGTCTGAAGTCCGGGGAAGAGGGAGGACCAGTCTCAGCGGCGGCAACCCGGATCATCGGTCCTCCGGACGAAGGGAGCCCGCGGAAAAAGAATCCTTCTTTCGGAGGGACAGACGGGTCTCTTCCGGACCGTCCTTCCGGAGGGAAGTCAACCGGAACTCCGGACCTGCCGACGATGCTCCGCGCTACAGAAAAAACCCGCGGGAGGACAGACCCCGTTCTTCCAGGAACACCCGGGAAAACCATCCGTCCTCCCCTCCTCCCCGCAGGGAGGACGAACGGAACTCCCGATATGCCGAGGATGCTCCGCGACACAGAAAAAACCCGCGGGAGGACAGACCCCGTTCTTTCAGGAACACCCGGGAAAACCATCCGTCCTCTCCTTCTCCCCGCAGGGAGGACGAACGGAACTCCCGATATGCCGGGAATCTCTCTCAGAATAAAAAGCGACAGGAAGAAACCTTTCGGGAACCATCGCCCCGCGGATCGACCGCTTTCCGGAAAAGATCCGGAGAATTCTCAGGGACAGGACATAAACCCGCCAACAGAGAATTGTCTTCCGGACAACCCGGAAAACCGGGCTCGACTCCTCGCGGCCGAAAAGGTCCCGACAAAAACCATCCCCACCACACTTAAGGGAGTCGGACATGTATCGTTCCCATTCCACAACGGATCTCACAACCCTGCCGACCGGATCTCTTGTCACTCTCGCCGGATGGGTACAGACCGTAAGGGACCACGGCGGTCTTCTCTTTTTTGACCTCAGAGACCGGGAAGGTCTTGTGCAGGTCGTTGTTAATCCGGACACCACGCCGCAACTGGTCAGTCTGGCTAAATCCCTCCGGGATGAGTGGGTGATTTCGCTTCATGGAAAGATTCAGGTTCGACCGGAAGGAACCCACAACCCTGCCCTTCCGACAGGTTCCCTTGAAGTGATCTGTCAGGAGATGCATGTTTTGAACACCTGCCCGACCCCTCCCTTTCCGATTGACGACCGGATCGAGGTTTCGGAAACCCTCCGCCTGACATACCGGTATCTGGACATTCGCAGGGAGACATTGCGAAAATCTCTGAAACTCAGAAACGACCTGACGCACTTTATTCGCAACTATCTTCACGACCATGCATTCTGGGAAGTCGAAACCCCTATCCTGACACGTTCGACACCGGAGGGGGCCCGGGACTTTTTAGTTCCCTCCCGCCTGGAAAAGGGGTCTTTCTACGCTTTGCCGCAATCCCCGCAGCTTTTCAAGCAAATTCTCATGGTGGGAGGCATCGAACGGTATTATCAGATTGCGCGCTGCTTCCGCGACGAGGATTTACGTGCCGACCGACAACCGGAATTTACCCAGGTCGATATCGAAGCCTCCTTTCTGACCATGGACCAGTTCCTTTACCTGATGGAAGGAATGATTCAGTCAATCTTTGAAAAATTCACCGGCTTCCGGCCGGATCGTCCCTTCGTTCGTCTCACTTACCATGAAGCCATGGAAAAATACGGCTCGGACAAACCGGATTTGCGCTTTGGTCTTCCGATCGGAAATCTTTCCGAGGCCGCCGGAAAAACACAGTTCCGTGTCTTTCTGGACGTTCTTGACCAGAAAGGCGTTGTCCTCGGGCTTCGCTATCCTGGGAGGGGCAGCCCTGAGCCGAAAGGAAATCGACGAATTGACCCAATGGACCGTCGACCAGGGGGCCAAGGGACTCGCATGGTTCAAGGTCGAAGGAGAAACGTTCCAGAGCCCCATTCTGAAGTTTTTCCCGGAAGAAGCCCAGGCAGACATTGCGAAAGTCCTCTCCCCGGAACCCGGCGACATGCTTTTGTTCATTGCGGACAAAGGTCCCCTCGCCCGAAAAATCGCCGGACAGCTTCGCCTGCATATCGGAGATCGTCTCAAGCTTCGACGGCCCCAGGATTACTCTTTGCTGTGGGTGGTCGACTTTCCCTTGTTTGAGTGGAACGAGGAGGAAAACCGCCTTGAAGCCCTTCATCATCCCTTTACCGCTCCAAGGCGGGAAGACATTCCCCTTCTCGAGAGTGATCCGCTGTCCGTTCGTTCCGACGCCTATGATCTGGTCCTGAATGGAACGGAAATTGGAGGGGGAAGCGTTCGCAACTTTGAACCCCACCTTCAGGAACGTCTTTTTGAGAAAATCGGCATTTCTCCGGAAAGCGCCCGAGCCCGGTTCGGATTTCTGCTCGATGCCCTGACCTATGGTGCACCGCCCCATTTGGGGATGGCATTCGGACTTGACCGGTTTGTCATGTTGCTGGCCGGATGCGACTCCATCCGGGATGTCATCGCTTTTCCAAAAACCCAGAAAGGTTCTTGTCTTCTGACAGAGGCCCCGTCCTCTGTCGACGCAGTCCAGCTGAAAGAGCTAGGAATCCGACCCGTCTGAAAGACGGACAAAAAAGACTCCACCTGTCGAAAACCGGCTAAAGTTCCCCAAAATCAAAAAAAGGCCCGGATATTCTTCCGGGCCTTTTCTGTTTCCATCTTCCCCCGAACAAGGGTCAGATATCGTAGTACAAGAAGAACTCGTGCGGATGCGGACGGAGACGGACTGGATCGACTTCTTTCTTTTGCTTTTCCTTGATCCAGGTTTCCACGAGATCGGGAGTAAAAACGCCACCCTTGAGCAGGAAGTCATGATCCTTTTCAAGCGCCTGAAGTGCCGCTTCAAGGCTTCCCGGCATCTGTTTGATTTTTTTGCGTTCCCGATCCGAAATTTCATAAAGATCTTTTTCGATCGGATCCGGAGGAGTCAGCTTCCGTTCGATCCCATCAAGCCCCGCCATCAACATGGCCGAGAAGGCAAGGTAAGGATTGGAGCTGGGATCCGGCGTCCGGAATTCCAGCCGTTTGGCTTTCTCGCTCTTCGAATACATCGGGATCCGGATACAGGCCGAGCGATTTCTCTTGGAGTAGACCAGATTGATCGGGGCTTCGTATCCCGGAACAAGCCTCTTGTACGAATTCGTGGTGGGAGCAATGATGGCCAGCAGGGCAGGAGCATGATGGATCAGCCCGCCGATATAGTGGATGGCCGTCTGGGAAATATCGGCATATCCGCCTTTCTGGAAGAAGAGGTTCTTCCCGCCTTTCCAGAGGCTCTGGTGAACGTGCATCCCCGACCCGTTGTCTCCAAAAAGAGGCTTGGGCATGAAGGTCGCCGACTTTCCGTATTTTTGTGCCGTATTTTTCACGACATACTTGTATTTCATGACATTGTCCGCCATCTTCACCAGGGTGTCGTAACGCATGTCAATTTCACACTGTCCGGCGGTCGCCACCTCATGATGATGCACTTCCGTCCGGATACCAATCTTTTCCATCGTCAGAATCATCTCGGAGCGGAGATCCTGAAGAGAGTCGGTCGGCGGAACAGGAAAATATCCTTCCTTGTGGCGGATCTTGTATCCCAGGTTGGGCTCTTCATCGCGATCGGAGTTCCAGATCCCTTCTGCCGAATCCACCGAATAATGAGAATAATGGGCTCCACTGCCGTATCGGACATCGTCAAAGACAAAGAATTCGCATTCCGGACCCCAGTAAGACAGGTCCGCGATCTTGGATTTGAGGTAGTTTTCCGCTTTCTGGGCAATATGACGGGGATCCCGGGAATAGGATTCCCCTGTGATGGGATCCTTGATGTTGGCCATCAGGACGAGCGTCGGGACCTGGGTGAACGGATCAAGGAATGCTGTCTGGGGATCCGGAAGAAGCAGCATGTCGGATTCGTTGATGGCCTGGAATCCCCGAATGCTGGAACCGTCAAATCCGAGACCTTCCGTAAACAGATCTTCGCTCAGCTCGTGCGTGGAAGTGGAGAAATGCTGCCACGTACCGAAGAGATCCGTAAAACGGATATCAATGATCTGAACATTATTCTTCTTTGCGTACTCGATTACCTCTTTGGGCGTCATAAAATTTCAACTCCTTATTTTTTGGAGAACTTTCTCCAAAAGGGTTCAGGGGGGTTGGCTGGTCACCCCGGGTTTTCCAGACACCTCTGCGGTCCCGACGCAAAAAAAAGGGCGTCTTTTTCAAAAAGACGCCCTTGTCTTCTGAATGGAGAATACCCGAAGTTATTGGGGATTGATTCTATGGTGTGCCAGAGAAAGTGTCAAGATCCGAAGACGGCTTTTTTCTCTCAGAATAAGGGAGAAGACCCTCATTTCTTCATAAAAATTTCTCATTTTTCTCCCGATCCTCTTTCAAAAACATTTTTTCCCGGTTTTTTGGAGCATCGGATAAAGAAGGAAGACACCCTTGAAAAGACGAGGGAGCGGGAAAAGCCTTGGCTGACCACTTCCAGACAGCCGATACAGCTTGACAAATCTTCCCGATATTTGTTTAGATGCCCGCACGCAAACATAATGACCGGAAGCGAGTCTTTTTCTCCAAGAGACATAACGGTTCCCGGAGAATGACGATGTCCCGAGCGATGGAAGCAAAGGAACTGCGTTCCCCGATCTGCCCTTCTTTTCCGATCACCCATGCATTTGCGACTGTCAAAAGCGAATTTTCTTTTTCCTGTCCGGAAAAAAGTCGCCGATGACCGCGGGACTGACCGGTTCTCTCACTCCTCCGCTCGTGGAGGATGACTTCGGGGCTTCCGCACATCTCGACATGGAAACACTGGCCATCCGGACCGCCAGCCCGGCCTTTCTGGCAGTCATCGGAATCCAGGGCATCGGGGAATCGGCAGGGCTCTCCCCCGCCCGATGGCTTGACGAAGAAACCCGGAATCGTCTCCTTGAAACATGGTCGTCCATGAGACGGAAGGGACGGAGATCCGACTCCATCGTCGGACGTCTCCTTCGACCGGACGGATCCTTCCGGTCCGCCCATCTCCAGATCCACGCGACAGGAGACTCCACGGTTTTTCTCCGTCTGAAGGAGTCTTTTCCGGAGGGAGGAGCCGACGAAATTCTTCGCCTGTCTCTCGAACTCGACCGCCGGATCCAGAAAGGCCATTCGCTTGAAGCCCTCCTGTCCCTGTCGGCACGACGGATTGCCGAAAACTTCTCCTTTCTGTTCACGTATTTTGTCGCTCCCGAACCGGACGGCAGCCTTCGCTTTATTTCCATCGAATCCCGTCATCCGAAACTGAAAGACTCTCTGGAAAAAACTCTCTCGGGCGCACGGTGGGACACACTCCCGGGAAAAAGCCTTCCCTGCGCCATTGCTTTCCGGACGCTGATGCCCTGCTTCCTCGATCCTCTCCGCTCCGGAGAAAATCCTCTTCTGGATGCGCTGTTTTCGACCGGAGTCCGATCCGTCTTCTCGCTCCCCCTCCTGGTCGGGAAAAAAAATGTTCCCAGAGGAGTCCTGACCGTCGGAAGCGTCTCTCCCGGAGACCTCTCTCTTCCCGTTCGGGACAGGCTGACAGATTTTGCGGAAAAGATCGGGCTCGCCCTCGCCAATTATGAACATCACGCCCAGATCACGACGGAAAAGGACGCCCTTTTCGATCAGGCTCCCGACGGCATCTATATTACCGATGCGGAAACATTTCAAATTCTCGATGCCAACAGGAGGTTCTGCGAACTTTTGGGCCATCCGGACAAATCCGGTGTTGTCGGCCATTCCATCCTCGAGTTCACCAATGCCTCCCGGGAAGAGATTCTGGAGGCTGTCGACGAACTCGAACATTCGGAACGAGAGGCTTCCGTGGTCCGACGCCGGTTTCTTCGAAAAAACGGGGCTTCCTTGCCTGTCAGCATCAGTTTTTCCCGTCTTTCCTATCAGGGGAAAAAGGCCTATATGTCCCATTTGCGGGATATCACCCGGGAGACGGAGGCCGAAGCGGTCCGGCGGATTTCCAATACACTCGACCGCAAGATTCTGGAGGGGGCGCCCCTCGACGGCCTCCTGACCAGCCTGGTCGATGAGATCGCGGATTCGTTCGGCTTTCCTCTCGTCTACTTCGCCATTCCGAACCCGGACGGGACGATCCGGTATGTCCACATTCGGACTTCTCTCCCGGGCATCCGGGACGTTCTGGAAACAGCGGCGCGCACGCTGAAATGGAATACGCCACCCGGGAACCTCCGGATGAGTTCCCGGGCTCTCGCGTCCCGTGCACCGATCTTCGCCCTTATCGAGAGCCAGGACCAGTCTCCTCTCCTGAAGGATTTTAGCAAGTCCGGCGTCCGGGCTTCCTTTATCATTCCGATCCTGAAAGAGGACCCTCATCTCCTTCCCTGGGGACTTCTCACCCTTTCGGCCGAACATGAGGAAAATCTCTCCCGGAGGGTGCGGGACATTCTTCTCGACATGGCCGAGAAAGTGCGGATGGCGTTTCTGCGATTCGATGAACAAAATCACATCCGTCTCCAGCGGACCGCGATGGAATCCTCCCGCTCCCCTTTCCTGATCGCCTCTCCCGACGGGTCGGTCGAATGGGCCAACGCGGCCTTTCTGTGCATGATCGGACAGTCCCAGGACGACAGGACCCCGTTGTCGTTGCCGGATCTCTTTCCCGAACCCGTTGACACCAACCCTCCCATGACCCTTTTCGAAATCCTGAAGGCAGGTCTTTTTTTTGAGGGAGAAGTTCCGGGACGCGCCCGATCCGGGGACACGTTCATCACCGAGACGATCGTCTCCCCCATTCTTGACGGTCAGGAGCGGATCTCCCACCTGCTGATCCACATGAAAGACATCACCCTTGAAAAAGTCCAGGAAAAGGCCATCTGGGAGCTGGCTCACGTCGACTCCCTCACCGGACTGCTGAACTGGAACGCCTTCATGGAAACCCTCGACCGGGAATTCCGACAGGCGAAAGAGGAAAACCGGAAAATGGCGGTTTTCTATCTCGATCTCGACGGGTTCAAGGAAATCAACGATACCATGGGACACGAGACCGGAAATATCTTTCTCCGGACGATCGCCGGGAGACTCCGTCAATGTCCGGCCCTCTCCGACGCCGTGGCACGAATCGGCGGAGACGAATTCGTCCTCCTGTGCAAGAGAACGGGAGATTTCCAGACCCTCCAGTCGGAAATCCGCACGTTGAACGATCTCGTTTCCCGCCCGGTCGAAATCGGCGGGCGGTCTTTCCAGACAACAGTCTCCATTGGAGTTGCCTTTTACCCCGACGATGCGGACAAGAGCGCCGATCTGGTCAGAAAAGCCGACATCGCCATGTACCAGGCCAAAAAGTCCAAAAAGGGATGGCGATTTTTTGACCCGGAGATGGAAGAACGGATCCAGGAGCGATACCGGAACGAACTTTCTCTCCGGCAGGCGCTGAGAGGTGGCCACATCTTCCTGATGTTCCAGCCCCAGATCGATCTCGCCAGG
>JAMCWZ010000047.1 GCA_023480765.1 Nitrospirota bacterium
TTTTTTGTGCGTCCGTCTCTTGTCCCGCCGCGTGCGGGAAATTTTCGTTTTTTGGATGGGCCATCAAAAGCTCCTTCTGATTGTTCGCATTCCCGGACAGCCCCTTTCGGTCCGGTCACCCGGGCCTGGGGCAGTGGCAAAGGCCCTTTTGGATATTTTCCCCGCACTCTGAACACAACCCTGCGCACGCTTCGGAGCAAAGAGGATACTCCGGCAGGTCGGTGAGGACGACTTCCCGAACCCAGGGGACAAGGTCGATCAGACCACTGTCTCCGTATTGCTCGTGTTCGGGATAGGTGGCTCCACCCTGCTTTCGGTGCAGAAAATGAGCATATTCGCTGACCGTTCCACGCGCGCAGAACTCTTCCAGACATCGTACGCACGTCACATTCAGCGCGTAATCGATCCGGGAGAAGACATTGACTTCCGTCCCGTGCCGACTGATCGTTCCTTCAATCCGGAGAGGTTCTCCCTGCAGGGAAGAATCTTCAAAAGCGCTCACGGACAAATGGACGGAAAACGATTGTTCCGGAGAACGTCGCTGGTCCGGGACCCGGTCGATCTGGAACCTGAGTTCCAGAACAGCTGATTCTATCGGCCGATCATCCACGTGTCAAGACTCCGACAAGATCCCCTGAACCCTTGCCGACAGAAGCGCCGGTATGTCTCTCAGGGGAAGAACGAGTCTCTCTCCGGTCCGGCGAATCTTGACCTCTCCATTTCCCTTGTCGACATGCCGGTCCCCAAGAATGACCTGAAAGGGAAACCCGCGCAAGTCCGCATCCTGGAATTTCATTCCCGGACGGATTTCCCGGTCATCGAAATAGGCCTCTCCAGGCCACAGGGATTCAAGAGACTCCAGAAGCGAAAGGACTTCCCTGCGCTCCGACATTCCCGGCCCCAAGGGCAAAACGGCTGTTCTGTAAGGAGCCATCGCCACCGGCCAGATGATTCCTTTGTCATCATGAGACTGCTCGATGGTTGCCGCCAGAATGCGGGAGACACCAATGCCATAGCAGCCCATGAAAAAAGGAACTTCCTTTCCGGCAGAATCCAGAAAAGTCGTTTCCATCGGAGCACTGTACTTATGGCCAAGATAGAACACATGTCCGACTTCGATCGCTGTCCGGCTTGTCAAAGCCGATCCGCAGACGGGACAGACCCTGGCATCCGGAGCCTTCTCGATATTGGACGCCCAGGAGCACTTTTCACACGTCACGACGGTGTCTTCTCCCGAGTCTGCCATGACCATGAATTCGTGCGAGAGATTTCCGCCGATCAGTCCGGAGTCCGCCTCCACCATCCGGTGATCAAGACCGAGCCTCAGAAAGATTCTCCCATAGGCTTCCTGCATCCGGGCATAGATCTGACGGGCGTTTTCTTCGGACGCGCTAAAAGAATAGGCATCTTTCATGATGAACTCCCGCCCCCGGAGTATTCCGAAACGGGGCCGGCGTTCGTCCCGAAATTTCGTCTGGATTTGGTAGGCGAGAAAAGGCAGTTGTCTGTAGGACCGGATGATCTGGGAAACAAGATCCGTAATCACTTCCTCATGGGTCGGCCCAAGGGCGAAGGCACGTTCGTGCCTGTCATGGAGCCGGAAAAGCTCCGGACCATACGCCTGCCAGCGTCCTGTTTTTTCCCAGAGATCGGACGGCTGGAGGGCCGGAAGGAGAACTTCCTGTCCTCCTGCGGAATTCATTTCCTCACGAATAATCGACTCGACCTTCCGGAGAGCCCGGACAGCCATGGGCAAATAAGAATACACCCCACCGGCAAGTTTTCGAACAAACCCTGCACGGAGCATCAGCCGGTGGCTGACGACCTCCGCTTCGGCCGGTTCTTCATGGAGAGTCTGGACCGGGTCGCATGACGCCTTCAACGATTTTCCTTTCTCAGGAACGTCCCATGGCAGGATGCATCGGGAGTCCGTTTTTTCCGGCAGCGGGGATCTTTCCGTCGCGCATGTTCTGGGCCCTCGCCTCCACTTGCTGGATAATGAATTCTTCGATGTCGGTATCCTTGATTTTTTTCACAACTTCCCCGTTCTCAAAATAAATACCGACACCCTGACCACCGGCAATGCCGAGGTCAGCCTCCTTCCCTTCTCCGATTCCATTCACCACGCAACCGAGAATGGACACATCCATCGTCTCCTTGATATGGGCGAGCCGTTCCTCCACCCTCTGGGCGATTCCCACCACATCGATCTCAAGGCGCCCGCACGTCGGACAGGCGATCACATTCACACCTCTCTGACGGAGGTTCAGGGACTTCAGAATTCCCCATGCTACCTTGACTTCCTCGACCGGATCCGCTGCCAGAGACACCCGGATGGTATCACCGATCCCGTGAGCGAGGAGATATCCCAGGCCGACAGCCGACTTGACGGTTCCCGAGAGAAGGGGGCCTGCTTCGGAGACCCCGATATGAAGAGGGTAGTCACACCGCTCGGACATCAGGGTATAGGCATCGATTGTATCCGGAACATTCGAAGCTTTCAGGGAAATCTTGATATCGTAGAATCCTTCTTTTTCAAGAAGCTGCACATGCCGCAGGGCGGACTCCACCATCGCCTCCGGCACAGGATGGCCATACTGCTCGAGAAGGTCTCTCTCCAGAGACCCCGCATTCACACCAATCCGGATCGGAAGACCTTTGTCCTTCATCCGGTCGACAATAGCCCGGACTTTTTCCTGGCTCCCGATATTTCCCGGGTTGATACGAATCGCGTCCACTCCCCCTTCCAGAACCTTGAGCGCCAGATGATAGTCAAAATGAATATCGGCAATCACAGGGATCGGAGACTGTTTCCGGATCTTTCCGACCGCTTCGGCCGCCTCCATGTCCACGACAGCCAACCGGATGATCTCGCAGCCCACCGAGGCGAGCTTCTGGATCTCTTCAAGAGTCGCCGGAATATTGCGCGTATCATTGACCGTCATGGACTGGACGGCCACAGGGGCACCATCACCAATCGGCACAGACCCGACCATGATCCGCCGCGTTTTCTTGCGTTCGATTTTCATCTGTCCGCACTCCTTCCGAAAGTCTTCCCGGCGCGCCGGGGATTCCGTTCTTCTCGTTTTCCCTATCGGGTTCCAAAAAGTCGCATGAGATCGTTATAAAAGGCAAAAACCATAATTGTCAGAAGAATGACAAAACCCACCTGCATCGATAACTCCCGGACCCTGATGGAAAGGGGCCGACGCAGGATGCCTTCGGCGGTCAGGAACAGCATATGGCCGCCGTCGAGGACAGGAACAGGCAACAGATTCATGACCCCCAGAGTGACACTGATGAACCCCATGAAAATCAGGAGATTCACAACACCGGACTTGGCCGCTTTGGCGGACATCTGGGCGATCAGGATCGGGCCTCCCAGATTTTTCGAGGAGATGGCTCCGGTCAGGATCTTGTAAAGCGATACAAACGTGATGCGGGTGACATTGACTGTCTTCAGGAATCCTTTTCCCAGTCCGTCGAAAATCCCGTAACGAACCTGCCGTATCTCTCCCTGGGGCGCCACTCCGATTTTTCCCTGAGGAACCTTTTCTCCGTAGATATCGGATCCGATTTCCGTGCGGGGGACAATTTCAATGGGCAAGGCCACATTTCCCCGCTTCACGATCACATGCAGGGTTTTTCCCGCCCGGGTTTCAATCTGTTTCCGGAGATCGTTCCAGGAGGAAAGAGGTGTTCCATTGACCGACAGAATTTTGTCTCCCGGCATCAGTCCCGCCATCTGGGCCGGCGACTTGGGAAGAACCTTTCCCACAACCGGTTCGAGAACCGGAATTCCGATCCAGAACACCGCGGTAAACAGAAAAAAAGCCAGGATAAAATTCGCAACGGGACCCGCAGCGGCAATGGCCATTCTTTTCGAAACAGGCAACGCCGAGAAGGAACGGTCCCGTTCCTCGGGACTCACCTGCTCCGGATCGTTTTCTCCGAGCATCTTGACGTACCCGCCCAGAGGGATCCAGGCCAGACGATATTCGGTTTCACCAACGGTCCGGGAGAAGATTTTTGGACCGAACCCGATGGAAAACTTTTCGATCTTGACGCCAAACTTTCTGGCGACAAGAAAATGCCCCATCTCATGAACAACGATGAGAACACCAATCACGAGAATAAATGATAAAACGGCTTCCATGGGCCCTCCTTATATCCGTCCGGTCATGATACGCTGGCGACCTTGTGGTACGGAACCATCTCCTCGATCTTTTCCCCGGCCACCTTGCGGGCCCGGACGGAGGACAGCTGGATTTCCTCAAGGGAAAGGGCCGGATTTTCCGGAGCCTCTTCCAGCAAAAGCTCTTGTATCCTGGAGATCCCGTCGAACGGAATTTTCTTGTCCAGAAAAGCCTGAACGGCCAATTCGTTGGCGGCATTCAGCCAGATGGATGCCTGCCCTCCTTTTTCGAGAGCGCGAAAAGCGAAGCCGATGGAAGGAAAGGCCTCGTGATCCGGACGGTGAAAAGTCAACTGGGCAATTGCCGGAAAGTCGAGCGTCTTGACATCGAGGTCCAGACGATCCTCACCGGAAATGGCGTAACTGATCGGACCCCTCATATCGGGAGAACCCAGTTGGGCCAGAAACGACCCGTCCACAAACTCCACCATGGAATGGATGATACTCTGGCGATGCACAACGACCTCGATTTGGCGGGGGGAAAGGTCAAACAGCCATTTTGCTTCGATGATCTCGAGTCCCTTGTTCATGAGAGTCGCCGAATCGACCGTTATTTTTGGACCCATTTTCCAGGTCGGATGGTTCAGGGCCTCCTCCACGGTGACAGACTGAAGCTCTTTTCGGGTCCGGCCGAACATGGGACCCCCCGAAGCCGTCAGAATCACCCTCCGGACCCGGGACCAGGGATGTCCCCTCATCGCCTGGTGAATCGCGCTGTGTTCCGAGTCAACCGGCATCAGGCGCGCCCCTTTGGCCTTTACTCTCCTCACAACAGCTTCCCCCCCCGCCACAAGGGTCTCCTTGTTTGCCAGGGCAATGACCCGGCCGGGGAGGATCCCTTCCCATGTGGGAGCGAGTCCTGCTTCGCCGACAATGGCCGAAAGGAGCACAGAGGCATCTGCACAGGCCGACACAGCGCATGCTCCATCGAGACCGGCGAGAACCCTGATTCCGGAACCCGCGAGAGCATCCCGGACCTCCGGGTAGATTTCATTCGCGACAGAGAGCATTTCCGGCCGAAATTCGCGAGCCTGCTCCATGGCGATCCCCGCATTTTTTCCGGCTGCCAGAGCCAAAACCCGAAACCGTCCCGGATGGGCACGAACAATATCGAGGGTCGAACGACCGATGGAACCTGTCGAACCCAAGATGGACAAGGTGATCATCTGCATTCCTCCCCGATCGGTCTAGAGCCACACACGGGACGAATATCCTTCAAACAGCGCCAGGATGGCATAAAGAGCAACCGAATTGAACAAAAGACTGTCGATACGGTCAAGAACCCCTCCATGCCCCGGGATCATCGAACCGGAGTCCTTGATTCCGGCGGCTCGCTTGAACGCCGATTCGCACAAGTCTCCCACCTGGCCCCAGACGGAAATGAAAAGAGAGATGAAGACCGTCTCCTGCATCGAAATGGCCGGGAGAAAATACCGGTGCACCGAAAGTCCCCAGAACAATCCGCCAGCAACGCCAGCCAACGCTCCTTCCCATGTTTTTTTCGGAGAGAGGGCGGGAGAGAGTTTTTGACGCCCGAAAGACTTCCCGGCAACATAACCCAGAATATCCACAATCCAGGTCAGTCCCAGCAAGTAGATCACGAAACCTTCCCCCCCGGGAAGACCGCGAAGGAGCAGGACCATTCCGACACCGGTCGGGATATACACCACACCGGTCAGAAGCAGGGGAAATCCTCCTGTCCGGTCCTGCTCGTCCCCCGAAAGAACCGATAGTGCCAGAAGGAGAATCAGGAGCATAAAAAAAAGGGACAGGAGAGTGTCCGGTGACAGGCGCCCGCGGGCCATCTGTCCCAGACCCGCGATAACGAGGGCTCCTGCAAGAAGTGCCACCCTGGAGGAAAAGCGCTTCCAGGTGTCCGGAAACATCCGGTAGAACTCCCCCTGGGCAAGAAGGCCGATGACAATGGCCGGCAGAAAGAGGCCAACAACGCCGCCCCAATGGACAAGTGCAAGAATCACAGGAATCAGAATCAGGGCAGCCAGAGTCCGCTGTATCAGGTTTGTCAACCGGGAAGCCCTTCGATATCCTCGTCCGCCTTTCCGAATCGGCGTCTTCTCTCCTGGAAATCTTCGATCGCCTGCCGAAAATCATCTTCTCCGAAATCCGGCCACAAGGTCGGCGTAAAGTACATTTCGGTATAGGCCAGCTGCCAGAGAAGAAAATTGCTGATCCGCACTTCACCGCTCGTCCGGATCAACAGGTCCGGAGGAGGAAGAATCGACGTTTCCAGATATTGGGAAAACACCGTTTCGGAAATCTGGTCCGGGGCCAGGCGTTCCTTTCGAACATCTTCGGCCAGACGCTGCACTGCCCGGACGATTTCCTCCCGACCGGAATAGGAAAGCGCAAGGGTCAGAACCATCCGCCCATTATCCTTTGTCTCTCTCTCTGCCCAGGCAATCTTGCTCCGGACGGGCGAGGGAAGACGCGCGCGGTCTCCGACGACGAAAAACCGGATTTCCCTCTCCATCATCGTTCGGATTTCCCGGTCAATGTACTCTTCGAGAAGCCCCATCAGGGCGTCCACTTCCTGGCGAGGCCTGCTCCAATTTTCCCATGAAAAAGCATAGAGGGTCAAATAAGGAATGTCCCAGCTCCGGGTGGCCGTGACAATTGTCCGAACAGCCGTAGCACCTGCCCGATGGCCGACAATTCTTGGCATATGTCTCTTGCGCGCCCATCGTCCGTTTCCATCCATGATGATTGCGACATGACGGGGAGGATTCCTGAGCCAGGACGGCCGGCCCACAGAAACCTCTTCCCGGGCGACGGGGTCTTTTTGACCGGTCCGGGTCATTCTCACCGGCTCCCTCCATTACTGGGCCTGTTGATCAAACCCGGAGCGCTCCCCGACGGAGCCAGCTCTCTCATCACGGCGGAGGGGAGAGGGTATGTCGACAGCTTTCCTTCGACTACATAGAGATTTTCAATGTTCATGAAGTTGAACAGCGGTTCGGTCGAAACAAGAAGTTCCGGCTTTAATGTCCGGGGATTCCGGGTCAGGGCAATATCCGAAATAAAGCCCTTGACCCGGGCAAGTTTTCCGGCCGTGACCCAGTTCACCCCCGTCCATCGGTAGAAAAAGACCTGACCGTACTGATACCCCTGGAATCGCTCATTGGCCCCGGCCATCGGTACATTTTTATAGACAATGACA
>JAMCWZ010000043.1:0-893 GCA_023480765.1 Nitrospirota bacterium
TTTTCAGGTCCCCGCCTACCCGGACAGGACCTTTTCCGGGCAAGTCATCATGGTACGGGTTCATCCCAAGACCGTCTCCCACGTGGTCACATACGATGTTGTCTCCAGGGTTTCCAATCCCGACCTGACCCTGAAGCCCGGCATGACGGCTCTCGTGACATTGCATGTCGGGACTCTCCGGGGCGTTCTTCTCGTTCCCAACGGAGCGATGGTTTTCCGTCCGTCGGAAAAATTTCTGAAAAAGGTCAACCTGGCGACATATCGCCATAAAACGCTGGTGTTCAAGCTTGACCATCACCGGATTGTGCCGGTTCCAATCGTGCCTGGAGCGACAGACGGTCAGAAGTCTGTCGTCGTTTCCGGAGATCTTCACCCCGGGGACCGGGTCATCATCCGGGATCGCCTTGGAAACGACCGGAAGAGCCATGGAGGATTTATGTGAGCCCTGACAGACAGGGTTTATCAGGATCCTGTCCCATGGAGCGGCTGAGAGAAAGACGCGTCAAGTTTTGCGCCGTCCGAGCCGAAAGAGAAGGAAGGAGAGGTTTTTCGGACGGAAACGGTCGGAAAGGAAGGGAAATTGTCAGAGAGCATTCTGTCCCAGGAAGAAGTCAACGCTCTCCTTCGCGGGTTGTCGGAAGGAGAAATCGAGACACAGGCCAAGGCAGCCGATTCCGGCGAACCCGTCAAGCAATACAACCTGGCCAGCCAGGAGCGCGTGATCCGGGGCCGGATGCCGACTTTGGAAATCATCAACGAGCGGTTTGCCCGGTTTTTTCAGGTGACTCTCTCCGCCACCCTCCGGAAAACGGTCGAGTTTTCTCCCCAGGGAATCGAAATGGTGAAGTTCGGGGATTTTGTCAAAAAAATTCCCATGCCCTCCAATATCAATA
>JAMCWZ010000043.1:903-7223 GCA_023480765.1 Nitrospirota bacterium
CTCCTGGTCGACCATATGTTCGGCGGGAGCGGCCGGGGGCACGTAAAGATCGAGGGACGGGACTTTTCCCCCATCGAGGCGCGCATTTCCCGAAACGTCATGGATTTGGCGATCGGGGATTTTGAGAAAGCCTGGGCGCCCGTCCATCCCATGCCGATCACGTATATCCGATCCGAGATCAATCCGCAATTTGCGGCCATCGTTGCTCCGACCGAGATGGTCGTCACAATGGCCTACCGTCTCGAAATTGATGGTCAGGGCAGGACCATTTACATCTGTATTCCCTACTCGACGATCGAACCGATCAAGGAAAAGCTCTACACCGGATTTCAGAGTGACCAGTATGAAGTCGACAGTCGCTGGATCAACCGTCTTCAGGAACGCGTGGAAGAAGCCCCCCTCGAAATCGAAGCTTTTATTGGAGAAGCCCGGTTCACGCTTCGGGACATTCTTGGATGGAAGACCGGCGATGTCTTCTCGCTGGACCGGTATGTCAGCGAACCGGTGGAGGTTCGTGTCGAGGGGATTGTCCGCTTTCTCGCCCGTCCGGGAATTTTTCGTCATCACCGGGCGATCCGGATCGAACGCCGTGTGCCTCCTCCGACCCGGTATGAGGAGGAAGACGAAAACCCCATTCCCTGATCTCCCCGTCAAACAGACGTTCTTCCCGGTTGTACAGGACCCTGTTTTGGATCAGTCTTCCGGGGGGATTGTCTGAAAACGTATTCTCGGGCATCATGGAAAAGAGACAGGTGTCGCTCCAAAAGAGGTCCGGCGTCCCATGCCTGCCCCATCCCCTTCAGAAAACCCATCCGAGAGCGCAGATGAACGACAACAGCAAGGTTATTGCCGAACTGACAGCCTTTTTCGCCATCAGCCAGGAGCTGGCAAGTTCTCCGGATCTGGACGGAGCCCTGAAACGCATTCTGGAAATCATGGATGAAAAGCTGGGCTTGCATCGCAGTTCGATTCTCCTTATCGAAAGCGATTCGGACGAGCTTCGGACAGAGATTGCCCACGGACTTTCGGAGGAGGAAATCCGGAAAGGCCGGTTCAAGGAAGGGGAGGGGATTACCGGGGCTGTCCTCAAAACAGGCGATCCCATCGTTGTTCCGGATATTTCCAGAGAACCGCGTTTTCTGAACCGGACAGGGTCCCGTTCCGAACGGGCCTCCCGCGGAAAACTCGCCTTTCTCGCCGTACCCCTGACGTTTCAGGCGCGCAAGGTCGGCGTGCTTTCGGCCGACTGCACGATCGAGCCTGGAAGCGGAAATCTCGACGAAGAGCTTCGTGTCCTGACGACGATCAGTTCGATCATTGCCCAGGCGGTCATACTCCGGAAGCAGTTTGTCGAAGAGCGGAAAAAGCTGGAAGAGCGTGCGCTCAGGCTTGAACACCACCTGAAAGACCGTTATTCGATAGAAGGATGGATCGGTCGAAGCCGGATCATGCAACAGATTTCCGAGTCTATCCATCTTGTCGCCAAGAGCCGGGCGACCGTCCTGATTATGGGGGAAAGCGGAACGGGAAAAGAGGTGGTTGCGAAAGCCATCCACTTCAACAGCCCCCGGAGTCGCAGGCCTTTTGTCCAGATCAACTGCGCGGCCATCCCTGAATCTCTTCTGGAGTCCGAACTTTTTGGTCATGAAAAAGGGGCCTTCACCGGGGCCCATGTCTCTCGTCCCGGAAAGTTCGAGCAGGCCCATGAGGGAACGCTCTTTCTGGATGAGGTCGGGGAGATTTCCCCGGCGGTCCAGGTTAAACTCCTGCGTGTCCTGCAGGAACGGGTGGTCGAACGGGTCGGTGGAACGAAAACCATCCCGGTGGATGTGCGCATTATTGCGGCGACGAACCGGAACCTTGAGGAGGCCATCCGGAAGAATCAGTTTCGCGAAGATCTGTATTATCGTCTCAATGTTGTGCCGATCTACCTTCCGCCTTTGCGCCAGAGAAAAGAAGACATCCCCCTTTTGGTCAACCACTTTCTCGGACGATTTAATCAGGAGAATGGCCGATCCGTGACGATTTTTCCAGAGGCAATCTCGGCACTGATCGAGCATGACTGGCCCGGCAATGTCCGGGAGCTTGAAAACACAGTGGAAAGACTGGTTGTCATGTCTCAGGCCGACTCCATCGACATGACGGATGTCCGTCGCACGCTGGCCCTTTTCCCGTCCACCCTGCCCCATCGGCGGGAGGTCGAGGAGAAGGCGGCTTCCCTTGTTTCAGGGGGGGGAAACGGCTCCTACCGCAAAGGGGAATCCCTCCTGCTTCCGGAGGCCGTCTCCGAGCTCGAGCGTGCGAAGATACTCGATGTGCTTGATCGCACGGGGTGGATCAAAACCCGTGCGGCGGCGCTCCTTGGCATTACCCCCCGACAGCTGGGCTATCGCATGATGAAATATGGAATTGATCCTTCCCCGCCCTATATGAAAGACGTTCGTCCGGAAAACCCTCCAAATCCTTCAAACCTTTGACCTCGGAGCCATCTTCCCGCAATAATAGAAAAAATTTCCATCGACCCGGAATTGTGTATTTTCGCTCATCGATTTGACCTTCGTGAGCATTCCGTACCCATCGGACCCCGGGAAGAAGATCCTCCGGATCATCCAGTGATGTTTGTCTGAGATCGGACTTTTTCCTTCCGATACACATAGACCCGAAGCTTTCTCTCGGGGTGAGGGAGATCTGTTGCACATCGCTTCCTTTTTTCTGGCCCTTTTGCCACTGATGCCTCTGTGCGGAGCCGTTGCCGCGATTGTTTTCTCCAGGGGAGAGGACCGGAGGGCATTCTTCTGGACACGGGCCGGGGTCCTTCTCTCTTTTCTGGACTGTCTTTTTCTGGTTGCCGCTCCGAAAGGAGGGGGAGATGTCCGTGTTTTCCTTTTTCCGGACGTGTTTTCCCGAACTCCGGGCCCTGACGTGGGTCTTTGCTTCGATCCGCTGGCGGCCATCATGTCCTTTCTCATTCTGTCTGTCAGTCTTGTGATCCTCACGTTCTCCTGGCGTTATATGACGGGGGAGCCCCGTGCGGACCGGTTTCTGGCGGCGATTGGACTGGCAACCGGTTTTCTCCTGTTTTTGGTGACCGCCCGAAATCTCCTGCTGCTGTATGCGGCGTGGGAGATGGTCCTGGTCGCCCTTTGTCTGTTGCTCATTCACCATCGGCAGAGGCGCGAGTCGAGTCAGCCGGCTCTCCGGACATGGGTCATGAATCAGATTGGCGGGGGTCTTTTTCTGGCCGGCATTCTTCTCCTTGGCCACTCCGCGGGAACCTATGACATGGATGGACTTTTCGCCCAGCTTGGGATCGGGGCGGATCGGGCAGGGGTCGGATTCCTCACCAGGGGCATGTCCCAGACCGCCATCGTCTGGGGGACGTTTTTTATCGGGGCAGGCATTCTGGTCCGCTCTGCACAGATTCCTTTCCATCTCTGGCTCCCGGTAACCCTCGATGCCCCCACCCCCGTTTCCGGCTTCATGCATGCCGGCATTGTCAATGCCGGCGGGTTTATTCTTAATCGTCTCTCCCCGGTCTTTGATCATTCTCCGTATGTCCTGCATGGTCTTTTTCTGGTTGGGGCCCTGACAGCGATATGCGGATCGGCCATGATGCTTGTTCAGGTCAGCGTCAAGCAGACTCTGGTGTATTCGACGATGGGACAGATGGGGTACATGTTTGCCGAATGCGGTCTTGGGGTTTTCCCGGCAGCTATTTTTCACATGATCGCGCACGGGATCTTCAAGGCGACGCTTTTTCTCGGGTCCGGCAGCATCATCCATGCAGCACGTTTTCACGAGCACTCTCCCAAAGGGTCTGTGGCAAGGGCACTCGGGCGACACCGGATTCTGTGGGTCCTGGGGGGATCCCTTCTGGTCAGTCTTCCCCTGATTCTTCTCTTGTCGGACACGTTTCGCGGGAAGCCTTTTCTGCCGGGAACGGGGGGAATGATCCTTCTGTTTTTCGGTCTGGCCACCGCGATGCAGACTGTCTTCAACCTTTTTCGATTCAGTCATCTCCTGACGCCCCGGGCGGTTCTTGTTTTCACCGGAATATTTGCCCTGGTGTTCGGTTTGTATTGGGGAGGGCTCTCATGGTTTGACCGGATACTGGCTCCCATTTCAACAACTTCGACCCTGACCCCGGAAGGCCCGGGATGGTCTTTCTTCTATCCTGTGGCCCTCCTGACCATGGGGTTCATCCTGGTGGCCGGCTGGATTTTTCTGGCGCGAGAGACGTCTTCCGGGTGGAAATTTCCCGGAAGCTCGCGGATCTCCGATCATCTGCACGATTTTCTGGATCAGGGCGGATATGCCGAAATGCTGATCCGGCATGGACTCCGCGAACCTCTCTTGTCCTTGTGCCAAACGATCCGGAACATCCATGAAAGAACAGGCACAGGCTCTTCTCCCGAGTCTGTGCTCACGGGAAAACCCGATGTCTGAACCCTTTGGCAAAATGATGGAGGTCCTCCTTCTGTTCCTGCCTCTTGGAGGGGCCGTCATGCTCCGGTTCTTCGGAGGGCAGGAACTGTTCTCCCGACAGGTGCGCCGGATAGCACTGGGGGGAATTTTTCTGGTACTCTCCGTTCTGGTGTTCCTGACAAAGACACACTCCGGGGGACTTCCGGGAATGTCTCTGACCGGGGTTCTTCTTCTCCTTGCCGTCTGGTTTCCTGTTGCCCTTCTGGTCGAAATTGAAAAGGAGCAGGGACAGACGTCCGGCGTTCTGAGCTTTCTTCTCCTCTTTTTTTCCACAGGCTTTGTCCTGTCTCCTTTTCCGTCACTTGTTCTCCTGTTCTGGGGGGGCGTCCTGGGAACGACCTATCTTCTGTTCCGCATGTTTTATGGTTCCCGGCCAACCGGAAATCTCCCCTTTGCCTTGCCGGCCCTTTTGTCCTGCGCGCTCTTTTCCATGACGTTTTTCCCGTCGTCCCGGTCTTTTGCCTCTCTGGCGTTTCTCCTGTTTCTGCCATTCTTTCCTTTTCAACGGTGGATGTCCTTCACTCCGAGGACGGGTTCAGCCACGGTCTGGACGGCTGTCCGTCTGGTTCTCTTCATCCTTTCGGCCTGGGGGATCCGGCGATGGGCTCCCCTCCCGTTTTCCGGGGAAGATTCCGCCTTTCTTGTGTTTCTGTGTCTTTCGGGACTTGCCCAGATCCAGGGCGCTCTCCTTGCTTTGGGCGAGCCCGTGGCCCGAAAGCGCATCGCCGCGGCGATTTTTTCCCAAATGGCGCTTCTCACACCGATTGTCCTGATGGAGTTTCCCCGGCATGCGGGCCGGTCAATGGTTCTCGTTCTCTCCCTCCTGTTTCCCGCTCTCGCCCTGAGCCGTCTGACAGATCATCTGGAACGGGAAACCCGACGCCAGAACTTGTCCGACATGGGGGGACTCTTCCGTGAAATGCCCCGTGCAGACCGCCTGTTTTTCTTTTTTGTCCTGATGATCTCGGCAATGCCGGGTTCAGGGCTGTTTTCGGGCGTTCTCGCTTCCGAAAGAGGAACGGTGGGCCCTGTTTTCTGGGGATGGGTCGGGATGGCCATTGCCGGCGTGGTTCTCGTTCAATGGGCGTTGTGGCAGGCCTGGGAGCAGATTTTTCTCGGGCGGCCCAAAGAGGGGGCCCTCCCGATGTCCGATATCACATCCGGTTCGGCAGGTCTGATGGGAGTATCCTTCCTCCCCCTTCTGATCCTGGCGATCTGGCCCGAGATTCTGGACAGACTTCTTTCGAGTCCGGGGGCCGGAAAATGAACAGCCGATTTCTTCTTCCCGAAGATCCCTCTCTCCGGCATGCGGTCATTGATGTTCGCTCCCGGGTCCGTCTGGCCATGGAGCTTCTTCCGGACACCTGGCCGATGGACACCTTTATTCACCACAACCCTCTGAACGGTCTCGAGGATTTGTCTTTCGAAGAAGCTGTCCGGACAGGGGAGTCGCTGTTCAAGGGAAAAGGATATCCCGGTCCCGGGAAAATCCGGGAAAGCCTGCGGTCGGGCAAGATAAAACTTTTGGACCTGGAAGACACCTTTGAAAGAGTTCTTTCCCCCTCCTTCGCTTTGGGAGAGAGGCCGCCATTTCTTCCGGAAATGACGCTGGCGCGTTTTTCTCTGGGTCAGTTTCTTTTGAGTCCGGATCTGCCGCCTTTCGCACCGGAGCCCGGAGACCCCTCCGCTTTTGAATGGTGGAACGATCTTTTGCCGGGAGTCTGTCGAAGCCTCGAAGAGCTTGGCAGACGTGCGGACAAGCATTCCCTGAAGAAGGGACTGGCCCGATTTCTGGCATTGCTGTCTGTCGAAAAGGAAGGGAAGACCTTCTCTCT
>JAMCWZ010000091.1 GCA_023480765.1 Nitrospirota bacterium
TGACTACAAATTGGCAGGCTATCATTTCCAAGCATTCAAGGAAGCCGTAACCGACTCCTCCTGGACGACGGATCCGTTGGGCGAAAAGTTAAAAACAGATGCACTAATTCGAGAAAATCCGGCGCAAATCGATCTAAGCCTCAATCTCCCAACCGGTTTCCAGCAGCAATCTCAAAAACAAGGCCCGCGAATTTTCCGTATCGCAAAACGGCTCGCACATCTTCTGACGCTCGGAAACTACCTGAACCCTTTCTGCCGATCCGTTCGCCCGGACGGCACACTGCCTTTCCGATTTCATGGCGATTACGAATCCTGGGGATGGTTCGGATACAGTACTCTGGCCGTTGTGGACAAAAACGGATTTGGTTATTTATGCAAAAGGTCTTGGAAGGAAGCCATGAAACTTCTCTTTCCATGCATCTCCCTTTCCATCCGTTTTCTTGTGACGCAAAAAAGCATGGTCCGAAAATACAGTCAACAATCTGGAAACTATGAAAATGCTTGGAGGGAAGCCTTTTCTGTTCTCGATAGAAAGAGAGTCCAAAAACCCTCTTGATAAGAGATTCAAGATTTTTGGCAAGACATTTGCTTTTATCCGAAACAAGAATTGTTCATGTTGTCGACGCAAGAAAGTCAGGGATTTTGGGTTGCCAATTCTGAAGGACCAGTACCGATGAGCGCTCCAGTGATTTCTGTCGTGATTACCATGTACAGGGAAGGCGAACTTCTTGCCGAAACCATCGAGTCAATCCTCAGGCAAACCTGTCAGGATTTTGAAATCGTTCTCGTCAACAACAATGCCGATCCCCTGACCGTAACAGTTGCCAATCGGTACAGGGAAAAGTACCCAGAGAAAATCCGTATCGTTCATGAACCCATCCAGGGGGTATCGGCAGCCAAGAACCGGGGGATTATCGAGAGTCGAGGGACGTACATTGCCTTGCACGACGGAGACGATTTAAGTCATCCTGAACGATTGCATTTACAGTTTCAGGCGATGAAGGAAAATCCAAGCCTTGCCTTTGTTGGATCCTGGTTCGACCGGGTAGGACCGGATGGAAAAGAGATAATAAAACAGGATGTTTCAGGAGCAGCTCCTTATTTTTGGCTCCGTACCGAACAAATCATTAAGAAACTTTACCCTGAACGACCGCTATCTGACCCCTCTTCACCACTAAACTTCGCGTTGATTTCGACCACATTTTTCAAACGGGAAACAGCGATCCATGTTGGGCTCTTCGATACCCGATTCAATCCCAGATGGTTTGAAGACTTTGAGTTTTTAACACGGCTTTATGACACGGGAGAAGTTCTGAAAATTCCCCGGTCCCTTCTCCGATACCGGATGCATACACCGGAAAGGGCGACAATTCTTCGAAAACAGATGAATTGGCTGGCCGTCATCAGACATCTCGATCTCTTTTACAATATCCTCTGGGACCGCTACCAAAGCCGTACGCCTGATGCTCCGGAAATCTTCCGGGAACTGCGCGCATTCTGGTTGACATATGTCAGCGGGTTCTTTCTGGAGCATAAAAAAGGTCGCATCTTGGGGAAAATGGCTCTTGGAAGAGCTTTAAAAGAGAACAGGCAGGATCCATACATCTGGAAGCTTTGGGGGAAATCACTCCTCCCTCAATCTCTTTATCCAAAATTATTCTGGTTTGATGAACTGAATCCGAGTCCGTTGCCGGAAGGCGCCAACGAACATTTGGTAAAAGGACTTTTTTCTCCTTATTCTTCCAGCATCAACAAGGGGGATTGACAGAGATCATCGATAAATTCAAAAAAGAACCCCAAAATTCCGGTGCGGTTCCCTTATACGGAGAGATCTTCAATGCCTTATCCTGAAATATCCGTCATCATCACAAGGAACAAAAATCACGAAGGACCAAATGGGCTGGGTCGAAAAAACCCGTCATCTGGACACACTCTTTCGCATCCTCAAGAAAAGGTGTGCCGACAGACCGGGTATAAGGCTCCTTCCAAACGAAAAAGCCACTTTTTGCGATATATCAGCCAGTTCCTTCTCCAACATATCGATGCATGTCCACTCGCACGCATCGGTCTCCTTGACAAAACGACCAATCCAATGAATGGATCTTCGGGGTCTGTTCTTCTCACTTGAGAGGGTCCGTGTGATGTTTCCGACAGTCTCTGTCATCATTCCCTTCTACCGTGAAGGGCCATTCCTGATCCCGGCGATCGAATCGGTCCTCCAACAGACCTTTCAGGACTGGGAGCTGGTCCTAGTTGACAACAACGCCTCCGAAGAAACACATCAGATTGCCCGACACTACGCGACCGCTTTTCCCGAGAAAGTTCGCCTGTTCCATGAAGCCGAACAGGGCGCCATATCCGCCAGAAACACCGGCATCCAGAAAGCGCGCGGCGAGTTCATCGCCTTTTCCGACGCCGACGACCTTCTGAAACCCGAACGTCTCCAACGACAGTTTGATGTATTCTCCTCCCGTCCGAACCTGGCTCTTGTGGCCTGTCATTATGACCTTCTTTCTCATGACGGACAGACGGTTCTGGAAGAGAATTGTGCGGGATTTGCTGATGGCTCCAGAAATATTCTGGAATGGAAGTCTTACTTGAAAAGCCTTTTCCGTCCCTTTCATTTGCCCCATGAAGATTCTTTCGATCTCTTTGGATCCCCCTTCCTGTTTTTTCGGAAGTCCGTCGCCCTAAAGGCCGGCCTTCTGGACACGCGATTCAATCCTCGGGATCTCGAAGACTTTGAATTCTGCATGCGGATGTTCGAACAGGGGGAATTCTATTTAATTCCGGAATCCTTGCAGCTGTACAGAGCGGAATCCCCCGAGACCCGAAAATTCAAGCACAAGGACAAGCATACAAAAATTTCACTCGACAAAACCCAAACCTTTCTTTCCATTCTGTGGGAACACTATGGAAGAAACCACCCGGAAAATCGCCCGACATTCCGTTCCCTGCAGGCCTTTCATCTGAACAACTATGGATGCCATCTCATGCAGTTTTCGGAAGGCAAGAGAATTGGAACTTCCTGGATCCGAAGAGCGGTTTTCCTCAAACCAGACGACTTTCGGTACTGGAAATCCTTGATCAAGACCAGATTCCCCCGAAGGACACATCCAAAGCTATTCGATTTTGTCTCCGAAAGATCTATTGAATTCGATTTCAGCATTCAGTTTTCCAGAGAATTTCTTAGAACATTCGGTCCTTAGAAATATTTTTATAGATATCACCACTTATTTGTCATATCCAAAATATCAAAATGTCCCGCTTCCATAAGGAGATTATCTTTGCCAGAAGGAATTATTTGCAAAATATGCAAAAATTCGGAAGGGAACAAAACCTTTACTGCCAAGGAAATGATGTTTGGAACGCATGATGAATTTGAATATTTTGAATGCAATAACTGTTTTTGCCTCCAGATTTCAGAAACTCCCGAGAATTTGTCCAGCTACTATCCCCCAAACTATTACTCATTAAAGCCACCTTCAACATCTCGAAATCTCTTTCAGGATATCCGGCTTTATTTACGGTCCAAGCGCTCGGAATATTTGCTCCAAAAAAAAGGACTTCTTGGAAATGCGATCTATCACCTTACCGATGACTTCTTTGAGAGAAATCACGACTGGGACTGGTTTCGAAAGACGGGAGCAGATTTAGAGACCAACATTCTGGACATTGGATGCGGAACAGGAAAGCTTCTGAGATATATGGACATTCAAGGATTTTCAAAACTCACAGGGTTGGATCCGTACATTGAAGCAGACATCGTTTTTGGCATTCAAAACACTCACATGATTCATAAAAAATCACTCGAACAGCTTGAAGGAACCTTTGACCTCGTCATGCTCCATCACTCTTTCGAACATATGCGAGACCCAATGTCCGTCATGATTCAAATCAATAGGCTGCTCAAAATCGATCATTTTGCCATTATGCGAATTCCTTTATCCGATTCCTACGCATGGAGGAAATATGGGCCGAATTGGGTTCAACTCGATGCGCCAAGGCATATCTTTCTCCATACAATCAAGAGTATCGAGATCTTAAGCAGGTCGACGGGGTTTGAGATTTCAGACGTAGTGCATGATTCGACTTCTTTTCAATTCACAGGAAGTGAACTGTATACAAGAGGCATTTCTCTGGAGCAGTCGAAAAAGAATCATGGCAATCCAATTTTCTCAAAAGAAGAGATTGAGACATTTCAAAAGGAGTCTGAGGATTTAAACCGCAGAAAACAGGGTGATCAGGCCTGTTTCTACCTAAAAAAAATAAATTTTATACCAGAAAAATAAGGATACCGCGTGCGATTCCTTCATTGGCGCCTTCAATTACATAAGATATTTAACAAAACCCGCATGCCATGGCAAGCCAAGAAAGTTCTTCATCATCTTCTTTTTCCCTCCTATGTGGAAATTATTGAAGAGGATTTACCTTCCCGTCCGATTCTCTTTATCGCTCCCAATTTGCCATACCCGGATCGGGGAGGGACAGACTTTCGTCTCTTCCATCTCCTGAAAGGGACCATCAAGGCCGGGTACCCCATCAGCTTCTTTTCCATTTACGAACGGGATCTGCTGGCCGCCAGACTTGGAACGCCGGACCTTTTCTTGCAATATGAACATGCGATGAGACAACTCCCCCTTTTCCACCTGTTTTATGGGATCAGGGCCTTCCGGAAATTTCTCAAGAACAATCCAGAAGCATTTTCCGCAATCTTTATTCTCTGGCCCAAATCCGTCCAGGCGGTTATCCCCACGATCAAACGATATGGGCCATCCATTCCGGTCATCTACGATATGGTCGACTATCACGCACGTCGTCTGAAACGGGAAGGAAAACTTCATTCCGATCCCAGGATATTGGCCAAGGCCAAAGAATTCCGGATCATCGAAAGCGAAGCGGCCCGGTCAACCAATCTGACGCTGGCTATCTCCCGGGAAGAAAAAGAGCTTTTCCTTGCCGACAATCCCGCGACAAACATTGATGTCCTCGGGAATTACTTCGAGCCAGTGACAGACCCCGTTCCCGATCCGGAAAGACGAGCAGGACTGCTCTTTGTAGGGAATTTCGTGCACGCCCCCAACACCGACGGCATCTTGTGGTTTGTACGGGACATCTACCCACTTGTCAAACAGGAATGCCCCTCTGTTCCATTGCATATCGTCGGAGACTTTCCGCCACCGGAAATCCAGTCCCTCTCCGAGGATCCGGACATTGTGGTCCATGGATGGGTTCCGGATCTGAGCGAACTTTTCCGGTCATCTCGGGTTTTCGTGGCATCCTTGCGCTATGGGGCGGGGGTGAAAGGAAAAGTCGGACTGGCCATGTCCAAAGGCCTCCCTGTCGTAACGACCGCGATCGGTGCAGAAGGGATGAATCTGACATCGGGGGTCGACTGTGAAATCGTCGATTCGCCGGAGGGTTTTGCACGAAAAACCATCTTGCTCCTGTCCGATGACGATCATTGGTCCAGAATTTCCATTCAGGGACAACAGTATGCGAACAAAAACAGCTCGACCGACGCCCTTCCGGACAAGATGCGACAGATTTTCGAATCCATCGGGGTTTCTCCTCCACACATCCCCTCAATCTCCGCCCCTTCCTGAACGTCTCGCACGAAAAACACGATCCTGCCAAATCCGCCATGTTCCGATATCCTCCCTGAGTCCGGAGGCTGGCAACAATATTGCTTTCAATAACACTAGAAAACTCTCGAACGAAAGGAACATAACTTGAAATTCTCTCTTCCTTTTCTTCCCGATGGGAAAAACTCTGATCATATTTATGTTTATGGTCATCAATACGCAACTAAAAAAATGAGGACCTCCACTTCCGGAGAAACGGCTTTTCGTCGGAAAGGCCGGTCGTGAAACCCATCATCCGGGCCTACCATCTCCTGTCTTCCACCCACCGCCGAGCACTGTGGGGACTGGGAGCACTCATACTTCTTTCCGCCGTCTTCGAAATGGCGGGCATTGCCTCCATCATGCCCTTCATGAGCATGGTCGCCGATCCGGAAATTGTCACCCACAATCACTGGCTGGCCATGGCGTTTCACCGGTTCGGGTTCGTCTCTTCCCGTTCCTTCATGATTTTTCTGGGGTGCACTGTCCTTGGGGTCCTGTTCCTGTCCAACCTGGTCGCAGCCCTCACCGTCTGGTCGATCCTCCGGTTCTCTTTCACCGCCGGCCGCGATCTGGCCCAGAAAATGTTTGCCATCTACCTGAACCACCCTTATGTCTTTTTTCTGAACCGGAACAGTTCGGAACTGGTCCAGAACACCCTGTTCGAAATGGGACGCACCGTCAACAATGTCCTGATCCCTCTTCTCACTATCCTGGCCCGGTCGACCATCGCCCTTTCCATCCTGGTCCTGCTCTTCTCCGTCAACCCGATGCTCGCACTGGTGTCGGGGGCAATTCTCGGAGGGGCCTACGGCCTCGTCTATCTCGGCGTCCGGAAAACCCTTGCCCGCTCGGGACAGGACATTTCTCTTGCAAACGCCCGAAGAACCCAAGTGGCCTACGAAACCTTCGGTGGCATCAAGGACATCAAGATTCTCGGACGGGAAAAAACATTTTTTGACCTCTTCCGGAAGCCGGTGGAGCGCTATGCCCTCCTTCAGTCCCACACCCAGATGATTTCCCTCCTTCCGCGCTATGCCCTGGAGACGATGGCCTTCGGCGGGATCATCGGCATTGTGCTCTATCTTCTCAGCACCGGGAAAAACCTCTCTTCCACGCTGCCGCTGATTTCTCTCTACGCTCTCGCGGGATACCGCCTGATGCCGGCCCTCCAGCAGATCTTCGCCAATTGGTCGACCGTCCGCTTCAATATTTCCGCGGTGGATCGGATTGCACGCGATATCGACACCCTTCCCGGCGCATCGAAAAGCCAGCCTGCCGTTCCGGCCCCTTCCGTCCGGAAGCTTTCCTTCGAGCGGGCAATCGAACTCGACCAAGTGACCTTCCATTATCCGGGTCGGGTAGAGCCGGTTTTGGACCGGGTCTCTCTCATCATTCCGGCCAACACCTCCATCGGGCTCGTGGGCTCAACCGGCTCCGGAAAGACCACGACCCTGGACATCCTTCTGGGTCTTCTGGAACCCTCCGGCGGCTGCCTCCGGGTCGACAGCCAGATCATCGACCGGAAGAACG
>JAMCWZ010000121.1 GCA_023480765.1 Nitrospirota bacterium
GTGGAAATGTACCCGAAACCGTCTTTTTTGGGAAACTCCAGACGGACTCCCTTGGGCAACAATGTGGCGAGATCCTCCCCCTGCCCCCTCTCCTTCAGGTAAGACCGGAGAGTGTCGGATATGGCGTCCTTCACCCAGATTTCAAGCACAGCGACTCCTCAAAAAGTAAAACGACTGGAACAGTCAGACAAAAGAGACAATTTGCGAATCGTATCATGATCGACCAATTCTCTCAATTCAGTGGATTCGCATTCCCGGGAGGTCAGGATTGAAAAACGGTTTTTTTCACCCGGACATCGCTGGCTTCCCGAGTATACGGAGAGAATGAAGTATAGGGGTAAGGAGTAGACATTCCGGACAGAAAGAGCTCCCTGCCATGGCGGGCAATCATGAGAGCATTGTCCCGGGCAAGGGAAAGCGGGGAGAGATGAAGTGTCATTCCCTGCTGAGCTGAAAAAGCGTGAAGGGTTTTTCTGAGCAGCGCATTGGCACTGACCCCTCCGCCAACAAGAAGATGGGCCGGTGACTCCTGGAAAACCGTCTGTTCGATTCGGTCAAGGACATGCTCAACGATCGCATGCTGGAGGGAAGCCGCCAAAAGGGGTCGGGTCCGTTCATTTAACTCCGTTTTTCTCACCAGAAGAGAAAATGCCGTTTTGAGCCCGCTGAAACTGAAGTCCAGAGGGTTTTCCGTCCGGATTCTTTTTTTCGTCAACGGTAACAGGGGAAGTGTATTTTTTTCCGCCTCCTTCTGGATCGAAGGCCCCCCCGGATAAGAAAGCCCGAGTAATTTTGCCCCCTTGTCAAACGCTTCTCCCGCCGCATCATCCACGGTCTGCGAAATCAGCTCCATGTTTGGCCAATTTTCAATTCTGAAGAGGTGTGTATGGCCGCCAGAAATGACAAGCCCGACTGTTTTTCCCTGAAGCGATTCCATCGAATCCACGCAGGCGCGCAAATGCGCCTGAACATGATCAACCCCGATCAGGGGCAGCCGGAATGCACTGCCTATTCCCTTGGCAAAGGAGATTCCTGTCAGGAGAGATCCGAGAAGTCCGGGACCCTGGGTCACAGCGATCCCCTGAAGTTGGGATGGGGAGGATCCGGTGTCCCGAAAAGCAGAACGAACGAGAGAAGGAAGAACTTCCACATGGGCACGGGAGGCAACTTCCGGAACGACTCCTCCATAAGTGCCGTGCAAGCTTTCCTGGGAGTGGATCTGATGAAATAAAATGGCCCCGGTCATATCCACCAGGGCCACAGATGTATCGTCACACGATGTTTCAATACCTAGAATCAAGGAAAGTCCACTCCGAATCCCGTCAGCTGATTCCTGCCATCACATCTTCTTCAAGGAAAACGGGCTGTCCTTCCCGGAGGACCACACGAATTTTCTGGGACTCCTTGAAACGGCCTCCAATGATCATTTCGGAAAGCCTGTCTTCGATATGACGCTGAATTGCCCGACGCATTGGACGTGCACCATAATGAGGCTCGTATCCTTCCTTCACAAGCCACTTCCGGACTTCCGGGTCGATCTCCACAACAAGGCCTTTTTCTCCCAGACGTTTGTTGAGATCGGCAATACGAAGATCCACGATCGCCTCGAGATGAGCCTCCGCAAGTGGATGGAAAATCACAATCTCATCCACGCGGTTCAGAAACTCCGGATTAAAGGTGCGACGGAGCTCTTCATGAATGGAATCCCGGACAAACTTCTCCTTTGAATCAATTCCCGCCCTCTGGAAACCGAGACTTCCCTCCTTCTCGATGGAGCGGGCTCCCAGGTTCGACGTCATGATCAGAACCGTATTCTTGAAGTCAACTTTTCGCCCAAGGCTGTCCGTGATATACCCGTCATCCAGAATCTGCAGGAGAACATTAAACATATCCGGATGTGCCTTTTCGATCTCATCGAACAGAACAACAGAATAAGGTCTTCTGCGCACCCGCTCGGTCAGCTGGCCACCTTCCTCGTAACCGACATATCCGGGAGGGGCCCCCGTCAACCTGGAAACATTGAATCGTTCCATATATTCCGACATATCGACACGAATCAGGGCATCTTCATCCCCGAAGAGTGTTTCCGCGAGAGTACGGGCTAGTTCTGTTTTTCCAACACCGGTCGGTCCCAGAAAAATGAATGATCCGATGGGCCTTTTTTCGCCCTTGATCCCGGCACGAGACCGGCGTATCGCACGGGCCACCGCTGACAGAGCCTCTTCCTGTCCGACGATCCGCCGGTGCAGTTCCCCTTCAAGCTTGAGGAGACGCTCGCTCTCACCTTCTTCGATCTTGTACAGGGGAATACCCGTCATTTTTGACACAATGACAGACACCTCTTCGCGTCCGATGGTGGGACGATTCTTTTCCTGCTCTTCCTTCCATTTCCGTTTTTCGTCTTCACCCTGTTTTTTCAGCATATCTTCCTGGGCACGAAGGCGAACGGCTTCCTCAAAATTCTGAACGCGGATGGCCTTTTCCTTTTCCCGAACAACTTTCTTCAGGGACTGATCCAGCTCCTTGATTTCTTCCGGCAGCGAAAAGCTCTTCAGCTTGGCACGCGAACCAGCTTCATCGATAATGTCGATCGCCTTGTCCGGAAGGAACCGATCCGTCACATAGCGCTCGGAAAGGGTCACTGCATCATGAATCGCCTCGTCGGTAATCTGGACCCCATGATGCTCCTCATAACGGTCCCTCAGCCCATGAATGATTCTCTCGGCTTCTTCGATCGGTGGTTCGTCCACGAAAATCGACTGAAAACGTCGTTTCAGGGCGCCATCCTTTTCGATATATTTTCTGTACTCATCAAGGGTGGTGGCACCGATACACTGGATCTCGCCCCGGGAAAGGGCCGGCTTTAACATGTTCGAAGCATCGATGGAGCCTTCAGCAGCCCCTGCTCCAACAAGCGTATGCAGTTCGTCGATAAAAATAATGATATTCCCAGCCGTCACAACTTCTTTCATGACGATCTTGAGACGTTCCTCAAACTGCCCACGATATTTTGTTCCTGCGACCAGAGAACCCAAATCAAGAGCAATCACCCTCTTGTTCAAAAGATTATCAGGCACCTCCGCATTCACAATCCGCTGGGCCAGGCCTTCCACGATGGCGGTCTTGCCCACCCCTGACTCTCCGATCAGAACAGGATTGTTCTTCGTCCTTCGGCCGAGGATCTGGAGAACCCTCTCAATTTCATCGTATCGTCCGATCACCGGATCGAGCTGCCCTTCGGAAGCCATCTGGGTCAGGTCACGGCCAAAGTCGTCCAGGGCAGGAGTGTTGCTCTTGCGTTCTTTTTCTCTGGACACATTTGTGTTCGCTCTCTTGAGCAAACTCGCGGTCAACTGTCTGGCCGCCATCAGGTTGGCTCCAAGGGCACGTAATATCTTGCCGCCAATGCCGTCCTCTTCCCGCAAAACGCCAAGAAGAAGGTGTTCACTCCCGATATGCGTGTGGCCAAGCAGACGGGCTTCGTCAACGGAGTATTCGATGACTTTCTTGACCCGAGGGGTCAATGGAAGCTCGCCGAAAGTCAGGGTCGAAGTTCCTCCCAGCAAATTTCTCTCAATTTCCATTGTTCGGTTCCCAGATAATCGTTCTGGTGCTTCTCCGCCTCTTCCCGGGCCATAATAATAACTTTACGGCCTTTTTCCGTGAATTTGTCCATCATCAGACCATCTCCTCTTCCCGGTTATCTGCCAAGAGAAAACGGGAATTTCTCTTGAAAAAATACTACCCCGGCACTGATCCGGTGTCAAGAAAGGCAGACCGGCGAAAATCACTAACAGAAGCCGTCATATAGGGCTTTTTAAAGACGCTTTCAAGACTTTCGGGGGCCGCGGAGAGTGCAAATCGGGGTTACGTTGGATCATTACCATTTGGAGAATTCTTGATGGAGGGAGAACAGGATCCCTCCTCATTTTAAGAGAAGAAATTCTATGATGAAGAAAGTCGTGTTCGTCCGGGAAGAGATTGCGAGGGTGTGTTTGGGTTTTTGGAACCGACCGAATGTGAAAACAGAATCCTAAAATCGTTGTCGATTCATCGCCACACGAATTTTCGGAAGAGAGTTCACAATGAAATATCGAAGAGGATTCACAGGCTTGGCATTGACGAGAATCTCATAATGGAGATGCGGACCAGTCGACATGCCTGTGTTGCCGAGAGCAGCAATAACCTGCCCCCTCTTGACCCGATCCCCCATGTGCACAAAGTATCGACTCAAGTGGCCGAAAAGCGTGACAATTCCATCTACATGCCGGATTTTTACAGTTTTCCCGAACCCCGCATCCCATCCGACCCAGATCACAACTCCCGCTGCGGTTGCCATCACCGGTGTTCCCAGTCTAGCAGCAATATCGATTCCCGGATGAAATTCTCTCCCGTACCCAAACGGAGAATTGCGCCATCCAAAGGGGGATGTCTCAGTCCCCTGGACAGGATGAATACTGGGGATTCGAAGCCATTTTTCCCGTTGCAAGCTCATAGAACGTGCAAGATAACTAAGTTCCTGTTCTCTCTTGAGGAGCTCCGTGTGTTCTTCGGACATCACTCGATCAATATGACGCAAAATTCCGTTTCCCGTATACGCAACCATCATGTCGGCCGGAGGCATCCAGGACTCACGACCTCCCTCACCCAGCAATTGTCCTTCAGAGGGAGCTTTTTTCCCCATAATCAGGGCAATTTTTCTTTCTTTCAGGGACAGATATTCAATTTGCTGATGAATTTCCCCAAGTCTCGCATAAAGAGAGAGTGCGGACCGGTTTTCCAAGGCAAGCTGTCTTTGCACATCCTCCATTTTCATAAAAAGAGGTGTTTTCAGGATGACACCAAAGACAAGAATGAGAACAAAACCAATACCAGAAGTCACAACACCAGCAATAAACAAATTCATTAATTTATTTGAACGAAGATTTCCGGAATTCATTTTTATGGAAGATTCAAAAATGTATACCCGAAATCCTTTCAGGGGCGATGTTCTCTTTTTTTCTTTTTGAGTACTCGTTTTTCCTGAGCGCATTAACTGGACCCTTTCTCGCAAAGATGAGGAAGAAAGCCCCATCGAACTTCGGTAACATAGTATCACCTATTTTATTTTTTTCAATAAAAAAAATAATAATTTTTTATTATCATAAAATAAAAAATTATTTTTTAAGAGTATAAGAGATTAAGGACTTAAGGAATTCTTGGACTTTTTCCCTTGGACTTTTTTTTCTTGGGTGATCAAATATTGCGGCCTGTTTTTCTGCACTGTTATATCATCCGTCTCTTGCATGTCCATGGATTTTCCGCGCAGACTCCCCCGTAGACTTCATTTCTGGACCAAAGACCGATCCTGATGCACCTCACAAAAACTCTATGAGAAAAAATAACTTCTGATCAGAGGAATCAGGGCACCCTATCAATGGGCATCTAGCAGAAAAGCGGGCGGTGGGAGAATAAACAGAAAAACTTAAGAAATAGGCTCTTGAACTTCTTTAAATCTCATAATATAAGCTATTTCCAATAAAAAACTGTCAGAGATGAGTTTATCTTTGCCTTTCGAATGCCTATTCCATGAAGAGCGTGCTTTTTTGACGGACCGATGACCAGATAAGCCTTCCTTTCTTAATGACATCTCTTAATGACATCCAGGAGGCGTATCGTTGCTTGGGGCTTTGAGCATCTGAAGTTTTTTCTCTTCTGAAGAAGGGCAACATCTTCTTTGATTTTTTAATGGCACGGGCTTCCTGGCAAACCCGAACCCTTATCTTAAGTCCTATAGGGACTGGACTCAGATGATCAGAAATGAAGCTCTTCCAGGCCTGGATGCTCCAAGGGTCTTGGACCAGCTTTCCAGTGGAACATTCGACTCGACTCGGAAATCGGAAGGTCGTTAATACTGGCGATCCGACGGCACATCAGGCCATTTTCCGAAAACATCCAGTTTTCATTGCCATAAGACCGATACCATTGGCCGGAATCATCGTGCCATTCATACGCAAAACGAACAGAAATTCTTGAGCCTTCGAATGCCCAGAGATCCTTGATCAGGCGATAGTCGAGCTCCTTGTTCCATTTCCTCTGAAGAAAAAGAACAATTTCCGGTCTTCCGGAAAAGAATTCCGACCGGTTTCGCCACACACTGTCATGGGTGTAGGCCATGGCCACCCTCTCAGGGCTTCGCGAGTTCCAGGCATCTTCCGCCATTCGGACTTTTAACATGGCAGTTTCCCTCGTAAACGGCGGAAAAGGAGGACGGGACTCCATCCGAAGGCATTTTTCGTAGCGTGTCCGGACTTCCTCCTCAGAAATCCGGCCCTCATCGAAATCAATCATGTCGCAAGGATTGATGGATCCAAGAAGAAAGAGTCCCAAATCCTTTGCGACCTTCGGATAAGATCCTGCTCGCATAGCAATCCGCTCTGGCGTCGGAATCGAGAGAGTCTTTTCACACGAATCGGACCAGAGTTCGATTTCTTCTTGAGATCGGGGATTTGCATTTCTACTGACCCACTCCAGGACAACTCCGTCATCCTTCGACGAGAGGATTGCTGTTTTCAGGGCTTCTGGTGAAATTCCGGTGAACTGGAGGAAACGACCGTCAAATGTCCGCTCTGATTGCGAAAGGAGGTTCGGGTGATATTCGTCTGGGAGAACACCCTTATCATGAAGACGCACCTTGTTAATAAGACGGGAGAGAAAGGAGTATCCTCCCAGGCGTTCCCGAGGGGAACGCAACATCCTTCCTGGATTAAATTTCTCTTTCATCCATCCCCCATCCACTTAGAAGCATTGATGGATCTTATTGGAACTGAAGATGGTTCTTCTCTTCAAGCTTTTTTCTTCGAGGAAAAAGGAAGTGATACTCTAATTGTCTAAAAAAAAATGGAGATTTTTGTCTTTTTTAGGAGAAATTTAATCTGGAGCCGGCGGTCGGGATTGAACCGACGACCTGTCGATTACGAATCGACTAATATAGATCACTGGAGCACATCTCATAACAT
>JAMCWZ010000051.1 GCA_023480765.1 Nitrospirota bacterium
ATGGGCCTGGCGGAAGGACATTTCCGCTATGAAGAGGAAGGAATCCTGGACCGGTCCCACCTTCGATTCTTTACCAGGGAATCGATGCTGGACCTTTTGGGGGAGTCGGGGTTGTGGGTGGAGTCCGTATCGGCAAATGTCGACAGCCGTTACCGATGGGTGCAGGAAGGAACCGGATTGTCGAATGGTCAGAGGACCGATATCGATCTGGGGTCGGTCGTGATCCGGGACCAGGGTGTGGAAGATCTGAAAGATCTTTTCACCGTTCAGTATATCTTCCTTGCCCGACGGAAGCTTCAGGCCATTTTCGACCGTGTCGACCGGCTTTCTGCCGACGGAGCCGGCGTGGATCTGATCGGAATACTGCAGGAAGCGCGCCTGGACGCCTCTCTTTCCCGGGAGGAGAAAACGGAAATCGACATCCGGATCGGAGAAATCGCCTGTCGCGGTCAGCAGTGGGGGACAGCCAGAGAAGCTTACGAACGCTCTCTGGAAGTCCTGTCGATGGAGCAGGACGAACGCGGAGCTTTGGGGCTGGCCGTCCTGGAACTTCTGACAGGAAATTCCACCCAGGCGCTGGTGTGGTTCAAGATGGCCTTCGACATGAATCCAGGTTCCTGGAAAGCCCTTTCCGGTTTCGCTATGGCTTGTCAGGAGCTGGATCGAAAAGACGAAGCCCTTTTTTATTATGCGCAGTCTCTCTTTTTGCATCCGCTGCAGGAAGATATCCTGGAACTTTTTTCCCGACTCGCTGAGGAATCGGGACAATTATCCGAAACAGTTGCCGTGTTCCGGAACTATCTGAAGGAAATCCCAGAAGCCGTTCCCGAACGTGTCCGCCTGATCGAAATCCTTTTGGAACTGGGCCGGGAAGAAGAGGCTGCCAGCGAAATTCGTCTGTTTTCAAGGCTTCACCCGGACCATGAAATGCCGGAGATGTTTCAGGGGTTACCGGGTCCCGATCTTTCCGCAAGACAGGTATCGTAGGGAGCCGCAGTGAAAACGCTGGTCATCCAGAGGGCCCGTCTCGGGGATCTTCTTCAGACGCTTCCGCTGATCCGGTCTTTGTCGGACGCGGGAGAGTCCGTGACGGTTCTGGTGTCGGAAGACATGGTGGGAGCGGCAAAGCTAGCCCATCCCGGTGGGGAAGTCGCAGAATTTCCTGGAAAGGGATCCTTGCTCGACCTCGCGACCGCTTCTCCCATGAAGGCAGCCGGGATGCTTCACCGGTTGCTGGGAGACTTCAGCAAGAGATCCTTCGACCGTCTTCTCCAGATGAACCATGACGGAACAGGCGCTCTTCTGGGAAGAATCCTCCCGGCCTCCGAGAGAAAAGGATTCCTGGCCCTCCACGACCGTCCTGTTCCGGGTCTCGATGGCGGTCGACTCTCGGGTTGGCCCGCCTATCTTGTCGCATCCGCACGTGGAGTCCGGGCGATCAATCGAATTCATCTGTCCGATGTCTGGAAAGGGTTCGGCTTGTCCGGAGCCAAGAGGCAGACAGAAAATTCCCCCCATCCGTCGCTCCCCCGTACCGGCCCGATCGGACTGGTTCTTTCGGGGAGAAGCGCTTACCGGGAACTTGCCCTGGAAGACGCGGCGATTCTGGTCGACAGGATCCGGTCGATCACAGGTCGTCCGGTGGTTCTCCTGGGGCGTCCAGACGAACGGGACAAGGCACGAGTGCTGACCCGTCTGATTTCCGGTCCGGTGATAAACCGGGTCGGGGAAACTTCGCTCTCTCGGTTGTGGGACGAAGTGGCGTCTCTTTCTCTTCTGCTGTCTCCCGACACGGCGACGCTTCATTTGGCCGCATGTCTGAATGTTCCGTCGATCGGCCTGTTTTTTGCCAACGCCCAGCCCCACGAAACCGGAGCATACATTCCGGGAAGCCTCGCGGTGACGGCAGATCTCGAATGCCATCCCTGTACGGGAGAAGGTTCCGGATGTACAGGCATGGAGTGTCGGGAATTGATGGATCCGGGTTATCTGGCGCTTCTGGTCGAAGGATTTTTTTCAGGAGAAGCTCTTCCAAAGCCTCCTCAGGGGCTTCGTGTTTGGCGTTCCGTCATGGAGTCCGGATTTCTGTCTCTCCGGCCAACGCATTCCCGTTCCGCCACACGAGAAGATCTTCTGGGGATCCTGTTTCGTCGTTTTTATCTCCGGGTGCTGGAACCCGCCGTTTCTCTTCCTTCTCTGGAAGAGGAATGCGAACCCTTTGCGGGAGAGGGATGGCCGTCTCTGTTGTCGGGAGATCATCTTGTGAAGGGAGCTTCCTTGTCGTCACGTCCGTGGCTGGAGCAACCGGGAGCAAAGCGAAGGCTTCTCGAGGAAATTCCCCTTTTATGGCCTCTTTTTCTTTTTACGGAAGAGATGGAGGAGGGCGAAGGAGACCGGGAATCTCAGCGACAGGCCTTTGCCAGGTTGTCGGAAGAGACACGGATCGCAAGAGATCTGATCATAAACCGGAACCGGTTGCGCGGTGGAAAGAAGACGGACGACAGCGGCCTTTCTGTCATTCGGGTTCCGGCCAATCTGGCGGGGGAGGGGTAGAAGCATGGAGTTTGAGGAAAGTCTGTTCCGGAAAAATGCGGACGTGTTCGGAAGCCTGGGACTCGCTCGACGGTTACTGGAACCGTTTCAGGGGCCTTCTCTGGAAATCGTCTCGGCCCGAAACGGGAGTCCGAGCCTGAAGGCGGGAGCTTTGACCCTGCACAGTCTCTACGACCCGGAAAAAGAAGGGAATTCATGGGCGCAGGATGCCGTGGCCGGGGAAGAGCCGGCAAAGACAAATGGCTACATCGTAGCGGGCCTGGGCTTGGGCCATCATGTCTGGGAACTCTTGTCGAAAACCCGTCTGCCGGTTCATGTTCTGGAAACGGATCCGAGACGGATTGCCTTGTCGTGGAGACATTTCGAATGGCATCGTTTTGGGGAGAGACTTCATTTTTCCTGCGATATGGAGGACGCTCGGAAGATACCTTCCGGATCCCGTCTTCTTGTTCATGCCCCCTCCGAAAAGCTGGACCCGAAGGCCTACCGGGATCTGCGGCGTGTTCTGGAAGAGCCGGATCGGGAAATTGTCCTGAGCTATCGCATCCTGGTGATCCCTCCTGTTTATGGAGGTTCCTATCCGGTGGCCCGATCCGCGGCACGGGCATTGGAACGACTGGGCCACCGGACGACTTTTCTGGACATGGCTCCATTCGAAGGAGCGCTCCGGGCGATCGGTGCCCAGACGTCCTTCGATCTTCACAAAATGCAGCTTCGCGGGATTTTTCAGGGGTTTCTGGATGAATTGATCTTTGCCCGGGTGGTGCATGAAAAGCCCGACCTGATCGTGGCCCTTGCCCAGGCGCCTGTCTCTCCTTCCCTTCTTTCCCGATTCCGCAAGGAAAACATTCCCGTCGCATACTGGTTTGTGGAAGACTTCAGGCTTGCGACCTACTGGGAGACCGTCGCCCCGCTGGTGACCGATTTCGCTGTCATCCAGAAAGATCCTTTTCTTTCCGTTCTCGCCGACAAAAAGGTGGATCATGTCACCTATCTTCCCCTGGCGGCGGATCCTTCCGTGTTTTATCCTCGGACGCCGGAGCCGGAAGAACAGGGTCGTTATGGTGGCCCGGTCGCGTTCATGGGTGCCGGCTACCCCAATCGTCACCATTTTCTGAAATCCCTCGCGGATTTCGGCCTGTCGATTTTCGGAACCGAATGGAACGTTCAGGATCCGATTTTCCGTTATGTCCGGGAAGGCGGGAGACGGTTGACCTCCGAGGAGACGGCGATCGTGTTCAACGCCACGACAGTCAATATCAATCTGCATTCTTCCGTCTACCATCGGGGAGTGAATCCCGAGGGGGATTTCGTCAATCCCCGTACATTCGAGATCGCTTCCTGCGGAGCTTTTCAGGTAGTGGACAGGCGCTCCCTTCTCTCCGGGCTGTTTGAGGAAGAAGAGCTTGCGGTCTATCAGAACGAAAGCCAGTGCCGGGCAATGGTGGCTCATTACCTTCAGGACTCTTCGGCCCGGGAGGAGACGGCCGCCCTTTCTCGCAACAGGGTGCTGAGGGAACATACGTATGAGATACGCATGTCCCGGTGGATCGATGTTTTGAAAGATCGTGGAGTCCGGCCGGCCCAGGCATCCCTCACCGGTCGATGGCCTGTCGAAAAACTGATCGCCGATGCCCAGGGAGAACCGGAACTGGCCGGATTCCTGGAGAATTTGCGCGGAAGGGAGCCCCTGGGTCTCGAAGAGATTGCCCGTTCCATATCCCCCGGAAAAGGAGAGATTTCCAGGACGGCGGCAACCTTCCTTTTGCTGGCGGAGATCGCTGCCCAGGGAGGCGGGAGATGACCGATCCGTTGTCCGGAAAACGTCCTCTGCGGATTTTGGTTCTGGCCCTGACCCGCATGGGAGATCTCTACGAAACATATCCGATGGTGGCGGCGCTCAGGGAAGCTTATCCCGACAGCATCATTTCCCTGGTGGCCTATCGGGAATTCGTGCCGGTTCTCGGTCCTCTCTCCCTTTTTGCAAGCGTCTATCCCGTGGACGGTTCCGGTTTTCTGTCTCTCGCCCGTTCTCTCGGTTCTCCTCTGGAGGCGTATCGGTCTGTCCGAAGCTGGATCGATGAGATAGACCGGTTCGACGCCGACCTTCTGATCAATCTGACACCCAACCGGATCGGAGCGGTTCTGGGATATCTGATCCGGGCCCGGGAGAAGAGAGGGCTTTATATGACGCCGGACGGCTATCGTGCCCACTACGGAAGATTCGTCCCTTATCTGGGCATGCTTGTCAAAAACCGTCTTTACAACAATTTGAACCTGGCCGACTTGTTTCTGAAAATCGCCGGAGTTCCTCCGCCGGTCTCGATACCTCTCTCCATTAGACCGGAATCCCGTGCGACCGTCCGGGAAAAACGAGAACGCGCGGAAATCAGACCGGAGGACACGTTGATCGCATTTGCCACGGGCGCCTCGCAGGAATTGAAGAGATGGCCGGTGACACAGTTTGCCGAGACGATCCGGAGGCTCCTGGAGGGGCGTCCCGAAACGCACGCAATCCTTCTGGGCTCGGGGGAAGAAGACCGGAGGAGAAACGCGCGTGTTTATAAGGAAGTGTGTGCATCGAAGGCCGATCTTTCCCTCAGGGTGCACGACTGGACCGGTGAAACCGGCACGGACGAATTGTTTGCTCTCCTTGAACAGGTGGATTTGCTGGTGTCAAACGACACCGGAACCATGCATGCGGCTTCTCTGCTGGGTCTTCCTGTTCTCTGCCTTTCGTTTGCCAATCTGTTTTATCCGGAAACCGGTCCTTGGGGGGCCGGGAATATCGTCTTGTACTCCCGGGCCGCTTGCGCTCCCTGCGCTCCGGACTCCCGGTGCCTGAACCCTGTTTGCCGGGAAGATCTTTCTCCGCGGGTTGTCGCGGCCATCGCAAGAAGGCGTCTTGCAATTCCCCGGACGCCTCATCAGGAGGATCTGCGAACATTGCGGCTTTCCCTGGAGTCCGAGCCCCGGGGCGAGAGGACCGGAATCGCCCTGTCGGAGAGGGACGTTTCCGGAGAGATCCGCTACCGTCCGCTGGGAGTCGACAGCGGATCTCCCGAAGAATTCTTCCGAAAAGTGTATGAAAAAGTCTGGAAAGAGGAGTTTGAAGGAATACGGGAAACGCCGATATGCGGGTGGTTGCCGGAGCGTTCCGTTTCGGAGGTTCTCGAGCGGTCGGAACGTCTTCGATGCCTGGCGGAAGAAGGAGAGGAACTCGTCCATAAGATTGCTGTCTGTCTGGATTCAGGGAGACAGCCGGTGCCGGAAAGTCTTCTTTCCGGCATAGACGAGCTGGACGTTCGGGTGGAGGAGATAGCATGGACGTGTCCACCCCTGGGTCCGATATGCTTGTTCTTTCAGATAGAGAAAGAAAGCGTCGATGTATGGAACCCTCAGGATCTTTTCACTCTGGTTCAGAGAACGGAAAAGACCTATGGAGATCTGAAAAGAAGAGCCGAAATTTTTTCCCGGATCGTCCGGGAAGGAGGGTGCGGCACTTCCGGAGAAACCGGACGCGCTGGAGAACCTTGCATGGGCCGGATGTCCGGTCTCGAACTGGCGGAAAGGATAGGGCGATGAAAAAGTGTTCAGTGTGGATCGACGGGAAGCAAGTGGTAACCGACAGAATTCGTGAAGACCTTCCCTTGAGCGGGAAACTTCGGGAAATCATCGAGAAGGATATTCCGATGGACCGGATTATCGATGAGGTTCGGGTGGATGGTGATATCGTCTGCAAAAACGGTGAATATGTCCGGGACATGGACGGGAGAGATGGCGAGTCCCTTGAACTTCTGACGGTTCCTCTGGAAGACGTCCTCAAGGAGTCGGTGCGGACGCTGGTCTCGCATCTTTCCCAGGTGGCCCGCCTGTTTTCGGAAATCGGCCGGTCTCTGCGCAAGGGAAAGATCAATGAAGTGTTCGGCGGTGACGGCGCCTACAAGGATCAGGGGGGTGCCTATGTCCAGGGGATCGAATCCATGGTCGCAGCCCAGGTTCTGGTGAGCCAGATCCGCGGGGTGAGTACAGACGGAGTGTCTCGGGAAAGCCTGACCCTTGTTGAGGACGAGGCCCGGTTCGAGGAACTCTTGCAATCTATGTTGATCGCTCAGGAAGCTCAGGACTGGATTCTTCTCGCCGACCTGATCGAGTACGAACTTGTTCCCGTCTTCGAAAAAGGACTGTCTTCCTCGGAACAGTATTATCAAAACGTCTTCGTCGGTGCCACCTGATTTTCGACGGTTCCTGACACAAAGGGAAGGAGGCTTTTTTGACCGTTGTTTCCCGGGCCCTCCTCCCTTTCCGGGCGCTACCCGATGTTTGAAGAAGCGCCCGGGACATTTTTGAAGCCTTTCCTCCTGAAACTCAGAACGTCATGCTGATTCCTCCGAAGACATTGACGGGTTCTCCGGGATAGACGAAGAGGGTTTCGATGCTGTTGGCCCCCGGAGTCAAAAAGGCCGGGTTATAGTAGTTCGTGTTGAACAGGTTGTAGGCGCTCGCGAAAAGGTTGGCCTTTTTGTACCACGACAGTTTGGGAAGGTCGTAGGTCGCAAAGAGGTCGGTCACGAAGTAGGCGGGAGAATTCGCCTGAAAGTTCCCGTTTCCCGGAGGACCTCCACCGAAGTCGATGACGTTCATGACGCCCGTATACCGCTCGTCGATCGTGATATGGAATGGACCATGGTCATAAGTGAGGGCGAGGTTTCCCATGCCTTGCGGAACGAACGGCATCAGGTCTCCGCTGACATTGATCTGTTGCGCCGCCGGAAGACCGAGACCCTGTACGTCGCTCGTCAGGACCCCCTGAATATAGGAATAATTGGCCTGGAGCCCGAATCCGGCCCCGAGGACAATCTTTCCTTCAAATTCGACGCCCTGTTCGCGCGCCGAACCCGTTGTCGACGGTTGAGGAATCAGGGATGTGACGCCGTTGACGGTGGACGGCAGGAGGACGGTATTGTACATATTGCTCAGGTAGTCGCTGAAAACGTCCACATCGGCATACCCCCTCTTCGTGGCGTACCGTGCGCCGAGTTCGAAGTCCCAGATCGTTTCGGGGGAGATGTTGAACGGGATCTGGTTTTGGCTCAGACCCTTGAAGGCGAAGATGGCGGGCGGCGCAAAGGATTCTCCCGCATTGGCGTAGAGTTTCCAGTGTTTTGTCGGGTAGAGGTTGATGCCCAGATGAGGCATCGGAATCAGCATCGAAGAACCGTTGCTGACTCCTGCCTCGCCGCCGGCTCCGTTCTGGGAAAGCAAAGCTTGCTGAGGAGCACTTGCCAGGTCGTTATAATACTGCTGGACGGACATCACCCGGAACCCCGCGTTGATCAGGGTCCAGTCGGCCGGCCGGAAATGGTCTTCGAGATAGCCCCCGATCGTGACTTGGGAATAGAGGGCGTTTCCGCTTCCTCCCGTGATATTGTTGAAGAGCGGATTGATGAAATACCGATAGTCGGCATAGGAGCCTCTCATGCCGAGATAGAGGTTGTCGTTGGAGGAAACCCTGAAGCGGATCTCGGGAATGTCCCCGAGTTTCATGCCTTCGGCCTGAAAATAGTTGAACATGTAAGGCGACCCGTACTGGTTGTTGTAGTCGGCCGTCTGGGAATTGAAGGTGAGTCCTGTGGCCGCCCCGGTACCGGGCGTGGTGGCCGTCGTTGCCGCCGGAAGGCTGACCGAACCGTTCGGGGTGAACTCGCCGAAAAGTGTATTTTTCAGCTTGACAGTCGGCGTGATCTGGTCGTCGTAGCCGATGTCGAACATGAACCGGGCGTAGTTCCAGTTCTTGTAGAAAGGAGAGGTCGGCTGATTCACGCCGTTCGGATACGTCGTGTTTTCGCCGTTCGGCAATCCGTTATAGCTGTATCCGAACTGGTTGTAGTCCGGAAGGGAGATGGACCCGCCGCGGTCGTAGTTCTTGTAGTTTGCCGTGAGCAAGGCAAAAAGCTTGCCTCCGTTCTCCAGGTATTTCGTCACGTTTCCGTAATACTGATATTCCGTGAAATCTCCCATGAATTCCCGGAATCCGTTCTGGGTCATGACCGTGAAGTCGTTGTACATGCCGGTGTTGGTGGTGTCATTGATGCCCGAATTATTCACGAAGCTCGTATAGAAAAGCCCGTAGGAACCCCCTCCCGACGTCAATGTATTGTAGGCGTCTTTCAGCGGTTCGATCAGATGGAAATCGATCGCGCATCCCGCCGCATAGTTTCCCATCTGCCTTGATGTGGTCACGCCGCGCTGGATGGTGGCGGAAGCGATGTCCGTGTTCATGACCCCCAAATCGTAGATTTCTCCTCCGTCGGCCTCGATGTTCATGGGAACGCCATCAATGGAAATCTCTATCCCGGAGGTTCCCGTATTGACGGTATTGGCGGCCCCGACGGTATAGCCGCGACAGGAGAAATAGTTCATTCCGCCAGAAATCCCCTGGCTTCCGCTTCGGGAGAAGTATTCGATGGACGGGCTGTTGAGCATCAGGGCGTAGGTGGCGCCGGTCGTGAGGTTCTGGACGAATTTCTTTCGACCAACGATGGAAATGGCTCCGGTTGTGTCCCGGATCTTCTTGCTGCTCGAGGTATTGATATTGGCCTGGGCCAGACGGTTGATGCGCAGGCGGATGTCCGATTGCACTTTGCCGTTGACCGCCACCCGGGCGACATAGGGGACATATCCCCGCTTGAGGGCCTGGACGACGTAATCGCCCGACGGGATGTTCTTGAGGTCGAAGGCGCCCTGGTCGTCGGACGTCACGCTGTAGATCTCACCCGTTTTGCTGTTCTTGATGGCCAGTCTGGCCGGCACGGGAATCTTGTGATCTCCGTGGCCTTCATAGGTCCGTCCGAGAAGTTCGGAAGAGCCGGTCGACAATGGGTTCACGTCGAAGTCGATCTCGCCGACGATGCCGCTCTTCAGCAACCCCTCTTTTTTCTGGATGGAGAAGTTGCCGCCGCCCACCCGGATCTTGTAATCGCCCGGGGAAAGACCGGAGAAGATGTAGGATCCCTGGGAGGTGGTCGTTCCCCGAAAGGTTTCGCTGGTCTTGACATTGGTCAGAACGATCGGGACGTGTGCAAGGGGCGTCCCGTTCCTGACGGAGCGGATCGTCCCATAGAGGACGGAAGACGATGCGACCGGTGTGGTTTTGACAGTCGGAACAGGTGGTTCTCCCGGGGAAGAGGCCGCAAGGACGGTCTGGCTGAATGGGGAGAAGACCATGCCTGCAAGCGCAACTCCGGCGATCCATTTTGAAAAAGGGGGTTCCATGCCATATCCTTTCGTTAGAACCTGCAGAGAGTTATAGGGGCTCCGCCCGCAATGAGAAGAGGGAAAGCTCGTCGGAAGAAAGAGGCAAGAGGGAAGTGACGTGAATCCCTTCTCAGCTGCTTATGGGGGGTGTGTGAGAACGCCTTGGATGATAGGGGGGAGTCATGAAGGGACAATCAAAATCGAGTTTAGGGAAAACGGCTTTTTCGTGAACGGCTTATCAATTCCTGGTAAAGATCCCGGCGGGGAAGGATCCTCTCTCTTTAATTTTTCGAAAAATCGAACAGATTGGAGAGGTCGCCGACGGTCGGTCGATTGGTTTTTTTAAATGTGAAACGGATTCGTCTCTCTCCGGATTTTTCCCTCCGTATGTATTTTCCTGAATGTCCTCTTCTTCTTTATATTCCTTGATGAATGTCCGAAATCCGGAGCCTCGAACCGGACTTGCGACGTTGACGTCCAATCCTTTTGTGGTATTATGAAAATGGGTATTAATCTTATCCGAGACAGAGGAAAAGGATGTCCATACGTCCGGTACTGCATGAAACCGAAATCGTGCCAACTCCCCCCAAGGATGGGGTGAGGAGGTCGGAGAGCCTGCCCGTCTCTTCGGGAAGACCGTCTGCCGTCATGACGGTTTCGCCCATTGATATGTCGGAAAGGGTTCTTGCGTCTCTCTCCCGCGTCGGAAACGAGCCGGGTGTGGTGACCGTCTACATGGAACCCGTGGCGGGTGCCGTTATGACCGATGTCAGCGTTCGTCTGACAGACGGGACAGACGGAACGCGGACGATTCGGGACCATTATGGAGCGTCGGTCGCTCTTCCCCGATCCGGGACCGAAGGCGTTGCCTCACTGGGATCCTACGAGGATTCGGCACGGGTGGCCAACGATATGGATCTCTACTTTCAGGGGATGAAAATCAACCGTCGAGTCTGACCTCTTTTGTGACCGGTCGGGAGAAGGAAATTCCATTGGCCCAGTTTGGCGTCAATCAAATGGCAAACCTCGATAACCCCCTTCCGGGTTCCCGGACAACTCCCCGTCCACATGAAGTGTCTGCGACAGTCCCGAAAGAAGCCCCCTCCAGACCTCGTCCGGAAGAAAGCGAACCCCCGGTTCCTTCATCCCCGGATCGATTCGCGGGGGGAGACCATCGCCGTCTCGACTTTTATGCCTGAGGGAACGTCTTCTCCGAACATTTTGGGACAGGAAGATTTTGTTGCCCGGAAGCGCAAGGTTCTGGGCGAGTTCACGGTCTTCGATGTCTTGCCGCTGGTTTTCCAGACACCGGCGGACAGGGGTGCCGGTTCCCTTGTCCCGAGAAGGCCTGTTCTGCCGATATATCCTTCCTCCTGGACTTCCGGTTCCTCGGAAGACCAGATCCCGTGGCTCGTCCTGTTCCAGTCGATGGAGGAACGACTCAACCAGATGATGCTCATTCTCGCCCGCCTGTCATCGGGGGAGAAAGTGAATCTCCCGGTTCCCGTTCCGGTGGAAATCTCTTCTACAGGAATGGTTTTTCCTTCCGAAAAGGCCTATCCGTCCGGTGAATCACTGCACATCCTTATCGATCTGCCGGTTTTTCCTCCGCTGGAAATGGATGTTCTGGCCCATGTCTCCGCATGCTCCCTTTCGTCCCGGGAACCGGGGACGGACGTCCTTGTCGGGTTCGACTCCCTGTCTGCAGGCCTTCGGGACAGTTTGCTCCAGTACATTGTTGTCCGGCAACGAGAAGAAATCCGTCAGGGCCAGAAGGACAGGACTGTTGCGACTTCCCGGAGAATCGGCTAGTCTGGACACAAAAGATTCGACCGTCAGATCTTACCGGTGTGGCAATTTCCCTAAAACGACTGAAAGGAGAGACCCTTGTTCAATCCCTGGCATGACCTGTCCCTTGGAGAAAATTTCCCTCACGAATTCGATGCCCTGATCGAGATCCCATACGGAAGCCGCGTGAAATACGAGATGGACAAGGACAGCGGATTGATTCGGGTTGACCGCATACTTCACAGCGCCGTCTATTATCCGGCGAACTATGGTCTGATTCCCGGAACGTATTGTGAAGACGGGGATCCGATGGATGTTTTCGTCTTCGGGGAAGATCCGATCTACCCGGGGGTCGTGGCACGCATTCGCCCTGTCGGCATCCTCCGGATGGTGGACGGGGGCGAAAAGGATGACAAGATTCTGGCTGTTTTGGCGAAGGATCCCCTGTTCAGTCTTTACAGGCATGTGGAAGATGTTCCACCGCATCTCCTCAAGAAAATCGAACGGTTTCTCGAAGATTACAAGATTCTGGAAAACAAGTCCGTCAAGGTGAACGGGATCGAGGGAAACGCGGAGGCGAAGAAGTCTCTCTTGGAATCGCGCGAAAGCTATCTCAAGAATCGGGACGCGCTGATCCGGAAAAAGTGACGGAGCCTCATGGTCCCGGCGTTCCATGGATGATCTGCATGGAAAGGGTGTCGATGTCGAGCTGAAAAACGTGTCCCGTCTCTTTCAGATAGGAGGCGAGACGTTTCAGGCCTTGGCGGACGTGACGCTTTCGGTCCCTGCCGGGGAGCACTGGTCCCTTGTTGGAGCGTCGGGTTCCGGGAAGTCGACGCTCCTTTACATGATGGGACTTCTTGAAAGACCTTCCTCGGGCGAGGTATGGATCGACGGCCAGAGGACAGACACGCTGAAGACCGGCGAGCGAGCGTTGATCCGTAACCGGCGGATCGGTTTCGTTTTTCAGAATTTCCAGCTGATTCCCCGGACGACCTCCCTTGAAAATGTCGAAATGCCTCTTCTTTATCAGAAGGTTCCCTTCCGTGAAAGACAGGATCGGGCGAGGGTTCTTCTGTCGCAGGTCGGTCTGTCCGACCGGGAAAATCATTTTCCTTCCCAGCTGTCGGGAGGGCAGCAACAGAGAGTCGCGATTGCCCGGGCTCTCGTGACCTCCCCCGGGATCGTTCTCGCCGACGAACCGACAGGGAATCTCGACACCGCATCGTCCAAAGACATACTCGAATTGCTGGAACATCTCCGGACGATTCACCGCTTTACCCTGATCCTGGTGACCCATGACCCGCTTGTGGCTTCTCGCGCACAACGCCAGATCCGCCTTTCGGATGGTCGCATCGTAGGGGGGGAGCTATGAACATCGCCGGTCTCGCCTTCCGTTCTCTGGCCCGAAATCCGTTCCGGACAATCCTGACAATGCTGGGCATCGTGATCGGTACAGCTGCCGTTATCCTTCTGGTTTCTCTCGGAATGGGAGCTCGTCACCTGGTCCTGGACAGCATCAACAACCTGGGGCCGAATCTTCTGATCGTCATCCCGGGTTCCGTGACGGATTCCGGAGCCCAGGTGGGCGGGGGAACAGACACGACTCTGACACTGGACGACGCCCGGGCGATACGGGAAGGATGCCCGTCCGTTCTGGAGGACTCTGCGGCATTGCGAACGGCGGGGCAGGTTTTGTCGGGGGCTGCCAACTGGTCCACGGTGATCCTGGGAACGGAGTCGACCTATCTGGCGGTGAGAAACTGGGAACTGTCGAGAGGTGCGTTCTTTACCAGAAAAGATGTCACATCAATGAGTCGGGTCGCCATCCTGGGCCGGAAGGTGGCCCGACGGCTGTTCGGATTCGCCGACCCCGTTGGCCGCTGGGTCCAGATCAACCATTCCCCTTTCCGCGTGATCGGGATATTGAGCCCCAAGGGACAATCCCCGATGGGAATGGATCAGGACGACATGGTGGTCGTTCCGATCACGACGCTTCAGACACAGATCATGGGGGTCACCTATGTCGGCGTGATTTTGGCAAACGCCATTTCGACAGACGGGATCGAAACCGCAAAACAGGAGATATCCCGTCTTTTGCGGATACGTCACCATATTTTTCCCGGGGGGCGTCCGGATTTTTCGGTCAACCCGATGAGCGACATCACCCGGACGGCCAACAGACTGTCGCTCATACTGACGGTGCTTCTGGCCGCGATAGCTTCGATATCCTTGCTGGTGGGCGGTATCGGCATCATGAACATCATGCTGGTTTCCGTGAGGGAAAGAACGAGAGAAATCGGGATAAGGATGGCGATAGGAGCCAGACCGGGTGACATCGTGACGCAGTTTCTGGTGGAAAGTGCGGTGTTGTCCTTCCTGGGGGGATTGACCGGTATCCTTCTTGGAGCGGGAGGTATCTCCCTTTCCCGGGAACTGGCCGGATGGCCGGCTCCATTTCCCGTTGGTTTCATGTTCCTGACATTGTTGTTTTCCGGAGGAATCGGTGTTGTTTTCGGCCTCTATCCGGCCATCATGGCTTCCCGTCTGGATCCTATGGTGGCATTGCGGTATGAGTGAAAATAGGGCGGGGGCGATTTCATGACAACGGTATTCGGAAAAAAAGGATGGCTGTCGGTTGTTTTCATCCTGCTGTTCGGCCTTGTGTCCTGGGGTTTCCTGCATCACAAGAAGACGGAAGTTCTGGACAGGGATTTCGTAACCCGTCCGGTTGTCCGGGGTGATCTCGAGCAAAAAGTAACCGCCACCGGCAGGATCAAGGCCATGAAAACGGTTCATGTTGGTGCCCAGGTAAGCGGCATCATCACGGAAGTCCGGGCGGAGTTCAACTCTCGGGTCCATCGCGGGGATATCCTGGCACAAATCGATCCGGCCATCTACCGGGCTCAGGTTCTTGAGGCGCGCTCAAACCTGAAAAAAATCCGGACTCGGATTGTACTGGACCGACTGGCTCTGAAGCGAGACAAAGATCTCCTTGAAAAGCACATCATCGCCCAGAGCGTGTTTGATCAGGACCAGGGCAAACTTTCGATGGATAAGGCCAATGAGGACGAGATGGTTGCGGGTCTGGCCCTGGCGAACGCCAATCTTCAATATACGACGATCCGGGCACCGATCGACGGAATCGTCATTTCCCGGAAGGTCCAGGTGGGGCAGACCGTGACCGCCGCTTTCAAGACGCCCAGACTCTTTACTATCGCCCAGGATTTGTCGGAAATGCGCCTCGACACCCGCGTATCGGAATCCGATATCGGAGACGTCCGGGAAGGCCAGAAAGTGACGTTTCGCGTTCCGGCCTACCCGGACCGGGTTTTTCCCGGAAAGGTCATCATGGTGCGAGTTCATCCGAAAACGGTATCCCATGTCGTGACATACGATGTCGTCTCCAGTGTTTCCAACCCCGACCTTTCCCTGAAACCCGGCATGACCGCTCTGGTCACCCTCCATGTGGGAACCATTCGCAGTGTTCTCCTGGTCCCGAACGGGGCGATGGTCTTTCGTCCGTCGGAAAGATTCCTGAAGACTGTCGACATGGCTCCTTATCGTCACAAGACGCTGGTGTTCAAACTCGATCAGAACCGGATCATGCCAGTGCCGGTCGTTCCCGGTGCCACAGACGGACAAATGTCTGTCGTCCTGTCCGGAGATTTGCACCCGGGAGATCGGGTGATCGTCCGGGATCGTCTCGGCAAGGACCGGAAAAGCCATGGAGGATTTATGTGATCCGTTTGCTTTGACGAGGCCCTGGCCGGGGAATTGCCTGCGGAAAGACGAACGGTCAAGTTTTGCGCCTTTTGATCCGAAAAAGGGGATAAGGGTTTTCGAACGGAAACGGTCGGAAAGGAAGGGGACTTGTCAGAGAGCATCCTGTCCCAGGAAGAGGTCAACGCTCTTCTTCGGGGATTGTCGGAAGGCGAAATCGAGACTCAGGCCAAGGCGGCTGATTCCGGTGAGCCCGTGAAGCAGTACAACCTGGCCAGCCAGGAACGTGTGATTCGCGGCCGCATGCCGACCCTGGAAATCATTAACGAACGGTTCGCCCGGTTTTTTCAGGTCACTCTGTCCGCCACCCTCCGGAAGACGGTGGAGTTTTCGCCCCAGGGGATCGAGATGGTGAAGTTCGGGGATTTCGTCAAGAAGATCCCCATGCCTTCGAATATCAACATCCTGCGCCTTGAGTCCTTGCGAAGAAATATCCTTCTGATCATCGACGCCCGCATGGTATACCTTCTGGTCGATCATATGTTCGGCGGGAGCGGACGCGGGCATGTCAAGATCGAAGGAAGGGACTTTTCTCCTATCGAAGCCCGGATCTCCCGCAACGTCATGGACCTCGCCATCGGAGACTTCGAAAAAGCCTGGGCTCCCGTCCATCCCATGCCGATCACTTACATCCGCTCGGAAATCAATCCGCAGTTCGCGGCCATCGTCGCTCCGACCGAGATGGTGGTCACCATGGCCTATCGACTGGAAATAGACGGCCAGGGAAGAACGATCTATATCTGCATTCCCTATTCGACGATCGAACCCATCAAGGAAAAGCTTTACACCGGTTTCCAGAGCGATCAGTACGAGGTTGACAGCCGCTGGATCAACCGTCTCCAGGAGCGCGTGGAAGAGGCGCCGCTTGAGATCGAAGCGTTTATCGGAGAAACCCGTTTTACGCTCCGCGACATCCTCGGATGGAAGACCGGAGATGTTTTCTCACTGGACCGGTATGTCACCGAACCGGTGGAAGTCCGCGTCGAAGGGATCGTCCGTTTCCTCGCCCGTCCGGGAGTTTTTCGACATCACCGTGCTGTGCGCATCGACCGCAGGGTCCCGCCTCCTACACGCTACGAAGAAGAGGACGGCGGCTCGCTTTCCTGAATCGACTTTTTCCCGGAAAATATTTTGTCAGCCTGCTCCACATTCCCTAACCACCGGATTTTAGAAACGATTTTTCTCTCGGGGGATTGTCTGAGAGCGCGTTCTCGGGCATTATGGAAAAGGGAACAGAGACTGTTCATCGGAGAGTCTGGCGGAGAGCCCGGATCCCCTTGCCTGTTCTTCTCCCGTCAGCAACCAACCAGAGAGCGCAGATGAACGACAACAGCAAAGTCATTGCGGAACTGACAGCCTTTTTTGCGATCAGTCGGGAGCTCGCCAGTTCTCCGGATCTGGACGGAGCACTAAAACGGATTCTGGAAATCATGGACCAGCAACTGGGGTTGCATCGAAGCTCGATTCTGTTGATCGAAAGCGATTCGGACGAACTTCGTACGGAAATCGCCCACGGTCTTTCGGAAGAGGAAATCCGGAAAGGCCGGTTCAAGGAAGGTGAGGGCATTACCGGGTCGGTATTGAAAACCGGCGATCCGATCGTGGTTCCGGACATTTCCCGCGAGCCCCGTTTTCTGAACCGGACGGGATCCCGCTCCGAAAGAGGTTCGCGCGGAAAACTGGCCTTTCTCGCGGTTCCTCTGACCTTCCAGGCGCGCAAGGTCGGGGTGCTGTCAGCCGACTGCTCGATTGGTCCGGAGAGCGGCGATCTGGAGGAAGACCTCCGGGTGTTGACGACGATCAGTTCCATCATCGCCCAGGCCGTTGTTCTCCGAAAGCAGTTCATGGAAGAACGGAAAAAACTGGAAGAACGCGCTCTCAGACTCGAGCACCATTTAAAGGACCGGTATTCGATTGAAGGGTGGATTGGACGAAGCCGGATTATGCAGCAGATCTCCGAATCCATCCATCTTGTGGCGAAGAGCCGTGCCACAGTCCTGATCATGGGAGAGAGCGGAACGGGGAAGGAAGTGGTGGCGAAAGCCATCCATTTCAACAGTCCCCGGAACCGCAAGCCTTTCGTTCAGATCAACTGTGCCGCCATTCCCGAATCCCTCCTCGAATCCGAACTGTTTGGCCATGAAAAAGGAGCTTTTACCGGAGCCCATGTTTCGCGTCCCGGAAAGTTCGAACAGGCTCACGAGGGAACCATATTTCTGGATGAAGTAGGGGAAATCACCCCGTCCGTCCAGGTGAAACTCCTTCGTGTCCTCCAGGAGAGGGTCGTCGAGAGAGTGGGTGGAGCGCGGCCCATTCCGGTGGACGTACGCATCATCGCCGCGACCAACCGGAATCTCGAAGAAGCCATCCGAAAAAATCAGTTCCGGGAGGATTTGTATTATCGCCTCAATGTAGTGCCGATCTTTCTGCCGCCACTTCGACAACGAAAAGAAGATATTCCGCTTTTGATCAACCACTTTCTGGGACGATTCAACCAGGAGAACGCCCGGTCTGTTACGATTTCTCCCGGAGCAATCTCGGCCCTGATCGAACACGAATGGCCCGGCAACGTCCGGGAGCTTGAGAATACGGTGGAACGGCTGGTGGTCATGTCCCAGACCGACTCCGTCGATGCGACGGATGTCGGCCGCACTCTCGCCCTGTTTCCCTCCAGTCAGTCCCATCGGGTGGAGCGGGAGGATGCGTCCTCTTCTTTTGTTTCCGACAGAGGAAACGGTTTCTCCCGCAAGGGGGAGTCCCTCCTGCTTCCGGAGGCGGTCTCCGAACTCGAGCGTGCAAAAATCCTCGATGTGCTTGACCGCACGGGATGGATCAAGACCCGTGCGGCCGCGCTCCTCGGCATCACTCCGCGACAATTGGGGTATCGCATGATGAAATATGGAATCGACCCCTCCCCTCCCTACATGAAAGACGTCCACCCGGAAAATGCCCCGGACCTTTGACCTCGGAAGCAAGTTCTCGCAATAATAGAAAATCGTCCTTGGTCGGAAAAAATGTGTGCATCCGCTCATCGGTTTTTTCTTCTGGGATATTCCGTCTCCTTCTTGGGAGACACTGGGAACAGAAGAAGAGACAATCCTGACAAACGTGCGAGACCTGTCTGTCGAGAGGTCTTTTATCCATACTCCCCGGAGCTTTTTGACGGGGCGAGGGAGATCTATTGCAAGCTGCTTCCATTTTCCTGGCGCTTCTTCCGCTGATGCCCCTGGCCGGGTCCGGGGCCGCCCTTGCCCTGTCCCGGGGAGTGGATCGCAAGGCGTTTCTCTGGACGCGTGCGGGTATCCTGCTCTCGTTTCTGGACTGCCTGACCCTGGTTGCCTTTCCGAAAGGAAACGGGGGGATTCGTGTCGTCCTGTTTCCGGATATGTTTTCCAGAAGTCCAGGACCCGGAATCGGTTTGTATTTCGACCCGCTGGCGGCGATCATGTCCTTTCTCATTCTGTCCGTCAGTCTTGTGATCCTGACATTTTCCTGGCGTTACATGACGGGAGAGCCGCGTTCGGACCGGTTCCTCGCCGGGATCGGAATGGCGACCGGTTTTCTCCTGATGCTTGTGACTGCCCGAAATCTCTTGCTGCTTTATGCGGCTTGGGAATTGGTTCTGGTGGCGCTTTGTCTTTTGCTGATCCACCATCGGCAGCGCCGCGAGTCCAGCCAGCCAGCCGTCAGAACGTGGGTCATGAATCAGGTGGGTGGAGGACTTTTTCTTGCGGGGATTCTTGTTCTGGGGCACGCTGCCGGGACCTTTGACCTGGACGGTCTTTTCGGTGCGCTCGGACACGGGACGGAGCATGGGGGGAGCGGCTTCCTTGCCGGAGGGATCCCGTCGTCGTCCATCGGATGGGGAACATTCCTGATCGCTGCGGGAATTCTTGTACGCTCCGCCCAGATTCCTTTCCATTTGTGGCTTCCGGTGACCCTTGATGCGCCCACCCCGGTGTCCGGCTTCATGCATGCCGGAATCGTCAACGCCGGAGGGTTTGTCCTCAATCGGCTTTCTCCGGTTTTTGTCCATGCGCCTGTCGTCCTTCATGGACTGTTTCTCGTCGGTGCCCTTACAGCGATATGCGGATCGGCCATCATGCTCGTGCAGGTCAGCGTCAAGCAGACTCTGGTTTATTCCACCATGGGACAGATGGGTTACATGTTTGCCGAATGCGGTCTGGGTGTCTTTCCGGCGGCCATCTTCCACATGATTGCCCACGGCATCTTCAAGGCAACTCTTTTTCTCGGGTCCGGCAGCGTGATCCATGCCGCCCGTTTCCACGAGCACTCTCCCAAGGGGTCCATCGCGCGGGCTCTTGGGCGTCACCGGATCTTGTGGGTGCTGGGAGGGTCCATCCTGATCAGTCTTCCTCTGATCCTGCTCCTGTCGGACACGCTTCGCGGCAAGCCCTTCCTGCCGGGAACCGGGGGACTGATCCTGCTGTTTTTCGGTTTGGCGACCGCGATGCAGACCGTCTTCAACCTTTTTCGCTTCAGTCACCTCCTGACTCCCAGATCGGTTCTGGTTTTTACCGGAATTTTTGCCCTGGTCTTCGGTCTGTATTGGGGCGGACTGTCATGGTTCGACCGGGTATTGGCGCCGATTTCTACGACCGAGAATCTGACCCCGGAAGGACCCGGATGGTCTTTTTTCTATCCCGTGGCCTTGTTGACCATGGGCTTCATTCTGGTGGCCGGCTGGATTTTTCTCGCCCGGGAGTCGGCTTCCGGATGGAGATTCCCGGGAAGTTCCCGGATATCCGATCAGCTTCATGATTTTCTCGACCAGGGGGGATATGCTGACATGTTTGTCCGGCATGTCCTGCGGGAGCCGCTGCTTTCCTTGTCGGCAGCGGTCCGGAAGCTGCATGAACGAACCGGCGAGGGATCCTCTCCGGAATCTGTTCTGACGGGGAAGCCCGATGTCTGAAGCGTTCGGGAAGGTTGTGGAAGGACTTCTTCTGGCGGCGCCTCTTGGAGGAGCCCTCTCCGTCAGGCTCTTCGGACGGCAAAGTCCGGTCTCGAAACAGTCGAGTCGGATAGCCTTGGGTGTCATGCTTCTGATCGCGGCTTTCCTCATCGTGCTGCACCGGAGCAAGCCCGAATCGTTTGTGCCGAACCTGCCTGTGACGGGATTGATCGTCCTCCTGGCGCTGTGGTTTCCCCTCGCGCTTTTGGTGAAATATGAGCAGGAACAGGGACAGACGGCCGGAATTCTGAGCTTTCTCTTTCTGTTTTTTGCCACAGGCTTTGTCCTGTCCCCGATTCCCTCGCTGGCGCTCTTGTTCTGGTGGGGGGTGCTGGGGGCTTCCTATCTGCTTTTCCGAGTGTTCTACGGGTCCCGTCCAACCGGCAACCTTCCCTTCGCCTTGCCGGTTCTCCTGTCCGGTTTTCTGTTCCCGCTGGCGTTTTTTCCTTCGGCGGGGTCCTTTGCGTCTCTGGCATTTCTTCTGTTCATGCCTTTTTTCCCTTTCCAGAGATGGATGTCCTTTACTCCCCGGACCGGTTCGGCGACCGTCTGGATTTCCGTCCGGACAGTACTGTTCATTTTGTCGGCCTGGGGGATCCATCGCTGGGCCCCCCTCCCATTCTTCGCGAATGACAGCGCCCTCGATGCGTTTTTGGGGGTTTGCGGACTGGCACAGATTCAAGGTGCCCTCCTCGCTCTGGGAGAGCCCGTGGCCCGGAAACGGATCGCCGCGGCGATCTTTTCACAGATGGCCATGTGTACTCCGATTGTCCTGATCGAATTTTCCCGCCATACCGGGACGGCGATGGTTCTCGTTTTCTCCTTGCTGTTTCCCGCACTTGCCCTGGGTCTTCTGACGGATCATCTGGAAAGGGAGACCCGCCGCCAGAATCTCTCCGACATGGGGGGGCTCTTCCGTGAAATGCCACGGGCAGACCGTCTGTTTTTTCTGTTTGTTCTGATGCTTGCTGCTGTGCCCGGCTCCGGTCTGTTTTCAGGCGTTCTCGCTTCCAATATAGGGGGGGGAAATCACTTCCTCTGGGTATGGGCCGGAATGGCCATTGCCGGGGTGGTTCTGCTTCAATGGGCATTGTGGCTTGCCTGGGAACAGATTTTTCTCGGTCCGCCAAAAGCGGGCGCTCTTCCGATGGCGGATATCCCCTCCCGTTTGGCGGGTCTTCTGGGCGTCTCTCTCCTGCCGATCCTGTTCTTGGGGATCTGGCCGGGGATTCTGGATTTGATTCTCTGGAGTACAGGAGGAGGGAGATGAACAGCCGATTCCTTCTTCCGGATGACCCTACCCTCCGGCATGCGGTCATTGATGTTCGTTCGCGTGTCCGTCTGGCGATGGAACTCCTGCCGGATACCTGGCCGATGGATACCTTTATTCATCACAATCCACTCAATGGACTTGAGGATTTGTCCTTCGAAGAAGCCATCCGGACGGGAGAGTCGCTGTTCGGGGGGAAAGGATATCCCGACGTCCAAACGATCCGTGAGAGCTTGAATCGCGGCAAAATAACGCTTGAAGACATGGAAGAGACCTTCGAGAGGTTGTTCCCGACATCTTCGGGTCTCGAAGATGGAAAATCGCTGGTCGGTCCTGTGACGTTCGCCCGTTTTTCGCTTGCACAATATCTCCTTTCTCCAGGTCTCCCTCCCTTTTCTCCGGAGCCGGGAGATCCCAAAGACGTCGAATGGTGGAACGATCTTTTGCCCGGGATTTTCAAGAGTCTCGAACAGATCGGAAGAACGCCGGACAGGATTGCCCTGAGAAAGGGGCTGGCGCGGTTTCGGGCCTTGCTCTTTGCCAACGGTGGAGAGTCTGAATCCGGCTTTTCGGACGATGTTCCGGATCCCGAAGGCTCTGTCGAACGAATTGTTGGCTTTCCCGGAGAGGGATCCACATTTTCGAAGTGGATCGACCGCCTCTTCGGTACGTGCATACATACCGAGATCAACGCTGTGCTTTCGGATGCCGCGGCGCTTTATCTGGATGAAGGTCAAGCTTTCTGGCCGGCACCCGGCCGGGAGCGCGGGTTCTACAGGCTCATCCGGGAAAGATGGGCAACTCGCGTTGCAGCGCTTTCGGCTCATCCGGCCATGCCGAAGCTTTTTTCCGTTCTTCCCCCCTCGCCGGAAGAAACAATCTTGCGGGTTCTTGAATCCTGGGGGATTCCCCGTCAGGAATGGGTCGGCCTTTTTTCCCGGGAGTTTGCTGCGCTTCCCGGATGGTCCGGGGCTATCAAATGGCGGGCGGACGAACATTCCGAAGAGGAAAGGCTTCCCTTTTCGATCGAACCGGTGGAATGGCTGGCCATTCGCCTGGCCCTCGAATCCGTGATGGTCGGGGACGTTCTCTCGAACGCACTGAAGGTTGGACCTTCCCGTCATTCTCTCGCCACCTTTATGCAAACCAACGCGAGCGAATTCATCCTGCGCTATTGGCGACGGGAGCCGTCCCTCCCCCTTTCTCTTGTACAGGACATTGACCGGCTCGCGGAGAGATCGGTGGTCTGGGGGCAGTTGAATCCGTATTGGGAAGGATTGTGGAAAAGAGCTCAAAGCTCCCGGAAACGGGCTTTCGATGAACGGATTCGGCTGGCATGGTCGGTCTTCAGAGCCTGGGCCTTTTGGGAGCCGGAAGGTCCGGTGGATTCCTGGACAACGCCTGAAGCTTTGGATGTCATTCGGAACTGGAACGTCAAAATCCCCAGTGAGCGTTTCGGCTACTGGGGCGTTCTGGCGATGGAAAAAAACTACCGGGACACTTTTATATCGATTCTGTCCACCCCCAGGACGAAGACGTCCTCCTCCCCGTCGTTTTCCCCGGATGTGCGTCCCGTCCGGGCTCAACTGCTGTTTTGTATAGACGTCCGTTCGGAGGGGATAAGGCGGCATCTTGAACGCATGGGAGTCTATGAAACCGCCGGTCTTGCAGGATTTTTCGGTATTCCTATCCGGTTCAAAGGCTTTGGGGCAGACCATGTGCAGGTTCTGTCTCCGGCGATTCTTTCCCCACGCCATTTGCTGGCAGAAATTCACCGACCCTACGAAGTGGGTGCGGTCCGCCTTTTTTTCCGTGGCCGGCGTTGGCTTCGCTGGTTGAGCCACCTCGTCCATGAAATGAAGAACAACATTGTCACTCCGTATGTGTTTGTCGAAGCCATTGGCTGGATGTCCGGTCTTCCCCTCTTTGGAAAGACGTTTTTCCCGGGATGGTATCATCGTCTGGTATCACGCACCGAACGGATGTTCGTGCCACCTATCGCCACCACGGTTCCTCTGGACAAGATTCCGGAAAAGGAGGCGAGGGATATTGTCCTTTCCGAAGAACGTGGCCTGATCCGTCAGGTTTTGTTCGGAAAGTACGGGAAAAAGGCCCGCTCTTTCCCGCAGACCGCCCTCGAAGAGTTTCGTTATCTTGTTCTTTCCGGTACCAGCCGGGCTACTGATGGCGGTGGCGCAGAAACAACACTGGGACGTCTGCTGGGGCTTTCGAGACAAGACGAGAACGAACTGGTCCGGGAACTGCGTGATGAGTATCAACTGAAACCGAAACGTTCAGAAAGCCGCCTGGAAGAACTTTCCCGTATGGGACTGACGCCGTCGGAACAGGTGGCTTTTGCCGAAACAGCCCTTTCCCTGGCGGGACTTCATCAAGACTTTGCCCCACTGGTCGTATTCTTTGCGCACAAAAGCACGTCCGACAACAACCCCTATGAATCGGCCCTGGATTGCGGAGCCTGCGGAGGGCAGGACGGGTCCCCGAACGCGCGTGTCGCGGCCTCCCTTCTCAATCGCCCTTCCATCCGTCTGGCGCTCGAAAAGAAAGGGATCCGGATCCCGGACACGACGTGGTTTCTGGCCGGAGTTCACGATACAACCACCGATACTTTCAGCCTCTATGATGGAGAAGATTGGCCAGTTACACACGAGATGGCCATCCGGGATCTTGTCGCCGACCTTCACCAGGCCGGTCTTTCCCTGGCGGCTGAAAGGCTTGACTCCTTTCCGGGCTCCTATCAGAAAAACAGCGGGGACATTTCGGCCCGTCTTTCTTCCCGTTCGCACGACTGGGCTGAAGTCCGGCCGGAATGGGGCCTGTCCGGAAACGCGGCTTTCCTGATCGGCCGGAGAAATCTGACCCATGGAATCGATCTGGGGGGAAGGGTCTTTCTCCAGGAATACAATTATTTGCTCGATCCGTCCGGAAAGATTCTGGAAACTCTTCTGTCGGGACCTCTCGTTGTCGGACGGTGGATCAGCCTTGAACATTATTTTTCAACAATCGACAATGACGTTTACGGAAGCGGCAGCAAGGTTTCTCATAATGTGGTCGGACGATTCGGAGTGCAGTTTGGCAATGGCGGAGATCTGCGTATGGGGTTGCCCTGGCAGACCGTTTTCGATGAAGGAGTCAGCCGTCACGAGCCTATGAGGCTGTTGTGCGTGATTTGTGCTCCGAGGGAAAAAGTGGAGGGTGTTCTCGGCGGCAATCTGGCCCTCAGCGGACCGTTTGACCGGGGATGGGCGCAGCTCGTTGTCATGGACGCGCCTTCCGGCGTGTTCTATGAATACCGTCCGGGAACAGGATGGGTGGAATGGAGTCACAAAGCGATGAGGTTGTCCGGAGAGACCGTTTCCGGACGACCGGGGATGGAATGGGGGAAGCATCAATGGACGGCTTGAAGCTTTACACGGTCAAAAAAGTCGAGATCGTTGTCGGCGGAGAACATTTGAAATTCGTCAAGACTCTTTTGGATGATGTCCGGGTTTCGGGGTATACGATCATCCCGAACATTTCGGGAAAAGGTCATAGCGGTTTCCACGAGGGACATCTGATGTTCAACGATGTGAACACACTTGTCATGGTCATCACGGTGGTTCCGGAAACATGGGTGGAAACGATTCTGGCCGGACTGACTCCGCTGTTCGAGAGGTATTCCGGGGTCGTGTTCGTTTCCGATGTGCAGGTCAGTCGCCGGGAATACTTTGGAGGAGATGCTTCCAAGACTCCCTGACAGGGAGTCAGTTTTTGTTCTGACTGTCACCGCCAGGCGGCAGCACACGTCCGTGGAGGTTCTTATCCTTCCGGACAGACCAGCTCCTCTTGCCGGCGAGAAGAAGAAACGCCGGTGCCAGAATAATTGTATTCCTGGAGAAAGACCCGGGCGAGTCCTGCTCCCCGGCAAACCCGATCCGGCCGTCCACCCACCCGAAGAGAATGATTCCCAGCGCTCCGGCTGTCATCACGGTCAAATCCACATACCCCGACATCTGATTGAAGGTGTTGTCCTTCCCCGAACGCTCGGCCACCCATTTCAGGGACGCCATCCAGAACAGTCCCGATGAGATGCCGTCCAGAATGGCGATTTCCAGAAGACCTTTCGCTGAAGGGGAAAATCCATAAAGAGCCATGCGGAGAGCAAGGGCTCCGGACGCCGTCACCAGGACGAGACGGGCCGAAGAGACCGATGTGTGACGGGATGTGGGGAGAGCCGTGACGACCATGAAGATCTCGGCGATGGCGGCGATCCAGGGGATCCAGCCGGGGTGGCGGGTGTTGGTCTTCATGTAGAGCTCGGCAAAAGGAAGGAGCGGGGCATTCACCAGGTGGAAAAAGAAGAAGGACAGGAGGACGAGTACTTCCTCCCTGTCCGGAAGGAGACGTGGCGGTGGAGGAGGATGGGTGTCTCCGTCTCCCGACGGTGTCGGCATGAGGAGTGGAGACATGGCGAGAAGAACCACGACCCAGAGAGCGGAGAAGGTTTTTCCGATCCCGATGGCGACGATAACTGCGCCGGCCAGAAGTCCCAGGGCGCCCAGAAAAAAATGATGCGCTCCGACGAACAGAAGAGGGGAAAACCGTTTTTTCTCAAGATCGGACTGTTTTTTGAGTCTCGCCAGTCCAAGAGGCAGAAAAGGGAGCCTCGCCAGGGCCAGGGCGAGTACGAGAAGAACCAGAGCGGCGGGAGACCGGGTGTGGGGAAGCAGGAAGAGCAAGGCCGGAAAAGCGAGCAACATGGCGACGAGCGGAATGTCGAACCGGTGACCGTGACTGTGGTCGAGCCATCGCCCAAGAGGAAGGCGTACCAGGAAGACAAGAATGTTTGAAATTCCCAGAACCAGGCCGATCGAGCTTTTGGTTAAACCGGCTTCCGCCAGGAAAATCGGAAAGTAGGGCCAGACAAATCCTCCCGCCATCCCGTTGACGAACAGCGCCGACAGGACGAATGCCGTCGGGGGTAATGACAGAAGGCGTTTCGCCATACATTGTCCTCCGGACATCCAGACAGGAGAAGAGACCCGGGCGTGTTGCCCCTCCTGCGAGGGGAAAAGGCATTTGTATTGCTGTCCCCTTTGGGAAAGGATTCAAAGGACCGTCCTTCCCGGAAAACCGGGTTGATCTGGCTTCACGCTTCGCCTGTCGACAGAAAACCTACGAAACTATCGGAGGATGTATCCGGAAGGCCCGATCATCCGAAACCTTCTTTCCAGAATACCGAAAAGTGCCGAAAGGGGAAACGAAATTCATTTTCTGAGAGAAAAACCGTCTTCGATAGCGTGCGAGTCCTGCTCCCCGGCAACCGGTCGGGATACCTCCCCTTCTTGATCCTTGTCCTTATGTTGCCTATAAATTCAAAGCCGGACTCTTTTTGATGGTCGTGGCATCCCTTGCTGTTTTGACGGTTTCCGTCGACAGGAGGATAACGGAGAGGGTAAACCATCTTGAAACGGACAACGATCTTTCTTGCAATGCTGTCCTGGCTGTTCCTTTTCGGAGCGGGGATCTCCTCGGCAGACGGGTTCCGCTCCGCATGGGACCATTACCGGTCCTGCTGCATCCAGCCGGATGGAAGGGTGATCGACCGGGGCCGCCAGAACATGACGACCAGCGAAGGAGAAGCCTACGCTCTCTTTTTTGCCCTTGTCCAAAACGATCCGGTACTCTTCTCTCGCCTGCTCCGTTGGACCGGGAACAACCTTTCCCGTGGAGACCTGTCGCGTCATCTACCGGCGTGGCTCTGGGGGAGAGAGAAAAATGGAAAATGGGGCGTCATCGATGACAACTCGGCCACAGATGCGGATATTTGGCTCAGTTACGATTTGCTTGAAGGAGGAAGGCTCTGGCATCGACCGGATTACGTTCGACTGGGGGAACGCCTGTCCCTTCTGATTTCCCGAAAGGATTTCGCCAATCTCCCGGGATTCGGATTTTTTCCTTTGGGCGGAGAACGGGGTTTCCATCCGGATCAGAGACTTTGGCGGACGAATCCCAGTTATTTCCCTCCATTTTTGATGCGCTTCATGGAGATCCGGTTGGGTGGGATGAAATGGGGAGGGCTTCCCCGGCGTTTTCTGGGACTGATGAAATCCGTCAGTCCTTGTGGATTCGTTCCGGACTGGGTGGTCTATGAGCCCGGGAAGGGATGGCGACGGGATCCGGTGACCGGCCCCATCGGGTCCTATGATGCCATCCGGGTTTATCTCTGGGCGGGTATGACGTCTTCCCGGGATCCGGACGAACAAGCTCTTCTGAATCGACTTCGAGGGTGGGTGCAAAAAAAGATCCCTTGGCCAACGCTATTTGTCAATACGAAGACCTGTTCCGCCTATGGAAAATTCCCGCCGGGATTTGCGGTTGCCTATCTTCCTTTCGTGCGTCGCCAGGGGCTTTCCTCTTTTCGCGAAGCCTACCGGATCTTCCTCTCTCGTCTTTGGGTGAAAAACGACACGGATTATTACGATACCAATCTGTATCTGTTCGGGAAGGGGTTTCTCGAAAGACGGTTTGCCTTTGACGGAAAAGGCCGCCTCATTGTGGCCTGGGCGAAAAATGGGCAAAGCGGGCAGCCGGTTGATTCTCGGGAACGCAGAGAAAATTCTGGAAGGAGATGAGGAGAGGGGGTTCCGAAACAGAATGAAAATGTGGCTGGGGGACAGGGACTCGAACCCCGATAGACAGATCCAGAGACTGTCGTCCTGCCATTAGACGATCCCCCAGTTTTTTCGTTATTTTCTCGAAAACGTCCGGGAAAATCAAGGGGCACTTCTTTCGAAGGGGCGCCAGTCGTTGCTCAGAAGAGGTTCCCGAAGAAATGGCCGATTTTTTCGAATATCGATGGGGATTGTGGCGGAAGGCAGGTCTCTTCTGGAGGAGCCGTTCCGTTAAGGAATGGAACTTCCCGAAGATCGGGGGAACAGGAGGCCAGAGACAAAAGTCCTGACCGGGCGTCGACCGTTTTTTTCTCGATCCCCCGAGGAGCCTGAGCGGGGGCGGGGGGCGGGGGAAGATCTTTCAGGATGGCCCCCGCCAGGGGAACCGCAATCTGGGATCCCGTCCGTCGAGTCGGTGTGTTGTCGTCGAATCCAACCCAGACGACCAAAACGTTCTGGGGGGAGACGGCGACAAACCAGGTGTCTCTCCCCCGGTTCGAGGTTCCTGTTTTCCCTCCCCATGCTGTCTGGGATCCCGTCCAGATCTGGAGAGGTTGCCCCGTTCCTTCCCTGACGGTCTGGCGGAGAAGATGGTTCAAAAGGTAGTCGACGCCGGGATCCAGGAGCTGCCTCCCGGGCTTCTTTCCTGGTTCCGGAAGCCCGTCGGGCGTTACGTCTCGTCCTCCATTCGCGACAATGGAAAACACACGGGCCATGGCGATCGGAGTTTGCGGCAGAACTCCGAGAGGCCAGGAGAGAGGGAGGCGGGCCGCGGGAGGTGTGTCGAGGCCCAGCATGCGCGCCGTATCCACCACTTCCTGGGGGGAAAGATTTTCGGAAAGGTGCAAAAAGGGAATGTTCATGGAATGAACAAAAGCATCCTGGAAGAGAACCTGGCTTTCCAGGATCTTTTCGGCGTTTTTCGGTTTCCAGACGCGTCCGCCGGCCCGAAGGCGGATCGGGGCATTGGAAAGTGGGCTGGCAAGCGTATATGCGGGTTTTTGGCCGGAATTCGGGCTCAGGGCCACGATTGATGCCACGATCTTGAACAGGGACGCGACCTGGCGTTTTGCATAAATCGCCCGATTGAATGGTGATGGACCGTAGTCCGAACCACCGATCAGGGTTTTGATCGATCCGGTTTGGGGGTCAAGGTCGATAACCGCTGT